>CAKVHE010000002.1 GCA_934747885.1 uncultured Clostridia bacterium
ACCTAGTTTTATTAAATGACCGCAAACTTTGTAAAAATATATGTAAAAACCAAGACTGACCAATCTTTGTTGAGTTAAAATAAGAAACGAGAAAATTGATGGGCAACGGCATAAAAATTGATAGAGCCAAAACAATATGTAGTGCACTCAACTTAAACTTTTATGCGGGGTTTGATGTTAAAGTAATTAGTCGTTCGCACGCAAAAGAAACTATACTAAAACTTAAGCGAATTTTGGCAACAATTCTAGCCGATGCAAAAAGGCAAAGATTGGTTGAATATAACTTTGCATCTTATGATTACATTGCGCCAATTCAAGGACATAAAAAGGAAGTTAAAAAACTCAATGACAAAGAGGCAGTAACTAGCTGGGTATCTAGATAAACTAGACAATCCTAGATTGAAAATTGCCTTGCTCATAGCACTCTTTATGGGAATAAGGCGTGGTGAATTTGCAAGTCTTGAATGGAAAGATATAGACTTCGAAAATAAGGCAATGAGCATTGCAGGATCTGTGCAAGATATAGTTGGCTTTGGAATAATCACCAAAGAGCCAAAGACTGAAAATTCAAAACGCACAATCTCAATGCCTGACAAACTCATTGAATACTTACATGAATACGAAGCTTGGTGGCAAAACCAAAAGAAATATCTTGGAGATAGACTTGGCGACACAGATAGACTTTTCTGCACAGAAGATGGCAAAGACATTTGCCCAGGATTATTACGAGTATGGTTGCAAAAATCTCTTGCACGAGCTGGACTTCCAATCGTCACACTCCACTCGCTTCGCCATACAAACATAACATTGCAACTAATGGCAGGTGTAGATATGAAAACGGTATCAGCCAGAGCTGGTCACAGCAAAGCCTCAACCACCAGCGACTTCTACAGCCACTTTCTAAAGAATAGTGATATACATGCAAGCGAAGTAATAAATAAAATTTTTCAATAAACATATAATATTTTATAAATTATTATAAATTGTCATAAATTGTTGACAAATGAATTATGCTATGTTAGACTATATAACATCACAATAGTAGGAGGTTACAAATTGGCAAACAATTATGCGGCTGAAAATAGGTTTGTCAGAAACTGTATTACAAATAATAATTATCTCATTACTAACCATGCTTGGGAAAGAATGTTTACAAGAAAAATTAAATTTGAAGATGTAAAACACACAATTTTTAATGGAAATATTGTTGAGGTTGATACAAGAAACTCAAATCCTAGATTAGTTTATAATCTTAATGATAATAATGTTGTTGTAGAAGTAGACATACCATCACAATGTATTTTGATAACAGTTGAGAAAGTAGATTGGTCGAAATGGGAAAGAGACAGGACTGGTTTTATTAAAAGAAAATAAAAGAGGAACTTAAAAATGAAATGTAATGAATGTGGATCAGAATTGAAGGTAATTAAAACTGATATTAACAGTGGTTGGGGTAATTATAAAGTAGTTATAAAAGACATTCCAGCTTTGGTTTGTGAAAAGTGTGGAAATAAACTTTTTAAAGCTGCCGATATGGAGATGATAGAAAAATTATCAATTGCGTTAAGTGAGACGAAAGAGCGACCTGAGTTTATTAATCTAAAAGAAGCAGCTGATTTGTTAAGAGTCAGCAACCAAACGGTATATAATATGATAAGTGATGGTAGATTAAAGGCTGTTAAGTGCGGTAGAGAATGGAGATTTATGAGAAAAAATATTGAAAGTGTATTAACTCCCGACAATAATTTAGCATTTGCTGCAAGAAATGGAAAAAATATTTCTATAAAGGATGAAAGTGCTATTAAAAAAGTGTTAAAGGATATTGATGATAAATGAGCATAAAAATTCTTGCAAGAAATGTTATTAAAGATTTTAATTTAGAATATCCACTTAATCTTTATAAGTTTTGTAACGATCTTAATATAAATATTTATCGAGAAGATATTGATATGGACGGCTGTTTAATTTGTAATAAGGGTAAGACGGCGATTATAGTAAATTCAAATAATTTAAATAGAGAGAAATTTTCTATAGCACACGAACTTGGACATTTTTTTATTCCAAGTCATAATGAATTAATGTTTAAATGTTATGATGTTGGGAACTCTGCTGTTATAACAAAAGTTGAAAATGAAAGAGAAGCTGATGAGTTTGCCTCTGAAATACTATTGCCAGAAGCTTTAATAACTAAATATACGGATGATTTAACAATTTCGAAAATAATAGAGGCCGCTAATGTTTTTGAAACGTCTCTCTTATCAACAGCAATTAGGCTGATTAAATTAACTGAAGAGAATGCTATCTTAATTTACTTATCAAAAGACAAAATAAAATGGCATATATGGTCAGATGTCGGTTTTATGCAATTAAACACGAACTTTGAGTTTAAGGGTTTTGTTAGCAAAGATAAAATAAGATCAACACAAATTATAACAAATGACGAAGATATAGAATATATATCATCTGAAGTTTATAAGATAAACAATAATGATAAACTAATATTAATAAAGGAATTTTGTGAATAAAATTAAAAAGACGCTTAAAATAGCGTCTTTTTTTTATTCAAAATTGGTGCAACCGAGATGATTCGAACATCCGACCTATCGCTTAGGAGGCGATCGCTCTATCCAGCTGAGCTACGGCTGCATATGTGAAAGGGGTAACGCTTGCCAAAGGCGTGCCTTAAAAAATTTTGTTTGATTAGGCTGCTACGCTTAGGCTGCAATAGGGCAACCTGTTAAAAGCAAAAGTTTACTTGTAAAATATATCACAAATACCAAGTCGTGTCAAGGTGGGGAGGGCGCTGAGGAAAATAAATTCACTTTGTTGCAGACCGGTTGTCGTTTTGTGTAGTGATAGGCGTGTGAAAGTTTGCCGGTAAGTGCTTTGCGCCCAAGCGTGCATGTGCAAATAGGTCTATTAGCTCTTTATGCATAAGGCGTGTATATGCAACCAAGTTTGTGTATAGGTATGCATTTGCAAGTCGACTGGTCATCGAATTGCAGATAAGCACATGCGCGCAAAAGGGTAAAATTTTTGCACCAACTAGTAAAAAATTTAAAAAATATTTTTAAAACGGGCGGTTAAACCTTTGGAAATTTGTACAAATTAAGTTATAATTAAATTACAAATATCACAAAAGGGGAAAAGTATGAAATTAACAGCCGAAGAAAAAGCCATATTAAATGGCAAAGAGGGCGAAACCAAAGCCAAAATAATGCGCACGCTTGTAGAATTTGGTGATGTATTTGGCGCTGAAAAAATGGTGCCGGTAACTGCGTGTGGACATTTGGTAACTTCGTTTGGTATTGGGCTTTTAAAGCCGGTTTACCGTATTATGGACGAAATTATTGAGGCAGGTTTAAAAACGAAGTATCCGTTTACGGTTGACCCTCGTCCGCTAGATTATGCAAATGTTAAAGTCGATTTAATTAACAAACTTGTTTTTAGCAAAATAATGTATTCAAAGCAGGAGTACTACGAAAAGCAATTAGAAAAAATCGGGCTAAAAAACAAAAATGCTTTTACTTGCACTTGCTATTTAAATGAAGTAGGAAACACGCCAAAGTACGGTGATGTGCTTACTTGGGCGGAAAGTAGCGCCGTTGTGTTTGCCAACTCGGTACTTGGTGCTAGATGCAATCGAAACAGTGGTATGCTGGATATCTTTGGCGCCATAATTGGCAAAGTCCCAAAATTTGGTCTTTTAACTGATGAGGGCAGAAAGGCTAACTGGATAATAGAAGTAAAAACCAGTAAGTTGCCGGAAGCGCAAATTCTTGGTAGTGCAATTGGTATGAAAGTTATGGATGGGGTTCCATACATAAAAGGGCTAGACAAGTTTTTAGGCACTGAACTTAATGATGAAACTATCTCATATCTAAAAGATTTTGGTGCAGCAACCGCTTCCAATGGTGCGGTGGGTTTGTACCATATAGAGAATTTAACACCAGAAGCCAAAAAGTTTAAAACGAAGTTAATAAACGAAGACGCAAAAGTATTTGTGGTAGACGACAAAATTTTAAACAAAGTTTACAAGTCGTATCCGGTAATGTGGAAAGACGCAAACGCAAAACCAACACTATGCTTTATTGGGTGTCCACATTTAACCTATTCACAACTGCTAATTTGGACGGCAAGAATAGAAGAAGCATTAAAGAAAAACAACAAAAAGCAAGTTTGTGTAAACACAGTTATGACGGCGTCACCAGATGTTGTTAATAAATTTAAAGAAACAGAGGCGTTTAAAAAGCTTAAGAGTTTTGGCGTTAACCTGTCTTCAATTTGTCCGCTTATGTACACCAACAATCCAATAGCGGGTTCAAAACCAATTATTACCAACAGTAACAAACTACGAACCTACTCAAAGTCGAGATATTACAAAGACGACGACATAGTTAATATAATTTGTGGGGGTGCAAAATAATGGCAAAAAAAATATTTAAAGGCAGGGTTATTTGTGCTGGTGAATACGAAGGCGAGTGTGTGGTTTCAAGGCAAGGTGTAAACACGCTAGCGACTTTTCAAAAGTCGGCACTAAAAAATGCAAAAAAAGTTATAGGTTCTGACCAAAACAATCCTGATGTTTACGGCAAAAATCTTACAGGCATTGCACTAATTTTGCCACAAACAATTGGTTCCACCACTGGCGGTTTGGTTATTCAAACTATTTGTCAAATGGGCATCAACCCATCGGCGTTGCTTTTTGCTGATGAAATAGACTCGCTTGCTGCAAGTGGGGTAATTTTGGCAAAAAATTGGGAAAATTCCAAAATTATTGCCATAGATCGACTTGGTAAAGATATTTTAAAGCAAATAAAAACGGGTGATAAAATTAAAGTGACGGCTGACGGCACGGTAAGTGTTGTAGAATAAATTAAAAGCAAAAAGATGCACGAAATTTGCGTGCATCTTTTTGCTAATTTTTAGTTGTAACAAAATTGTTTAATATGTCAAGTATCGCGGGTGTTGGATTTTCTGTTTTAAGTAGGTATATTGGGCAATATATAGTCTTAGCCTTGGTTTTCGCCATTATCTTCGGCTTGCTTAGGCAAATAGTCGCCAAAAGAACGGCATTTAAACCATTCATCAACTTTTGTTGCGCTTGGCGCAATCGGTTCGCCGCAGGCAAAAAGGTAACGGTTTAGGTTTTCAAACAAAATGGCGTTGGTGCCTTCGTTTATTGTTTCGGTTATTTTTAGATAAACGCGTGGTTGCAAAGATAGTGCAAAAAGATGAAAATCTTCGGCGTTTAATTTAGAGAGGTTGTCCGGAACTTCAATATCAAAAATTTTTTCAACTTCTTCGCCTTTTATGCTTAGGTATTGTTTTAAAAGAAATCTAGTAGATTTTATTTCTTTTCTGTTGTATCTGCTGTGGTCAAAATTGTATAGCATTTGTTCCCCCATAAAAAATAATATAAAATAGTAAAGGGTATTTTAGCATAAAAGCGTTTTTTGTCAAGTGCAATAAAGCAAGTTAATATAATAAAATGTAAATATTTGTCTAGTGAGTAAATTGTTGTATAGCAAAAGCACAAACGCGTCAAATTTGAGTGCAAAAAATTGGTAAAATTTTCAAACGCTATTGCGAAATTGCGCCCGTTGTGCTATACTCCCTTTACTAAAACACTACAGAAATTTAGGAGCAGAAAATGGATATAAAAAATATAGCTGGTAAGTTTGGAATAATGGCAGAAACCATTACGCCAACAACCCAAGGCCTAATAAATAAAACATGGAAGGTAACTGATAATAACGGCAAAAACTTTGTATTGCAAGAAATTAACATTGGGGTGTTTACCGACCCAGACGGCTTGATGCGCAACATTGTTTTGGTTACTGAGCATCTACGTAAAAAAGTAATTGAAAAAGGTGGCAACCCAGCTACCGAAGTTTTGCATGTTATCCCTAGTGAACAAGGAATGTATTGCAAAATGGCGGACGAAAACGGCAATGACCATTATTATAGGGTATACGATTATATCAATGGTAAGACCTACGACGAGGCCACCCCAGAATTGTTGTATCAAGCGGGGGTAGGCTTTGGCAGGTTTCAAAACTTGCTTAGAGATTTTCCGGCAAATGCACTGGTAGAAACCATTCCAGATTTTCATAACACCATTGAGCGCTACAATGCATTTTCGCGCGCGTTGGACGAAATTAAGCGTGCAACTTACTTTAAGGCAAAAGATGAAATATACGATTTGATGGCTTACCGAGAAGTTGCCGCTGAAATTATGAAGCCACTTTTAACAGCACAAATACCTTTTAGAGTGGTACACAACGACACCAAATTAAACAACGTAATGCTAGACACGCAAACACATAAACCTTTGTGTGTGGTAGACCTAGACACTATTATGCCGGGCAGTATGCTTTTTGATTTTGGTGACGCGGTGCGTAGCGCAGCAAACACCGGAAAAGAAGACGACCAAGACCCAAACAATGTCGGTATAGATTTTGATAAGTACACCGCTTTTGCGACCGGCTTTTTGAGTGAAGTGTACCCAGTTATTACTCTAGAAGAGTTGGATTTAATGTCAAAGGCGCCAGCGGTACTTGCATACGAATTGGCGCTAAGGTTTGCTACTGACTACATACAAGGTAACAAATATTTCAAATGCGACCCCGCTCGTCCAGAACACAATTTGGAGCGTACTCGCGCACAACTAAAATTGTTTAAAGAATTTTGGAAAAATCAATCACAACTAGACAAAATTAACAAAAACATTTACACGGTATATTCAAACGGCGCAAAAATTGACCCATCACAATTTGGTAGTGGCGAAAATCAAAACTAGTTTGCAAACCAAGGGGGAACACTATGGAAAAACTTAATTATATTGACCTTAATTTATATAAAGACGGTTGGGCGGCTGAATCGATGGATATTTTTAGAAAGATGCTAGAAGTTTGGCATAGTGGACATCACATAACCATTTGCCACCCAAACACTTGTTTTGTCGACAAACCGGTATCTCGTAACGTAAAAGACTTTAAACGAATAGATTGGCAGGGAGTAAAGGAACATTTTAACACAGAGGCAGATAATAGTTATATTGCTTACGATAGCGACTGCATAAAGGCATTAAGGTATGTGTACAATCGTTTTAGATACGAAAAAAACAACTTTGTGTCTAGCAGTATGCCACGTCATTTGGCGGTGATAGAAGAAGACCAAGACGGTGGAAAAATTGCGCGTTGCATTTTTAAGGCGTCGCGCGCAAGTTTTCAAGTTGCCATAAACCCATTATACGAAAAATATTGCTCAAAAGACGCTTTGGGAAAAATTAAGTACGGTTCCGACAATATTTGGTCAATAAAAGACTTTTTGGCGCGAAATGCCCAAAGCGAAAGTGAATAATATCATTGTCAATGGCTAATATCATTAAAGCATATTGTCAAAAATTTAAACAAAATTGCCAGTAAGCAAGTTTGTAGTTTGAAAGAAAAAATAGTTATAAAAAAATTCTCAAGATGAGCAAAAACATTTTGAGATTTTTTTTATTCTGTAATATAATTTGTTTATACGTTAATACTAACGAAAAGGTAATAATTTATGAACAAAAGTACAAAAACAAAGTTGGTTGCTACCATAATTTCTATGGTGTGTGCTTTATCTTTAATTGCAGTTGGCGTTATGGCAAGTTTAACAAATTTTCAAGTGGCAATTGCCAACCAACTTAATTTAAAGTTTGATGCGGTAGAAGGCACGCTATATGCAACGCGTGTTGGTGATGTTGCGGGCACTGACCGTACCACCAGCAAAGTACTGAGTGAAAGCACCACCGCTACCGATTGGCTAAAAGTGTACGACGGCACAACCACCGAAGGTGTACAAAATGATGCTTTAACCAGCATACAAGAAAAGGTAGATTTTATCTCAAATGATGCAATAAAAGCAAAAGTTAATGCCGGCACAACCAGCATAGCAATAACCTATTATTTTTATTACACCTTGCCAGCTGATGCAGTATCCAATGATGTAGTACTAACAGCACCAGCCGTTGCGGACACAAATGTTGCAGTTACTTATTCTTATGTAAAAGCGACTAGCAGCACCTTGTCGGATTTTACGAGCGGAACGGCGCTAACAAACGGAGAAACAGTACAAGTAGCTGGTGGTGAACAGCTATTTATTAAAGCAGAAGCCCGCGTAGATTTAACCAAATCAGTAAAGATAGAGAATGCTGATTGGAGTTTTACTCTCAATTTTGGTGTTGCAACCACCCAACTGGCATCATCAAGAATAAAAGTAACAGATGAAGCAATTGGTGGCAATTACTATTATTATATAGAATTAGGCGAATATCCCCAAACTGTGGTAGAAGACACAGCAACCGTATCTGCATTAAATGCTTTGGGCGATAGCGCCAAAACAGGTAGAACCTTTGTGGTTGGCGCAGGTGACGATAGCGCGCAAACCGCGCATGTGGAATATACCTACAACGGTGCTAAATATGTAAAAGTTGCAAGTGCGGTAGTTATTGATAGCAACTCCAAATTTGCTAGTGGCACGGCACCAACAAGTGGCAACGCATATTGGTTTAAAGTAGAGCCAATAAAATGGTTTTTGCTAGAAGCATTTTCAACGACAAAGACCGCATATACTGGTTCAACCACCAATTTAAGGGTGATAAGCGAACAAATATTAACGGCTAATTTGAAATTTGACGCAGACACTAACCCATGGAACACAAGCAACATTCGTGCTTGGTTAAATAATGCCTTTTACACTAGCGCGTTTAGCGCAGAAGATAAAGGCTACATTGTTAAAAACACAACCAGATACTTTGGCAACGGTGAAAACACTACAAAAGACGACTACACCGTAACAACAGGTGGCAATACGACCGAAGACGATGTATGGCTAATAAGCTATTATGAAGCACTTAATACATATTATGGCGCCAACTTATATTTAAACAAAAACACACGCAAAGCGACACCTACTGATTTTGCGGTTGTTAATAAGGTGGTTATGTACTCAACTGGCTTTATTTACTGGTGGCTCCGCTCGGCGGGTTCCGCTGCTAATCTTGCATGTTCTGTTTCCTATGACGGCAGCTTAGACTACTACGGCTACTATGCGCTTAATGCCGGCTTCGGCGTGCGTCCCGCTTTGCTTCTTTCAATCTAGCATCGAAATTCATAGTGGCCGACAGGCTTTAACATTCTCTCTATAAAGTCCAAAACCATAATTTATTATCTATTTTTCAAAAGCCCTTCACTTACAAACAGTGGGGGCTTTTGTGTTGTGGTTTATTGCAAAACAGGCACAAAGTAGGTATAATAAAAGTATGAAAACAAAATTTGCTTTTTTTGAAAAAATAAAAAAGGTGCCATGGTGGGTATGGCTTTGCGGAATTGCCTCGCTTTTGGTGCAATCGTTGTTTTATTACCTTTCAAACTTTTTAACAGGCATAGCGCAAAGAGCACCAATTTGCACCAAAATTGACTGGTTGGACGATGCCTTGCCTATCATTCCTATTTTTGCCATTGTGTACGTTTATGCCTTTGTTTTTTGGTTCTGCGCGCCTGCTAGCGCTTATGTCGCCGGCAAAGACAACTTTTACAAGTTTATTATTGGTCAAAGCGTGGCGTATTTTATTGGTTTTATTATTTTTGTGTGTTTGCCCACCTATATGGATCGTTCGGCTGAGGGAATACTTGCTTATGCAGAGGAACGCAATTTGTGGCTTTTAAAAACTATTTATAATATGGACGGCGGAAAAATGGCGTTTAATTTGTTTCCGTCTTATCATTGTTTGACAAGTGTGTATAGTTATTTGGCGGTGCGAAAACAAAAGAATGTAAGTCTTGTTTATCGCATTTATGCATTATGTTTGGCAATTTTAGTATGCATTGCAACGCTTGCCATAAAACAACATTATTTTTTGGACTTTATTTGCGGAACGGGTATTGCAATTGTTACCTATATAGTGGTAAACTTGGTATATAACAAAATTAAGAAAGATAAAGGCAATGGAAAAAATTTACAATTTAACCAACATGAAAGATAGCGAAATAGAAGAAGTTGTTACGCGCGTAAAGGCGTTGCTTATGGACAAAAGCAGAAATGTAATTTTTGCATCGAGTGGTGGTGGAATTCAATTAACTGGCGGACACGTGGAAGAAGGCGAAACCAACGAGCAAGGTTTGGTGCGTGAGGTTATGGAAGAAACCGGTATAGCGCTTAATCCAAGTAAAATACAAAAACCATTTTTTAGAGTGGCTCATTACACGCGCAACCACAAAGTTTCGCACAAAAACCGCATGTCGCAGATTTACTACTATTATGTGCCAATAAATGAAGCGCCAAATTTAAGTCGTGCGCATTTGACCGAACATGAAAAGGAAAACAACTTTTGCTTGCGCACTTTGCCATACGCTGAATTTGTGCAAGAATTAAAAGTGGTGCGTGAAACAGCGCCACAAGATTTTAATCGCGTTATAGCCGATGAACTTTTGCAGGCGCTTGCCTCGCTAGAGTTACCCGAAGTTCAAAATGACTAAATTTACATTAACTATTGAACAATTGTGAAAACAATGTTAAAATATTTTTATTAAAGCGGTGGGGAAAAAGTATGAAAAGTCAATTTAGCAAAGAAGAATACAGCAGAGCAAAGTATGACGAAGAAGTTTTTACCAAAATCTATCTGGGAAAACAAGATATGCTCGCAAAAATGAAGGATAGGTATGTGGAAAAATATTCGCATCTAGATCCTGCGGAAATAGAAGAAGCGCTAATTTGGGGTTTAAGCAAGGCCTTAAAGTTTTATGATATCGAAAAGAGCACCGGCGCTTTTAATGCCTATGCGCGCAAGTGTATGGCTTTTGAGGTGGCAAAAGTGGTAAATGCAAGTGAAAACGCAAAGCGCACCTTTAACCGTAACATTATTAGTTTGGAAGATGTAATGAGCGATCAAGAAAAATTGGCAGAACTAGAAGCGCTTGGGGTCGCCGACAGTGAACTATCGGCAAAGCTGGATAAGTTGCGTGCTGATATTGCGCTTAAAAGTGAGAGTTTGGCTGCAAATGTTGAAGACCTAGAAGCAGCGCGTGCACAAAATGCTAAACTAGATGCAGAACGCTTGTTTAGTTTGTTTAATGACAAAGAAAAGACGGTAATTTCGGGTGTAATTGTCGGCAAAAAGTTTGAAACAATTGCACAAGAACTTGGCACCACACGTGGAACGGTTTCGGACTTTTTGGTACGTTTCCGTCGTCGCATAACCAGTTTTTTAAGAGATATAACGGTGGTACATCGCTTGGTGGAAGCCGGCAAAGATTTTGAAGCCATAGACGCCGAGTACAAATTTACCGACAAACGCAAGGCGCAAAACTTGCTAAAAATGTATGATTATTTGTATGCTGGCGGAGAAAGACCGGAAAATGCCAGAGTTATCTACAATGCCAGATCGGGCTATGGCAGAGGCAATGGCGAAGTCGCAAAAACAGCGAGTGAAAACGAAGAGTAAAAATTTTCAAAATTTTATCAAAACATTAACACACCATTTATTGGTTGTGCTATAATAAGGTTTGTTTGAGCTAAAAAATGGAGATACAAAAGATGAAAACTAACAAACTAATTAGAACAATAATAGGCCTAACATTTGTTATGTTAGGTCTATTTGTATTTTCGGCATGTGACCACGCCCACGAACCTGCCGCCGATTATTTGGCAGATGAAAATTACCACTGGCATGAGTGCACGCATGACGATTGCACCGAAAAAGTGGATGTCGAAAAGCATACTCTGGGCGATTATGTTTCGGACAATATGTACCACTACAAAATTTGCACGGTTTGTGGCAAAGAAGTAGAAAAACAATCTCACAGCATAAAAAATACCATTTGTGAAGTTTGTGGTTATCACAAACATACAAATTCCTATGTTTTTGCAGCTGACGCAAGCGGACATTGGTACAAATGTGTAGGCGCAGATTGTGACTACAAATTTAACGAAACACCTCATACCGCTGGTGAATATCAAACTGACGAAACTTATCATTACAAAAATTGCACTGTATGTAACTATGAATTGGAAAAACAAGAACATACGGTAGAAGACTTTGCTTGCACGGTGTGCAAAAACCACGTGCATGAATTTGACAGTGCCTACACATGTGACAACAACAAACATTACCGCGCGTGCAAAGATAGCCATTGTAACGGCAAAACTGACGAAGGCTTGCATGAACCTAGTGCGTGGTTGATGGACGGAAACTATCATTACAAAATATGTGTCGTTTGCAAACGCGAGATAGCGCGCGAAGAACATAATATAGTAAATTGCAACTGCACTGAGTGCGGCAAGCATATGCATGAGTTTGAAAGTAATTATACTTACGATGGTAGCAGTCATTACAAAGCTTGCAAAGACCCAAATTGTACTTATAGGTTAGATGTGGGCAACCATACCGCCAGTGAATGGCTAAACGATGGCGCTATGCATCACAAGGTGTGCACGGTATGTGGCTATGAACTAGCGCGTGAGGCGCATGAAATAGAAAACTGCAATTGCACAAAATGTGGCAAGCACGAACACGACTATGAAGAAACTTTTACATCAAATGCTTTGGCGCATTGGCGTAAATGTAAAGACGAAACTTGCAATTCATATATTGATGAAGTGGCGCATACGGCAGGCACTTTTGTGGACGAAGGCGAAACCCACGCGCAGTACTGCACGGTATGTGGCTACGAACTGGTGCGCGAGGCACATGAAATAGCAAATTGCAATTGTACAAAATGTGGCAAGCACGAACACGACTTTGATGAAAATTATACGAGTGACGATGACTGCCATTGGCAAGCCTGCAAAGACCCAAACTGCTCAGCGCGAAAAAATTATACCTCACATAAACTAGGTGAAATGCAATATAACAAATCTTTCCACTATCAAAACTGTACGGTTTGCAACCGCTCGCTTAATGTTGAATATCATAATTTAGAAAACACCTATTGCAAGTGTGGTTATCATGAACATAGTCCAAGCGGCAAATATGCAAACAACGAAACGCACCATTGGCACGATTGTGCCGGCGCAAATTGCGACTATAAGTACGATTTAGATGTGCACGAGTGGGGCGCCTATCAAACAGACGCCAATTATCATTACCGAATTTGCAATGTGTGCGGTTATCAGTCGCCAAAAGAGGAGCATAAATTTGTTGATGGCGCTAATTGTGAATGTGGATTTCATCAACATAATTACGATAGCACCGGCACGTGCAGTTGTGGTGACAAGCAACCTGAGGACCCAACCAGCGGTGTGGAAGCATTAACCAAAGCAATTCCTATGGCCGAAGTAAGTGACGACACCTATTTGTTTAACGCAAACTTGCAAGCGGGCACCTATACAATTGGCGCTAGCGGTGATATTGACATTCAAGGTGCGGACTGGCTGCTAATTTCTGTTACCAATCTTGCGACGGGTGAAGTCGTTTGTGAAGCTGACTTAAACATTGGTGATAGTTTTGAAATTGTTGCAAATGGCGAATACGAAGTGTTAATAATTTTTGCCATAGAGGGTGAGTACCCAAGTGAGGCTACTATAACTTTTAGAGCAAAATAAACCTAACAAAAAACCGACCAAGTAGGTCGGTTTTGTTATTTGCTTTGCAAAAATTTTAAAATTTTGTTGTATGTTTCGGTTTTGTTTTCTTCGTTTAAAATTTCATGCCTTGCATGCGATATGGTGGTTAATTTAATATTTTTAAAGCCTTGTTGCTTTAATGCATTAAGTGAGTCGGCGCGCCCGTCTTCACCGCCGGTGCAAGGGTCGGCGTCGCCACTTATTAGCAAAATAGGTAAAGAAGACTTTATGTTCTGGGTATTTTTTGCACTATGCATTCCCTTAACCAAGGTTAGCAGATCTCTAAAAGCCGAACAGCAAAACCCAAAACCACAAAGCGGATCGTCTATATAATTTTTTACATTTTTTTCATTAAACGAAAGCCAGTCAAAGTCAGTTTTGTGGTCGGTTATTTGTTTGTTAAAACTTCCCAAACACATTTTTTCAAGCATTTTGGACTTGTGGGCGGTGCCAGCAAAAAAGCAAATGGTGTTTGCAAGAGCAATGCCCATTGGTGTTGCCTTGTTGTAGCAGGGAAAGCCGCTCAAAACTACCTTTTTGTAGGCGCTAGAATCGGTTTTTAGCACGTTGCGTGAAATTATGGTGCCCATGGAGTGAGCAAATAAGTATACGGGCAAATTGCCATAGGTTGCTTTTATGTATTCTAGCACGGTTTGCTGGTCTTTAATTAGTGCTTTTGCGCCGTCCTTTTTGGCAAAAAAGCCCAATTTGTCTGCCGTTTTGCCATGTCCGCGCATATCTGCCGAAACCACAATAAATCCGTTTTTGGTTAAAAAAGTAGCAAAATCTTTGTATCTGCCCTGATGTTCTTCCATGCCATGAGCAATTTGAACTACACCTATTGGGTTTGGCGACGAATATTCGTTAATGCAAAGTTTGTATCCATCAAAAGAAGTAAGCATTGTTGTTTTCATAGTTTTCTCCTACAAAATTATTGTATCACCAATTATAAAAATTATCAAAATAAAAACAATGAAAAATAAAAAAATTTCACCATAAGAATGGTGAAATTTTTGGTTTTAGTAAATTGATTAAAATTCGCAGTTGTTTGGGGTGCGAGGGAATGGTAGTACATCACGAATGTTTTTAACGCCGGTAACATACATCATAAAGCGGTCAAAGCCCATGCCAAAGCCGCTGTGTTTTACCGAACCAAACTTGCGAAGATTTAAATACCACCAGTAGTCTTCTTCTTTTAGACCAAGTTCATGAATGCGGTTTAGCAAAACGTCGTAGCGCTCTTCTCTTTCGCTGGCGCCACAAAGTTCGCCAATGCCTGGTACAAGCAAGTCGGTGGCTTTTACGGTTTTGTTGTCGTCGTTTAAGCGCATATAAAAGGCCTTAATTTCTTTTGGATAGTTGTAAACAAAAACTGGTTTTTTAAAGACAACTTCAGCCAAATATTTTTCGTGTTCACTTTGCAAATCGCTACCAAATTCTATTTTGTATTCAAATTTATCGTTGTTTTTTTGTAGTAGTTCTATTGCTTCGGCATAATCTACACGCGCAAAAACATTTTCAGTTACATTTTTTAACTTTTCAATTAAGCCCTTTTCAACAAATTGTTCAAAAAACTTAAGTTCGTCTGCACATTTAACAAACAAGTGGTTTATGGCAAACTTAATCATCTCTTCCATAATGTCCATGTTGTCAGTTAGTTCGGCAAAGGCCATTTCTGGTTCGATGTGCCAAAACTCGTTGGCGTGCTTTACGGTGTTGCTGTCTTCGGCTCTAAACGAAGGGCCAAAGGTATAAATGTTTCCCATGCTAAGTGCAAAAGCTTCACCTTCTAGTTGGCAAGAAGGGGATAAGTAAACGGCTTTGCCCATAAGTTCGTCTTCGGGTTTGAGTTGTTTGCCGCCATAAATGTCTTGAGTGGACACTTTAAATAGTTGTCCTGCCCCTTCGCAGTCGCTTGATGTCAAAATTGGTGCGTGCACATAAACAAAACCTTTTTGGTTAAAAAATTGATGCAAGGCAAACGATGCTTCGCTTCTTACGCGATATATCGCATTAAAGAGGTTGGTGCGAGGACGCAAGTAGGCTAGTTTTCGCAAAAGTTCCACGCTAGTGCCTTTCTTTTGAATAGGGTAGTCGGCGCCAGTAGCGGAAATTATTTCAATTTTTGTGGTTTCTAGTTCGTAAGGTTGTTTTGCTTCGGGTGTAAGTTTTAACACGCCGGTTGCAATAATGCTTGAGCCGGTGTTAAGTTTGGCACATTCTGCATAGTTTGAAAGCTTGTCGGCGTTTATTACAAGTTGCAAACCTTTAAAACTGGTGCCGTCATTTAAATCTATAAAGCCAAAGGTCTTCATGTCGCGTGCCGAACGAACCCAACCGCCAACCGTAATTTCGGTGTCCGCGTAGGTTTCGGGACTGGTTTTAATTTTTACAATGTCTATCTTTTTCATAATATTCTCCTAAATTAAGGCGCCAAACGGTTTGGACCGCGGAACAAAAATTGAACTTCTTTTATGGTGTCGATGTTAAGTAGTAACATTAAAAATCTTTCCATTCCAATTGCAAAACCACCATGAGGTGGGCAACCATATTTGAAAAATTCTAGATAAAACTCAACATCTTTTTTAAGTCCTTTGCTTTCGGCAACGGCTTTTAGTTGTTCGTAGCGATGTTCGCGTTGTGCACCGCTGGTTATTTCAATGCCCTTCCAAAGTAGGTCATAACCCATCAGTCTGCCCGCGTCGTCGCGCATGTGGTAAAATGGGCGTTTGTCGCCAGGGAAGCCAACAACAAAAATAAATTCATGGCCAAAATGTTCTTTTGCGTACCTGCAAGCAAGACGTTCACCTTCGGTGGTGAGGTCAGTTTTTTCTTCTTCGGCAACTTTGTAGTTGTATTTGCTTTCAAAAATTTTGTATAAGTCGGCAAGTTGCATACGAGGAAATGGTTTGGTTGGAATTACGATATCGGCGCCAAACACATTTTTTATTTCTTCGCCGTACTTTGCCTTTATTTGAGTAAGGATATAAATTATTAAGTCTTCTTCAAAATTCATAACATCTTCGTATGAACTAATATAAGACATTTCTAGATCCAAACTCGTGTATTCGCTAGCGTGACGATTGGTTGAAAATTTTTCGGCTCTAAAAACAGGCCCAAATTCAAAAACTCGTTCTAGCCCTGCAGCCATAGCCATTTGTTTGTAAAATTGAGGGCTTTGGGTTAAAAAAGCTTTGGTGTCATAGTACTTAACTTCAAAAACACCGGCGCCGCTTTCGCTCTCTGCGCCAATAAGTTTTGGAGTATGAATTTCAATAAAATCGTTTTTTACTAAAAAGTCTTTAAAGGCACTAGTAAATTCGCTCTCAACTTTGCACATTAGTTGGTTTTTGTCTGTGCGCAAATCTATCCATCTAAAATTCATACGATTTTCAATGTTAGTTTCGCCATCAATTGGTGATGGTTCGGCTAGGCTCAAAACGTCTAGGCTGGTTGGCAAAAATTCTTTTCCGCCTTGCTTTACGGCTGGGTTTAGGCTAAGTTTGCCACAAACACTAATTACCGAACCGGGAACAAGTTTTACGGCGCTATCTACTAGCGCAGCGTCTTTTTCTTTGTCTATGGAAATTTGAATTTTGCCCGAAATATCTTTTAAAATAACAAAGACCATATAGCGGGTATCGCGAACCCTTTCTACAAAGCCTTCAATTTTGGCAGATTGGTTTTCTTGCAGATTGTTAATTTTTGTGCGTTCCATATTTCTCCTTTAAAAAAAGCCCGAACAATCGGGCTTTAAATGAAATAGCAAAAATACCCCGACAAGTCGTGATTAAAAATGTTTGTTATTATTGCTATCATTTAGATTTTTCATAGTATTTATTATAACCTTATACCGGTGGCTTGTCAATAACAATAACTGCAAAAAGACTCAAATTTGTTTGCTTTTTTAAAATTTTTGGCTAAAATTATAGGTGTAGGAGGTAATTATGAAAACAATTTTAAAGCGTTGCGCACATTGTGGCGCAATGGTAGAAGTTTTGGAAGATTGTCACTGCAAAAACTGCGGAATTATGTGTTGCGGTGAAAAAATGGTTGATGTGCCGGTAAATGGCACCGATGGCGCGCTTGAAAAACATCTTCCGGTGGTAAAAAAGGTGGGGAGTTATATTGTCGCAGAAGTTCCTCATGTTATGCAAGATGACCATTATATTATGTGGATTGGTCTTAGCACAAAAGAGGTTAGTGCAAAAAAATACTTTAAGCCAACCGACGAACCAAAAGCCGTTTTCCCATACATCAAAGGCAGTAGTGTAATTGCTTATTGCAATAAGCATGGACTTTATAAAACTGATGTTAAATAACAACTAAAAAACCGCCCACCAGTTTGGTGAGCGGTTTTTTTATGCTTTTTTATCTATGTTGATGTTTGCGGCGTCGAAATAAATTTTCATTTCTTTTTCTGCGCTTTCTGGTTTGTCACTAGCGTGAACAACGTTGCGAGTTAGTTCTTTTACTGGATCAAGGCCATATTTTACCATAATGTCGTGGCGGAATTTGCCAGGTTCGGTTTGTGGAGCAACCACATCACGCACGGTGGCAATTGCGTTTTCGCCTTCAGCAATCATGCCAATGCAGGTGCCACTGGTGATATATTCTTCTAGTGAAGGATAAAAACTTTTGTGCACGTGTTCAGCGTAGTGTTTTCTAGCGTGTTCTTTGTCATAAACAACAGGGCTGATGTGGTGAACTTTTAAGCCTCTTGCGGTAAGTTTTTTTACAAGTTCTTCCAAAACTTCTTCTTCGGCATAGCCGGGTTTTAACATTACAAATGATTTTTCGATCATAATTTTCTCCTATGATTTAATAAATTTTATTGTAACATCTTGACGGCGGCTCGTCAAGATAATAATTGGCAAAAGGCTTGCACTTGCCAAAAAATTTGTTATAATATAACCCAAGGGAGCGAAACATGGGAGAAGTGCTTTTAGACGCTTTGATTGATAGTTTAAAGATGCTACCAATTTTGTTGGTGGTATATTTTTTGATTGAACTACTCGAATACAAGCAAGTTTTAAAGTTCGAAAAATCTAGTTTAATTAACGGTAAGGCTAGCCCAATTTTTGGCGCGTTGTTTGGTTCGGTGCCACAATGCGGCTTTTCGGTTATTAGCACCGATTTGTTTAACAAACGCAAATTGTCGGTGGGCGCGCTTATTGCTGTTTACATTGCAACCAGCGACGAAGCATTGCCACTTATGCTATCAAAACCACAGTTCGCTCTGGATTTGTTAATTTTAATGGCAATAAAAATTGTCTTTGCAGTGCTAGTCGGTTATCTGTCTATGTGGCTATATGGCAAGTTTTTTAAGCCAGAAACGGCGCCCGCGCCGGCTATAGAACAAGCACCAGATTCGCACTTGCATGGGTGTTGTGGTCACGAAGTGGACAACAAGTTTGAGTGGATGCACCCAATTTTGCACGCCTTAAAAATATTCGTTTTTGTGCTAGTTGCCAATGTTGTGTTTGGTGCCATTATTTATTATGTAGGGCTAAACAACATAACAAACTTTTTGCAAAAAGGTGGCGTGTTTGAGCCGCTGTTTGCTTGCTTAATCGGGCTTATTCCAAACTGCGCATCGTCGGTTGTCTTAACGCAACTATACATGGTTGGTGGGCTATCGTTTGGTTCGCTCGTTTGCGGACTTTCGGTAAATGCCGGTCTTGGACTTATGGTTTTGTTTAAAAGCAACAAAAACCGCAAAGAGAATTTGTTTATTGTGTTAATGCTAGTGGTGCCAAGTTTGCTTTTGGGATATTTGTTAAAATTATTGCTCTAAGTGGGCAATAATTTTTTTATGCCTTTTAAATTAGTTGCGAAAAACAATTTAACTTGTTATACTAAAAACGTGGAAAAATTTGAAGATATCATTGTTGTAATAGAGGGTCCTAGTGGGGTTGGCAAAGACACTATTGTAAAAACGTTAATTAAGCAATACCCAAATGTGTTTGCCAAGGCGCCAAGCGTAGCAACGCGCCAAATGCGGGTAGGCGAAAGCGAAGGTAACCCATACTTTTTTGTCTCGCGCGAAAACTTTGAAGATATGATAAAAACTGGCGAGGTGTTTGAATATACCGAGCGACATGGCGAATATCGCGGAATGAAAAAAGAAGTTTTTGACAAGTTGCTTCAAAGCGGCGTGGTTCCAATTAAAGATTGTGATCCAGTTGGCGTAAAGGCATTAAAAAAACTTTATGACGGCAAAGTACTGTCTATTTTTATTGATGCACCAAAAAAGGAATTAGAAAAACGCTTGCGTGAAAGAGGCGAAACCGAAGAAGAACTAAATAGACGCATGAGCGATTATGACAAAGCGCAAAGTTTTAAAACAGATTATGACCGAGTTGTGCAAAATTTAGATTTAGACAAAGCGGTGGAAGAAATTTATTTAACTATACAAAATTTTTCCAACAAACGCAGGTTTGAAACCGAACCAAAGTTTGAATATCGCAAACTAGAAAAAACTGATGCACAAAGTTTTGTTGATTTGCTAAACGATATGTACGGCGTTCTTCCAAACAAAGAATGGTTTTTGCCAATAAGCACCAATCTAAATGACGTACAGGCGTTGCTTGTAAACCCTAGATTTTACATTTTGGGCGCCTTTTTAGGGCATAAGTTGGTTGGCGTTTCGGCTAGCGACTATCAGCCAAACAAAACGGTAAATTCGGTGGTTATCCCAAAAAAGTTTGATTTAACGGCGGTTGTCGGGCTTGCTTTTAACATTGTGCATACCAGCGCGCGTGGCGTGGGGTTGATGTACAAAATGTGCACAAAAAATATTGACCGAAATGTGGCAGAGGGCTACAAAACGGTTGTTGCAACCGTGCATCCGGATAACCTTGCCAGCAAAAAGACCTTGCTAAAACTTGGCTTTGAACTGGTAGGCTCCAAGCAAAAACCATATAGAGAAGTTTTATGTCTAGACCTAAAACTTAACCCACATTTTGCACTGGATAAAAAGAAAATAAATAAAAAATAAAGGAGAACAAAATGAAATATCAAAAAGGAACAGAAATCACTTTTGAAAACGATTCAAAAGTTGTTGTACTAGACACAGCAGAACTCAACGGCACTGAATATGCATATTGCTATGTGGACACTGGCGATATAAACAATCCAGCCATCGCATTTTTGCATGAAACGGAAATTGACGGTGAAATTGGGCTAGAACCAGTTGTCGATGGTTTGCTATTTGCAAAACTTTGCAAAAAATTTAAAGTAAGAAACGCATAACAAAGGGGGAAAAACAATGAAACAATTAACAAGTGGCACGCACGAAATAATACCGCTCGAAGGCGACAAAGTGTTGGTACCGGGTGGCTGGTATGCTGTTGACCAAATTTCCTACAAAGAATTGGACGTACCTTTTTCTGTCGTACCTCCAAAAGGAAAAGTTAAATCGGGGAAAAAATTATCACCTAATGTTATTGAGGCGCTAAAAAAATATATTGCAGAAGCATGGGCAAAAGCAAAACAAAAATCAGATGAAGCAAAAGCAAAACGTGCTGAACGCAGGGCCGATAAGATGGCGGATAAGGAAGTTGATAAAAAGGTTGCAAAGGCAGAAAAAACTGCAAAACGCGCCACTCGCGTAGCAAATGCAGCAGACAAGTTTGCCGATGCAGCAAAACGAACCGCCGATGCAACCGAAAGAGCAGCTAATGAAACGGTACGTCAGGCCAAAGCGCAAGAACGCAAAAACGAAGCAGAAGAAAGGGCGCAAGAAGCCGCTGAAAAAACGCGTGAACTAAAAAGAAAAAAGAAACAAGCAAAAGAAGACGCCAAAGATAAGGCAAAAGCAGACAAAACCGCGCGCAAAGCAAAGAAAAAAGCCGATAAAGCAGCAACCAAAACCGAACAATACGAGCCAGAAGAAGAAAAACAAACAAGAAAACCGGTAAATGGTGGGGCAGGGCTTGGTGGAAAAGTTAAATCTACCAGACAAGTGGAAGAAAGCAAAACCAAAGGATTTTTAAAAACTGCATTAAAAATTGCGGGCATAGTTGCGCTTATTGCTGTTGCTGGCCCAATTGCAACAACTTTGTTAACCTCGCAACTTGGTGTGACTGCTGCACTTAGTGCAACCACAGCACTTTTAATTAACAAACAAATTCAGCAACGCCAAGGCGGACAAACTGAAGCACAATAATTTAGGAGTAAGTATGAATAAATATAAAGGAACACAAACAGAAAAAAATTTAATGTCAGCATTTGCTGGCGAAAGTCAAGCGCGCAATAAATATACCTACTTTGCAAGCAAAGCAAAAAAAGAAGGTTATGAACAAATTGCAGAAATTTTTAACAAAACTGCCGACAACGAAAAAGAGCACGCAAAAATGTGGCTAAAAGAGTTGGAAGGCATTGGCGACACTGCCCAAAACCTAAAAGCGGCGGCAGAAGGTGAAAATTACGAGTGGACGGATATGTACGAAAACTTTGCAAAAACAGCCGAAGCCGAAGGTTTTCCAGAACTTGCGCGCAAGTTTAGGGGAGTCGGTGCAATTGAAAAATCGCACGAAGAACGCTATCGCAAATTGTTAAACAATGTAGAAACTGGCGAAGTGTACGTAAAAAAAGGCAAAAACATTTGGGAATGCCGTAACTGCGGTCATATTTATTATGGCGAAAAGGCACCTGAGGTTTGCCCAGTTTGCGCTCATCCACAAAGTTATTTTGAACTAAGAAAAGAAAATTACTAATTTAGAATATTTGATAGAAGCCGACCATACATTTTTAGTATGGTTGGCTTTTTAAATATCTTTATTTTTTTCTTGGGATTTGTGCTTATTTTAAAGGGTGGGGACTTGCTGGTGGAATCTTCGGTGTGGTTTGCCGAAAAAACACATATACCACCAATTATAGTCGGTGCAACCATAGTGTCAATTGCAACAACTTTCCCCGAAACCACAGTGTCGGTTATTGCAAGTAGCAAAGGCAACGAAATTGTAGCAATAAATACGGCAATTGGCGCCATGGTTTGCAATTTTGCTTTGGTTTTGGGGCTTTCATTTTTGCTTAGCCCATCAAAGGTAAAAACCGAGAGTTTTTTATCTAAATATTTATTTTTTATTGTTTCAATTGCGGTGTTGTTTTTTGTGGGCTTGTCGGGCAAACTTACTATAATCAGTGCAATAATTTTAACTTCCACTTTTGTAATTTATGTAATAATAAATTGCATCGAGGCAAAGCGCGCCGAGAAGGTGGAACGAATAAACCTAACAGCTACGCATAGTTGGGCGGAAATTGTGTGGCAATTTGCCATTTCGGCAATAACAGTAGGGCTGGGCGCCAACGTGCTAGTTGAAAACGTAGACACCATTGCCAATATGTTTAACATCAGCCAAACGGTGGTTGGTATGACGGTTATTGCAGTTGGCACCAACATTCCGGAACTGGTTACCACTTTTAGTTCGGTAAAGCAAGGCAATAGTGAAATTGGCATTGGCAACATTTTTGGCGCCAGCATAATCAACTCAACTCTTCTTATGTCGCTAGCAACCATTGTGGCACCTGCGCGCAAAATTACCCTTCCGCGCAAAGAACTTGTAATAACGGTAATTAGTTTGCTTGTTATTACTAGCATAATAACTTTTCCAATTTTAAAGCGTGGAAAAACCAATCGTATGCAGGGGTTTTTACTGCTCGCGTTATACGTAATTTATTCGCTTTTGATGGCGTAAAAATGGGTGTGAAACACTATTTGTTTCACGGCATAAGTTTAAAGTGTTGAAAACCATGTTGAAAACTTTAAACATTTATTTGCACTACCACCAAATAGGCTAGAAAAATAAAGGGCTGTAGCGTTTTAGAACAAAATTTTGTAGGTGTTGAAAACTTGTTGAAAAACCGCGTTTATGACGCGGTTTTTAACACCCCATAAACTTGACAAACAAACAACTTTAAGGCATAATACACTTATGAAAATTTTTGGGCAAGTATCTAGTATTGTTTATCGAAACAACGATAACAATTATACCATAATAAAACTTAGCACTGGCGATGAAGAACTAACGGTTACGGGCAAGTTTCCGGTAGTTGGCGTGGGTGAAAATTTGCAAATTGAGGGCGACATAAAGGTGCACCCAAAGTATGGCAAACAAATTGAAGCAAAGTCAGTAAAAATAGAAAAGCCAACAACCAGTGCACAAATAGTAAAGTATTTGTCGTCGGGGCTTATTTCTGGCGTGGGCGAAATTACCGCTAACAATATTGTGGAGCACTTTGGTGAGCAAACTTTGGATATAATGCTAAATAATCCAATTAGATTGGCTGAAGTTAGGGGAATTAGCAAGAAAAAAGCGATAGAAATTTCGCTTAAATATTTAGAAATTATTAAATTGCAAGATGCAGTGATGTTTTTGCAGCAATATGATATATCTACAAACATGGCAGTAAAAATTTACACTCGTTACAAGAACCAAACCGAAACGGTAATATCCAGCAACCCATACAAGTTGGTGGAAGATATAGATGGTATTGGTTTTAAAACTGCCGATAGATTGGCAGCCAAGATGGGAGTAGAACCGGACTCAAATTTTAGAATTAGAGCGGGTATTGTGTATACGCTTGGCGAAATTGCTGAAAAACGCGGTAGTACCATATGTGCGCAAGAAAATTTAGTTGCTTGCACGGCAGAGCTTTTGGGCATTGATGCAGAAAGCAGACGCGAGCGTTTTGAACAAGTCATTGCCGATTTAATTATAGATGGCTATTTGTACGAAAAAGAACTAGATGGCGCTATTTGGCTTGGGCTAGAAAAATATATGAAGATGGAGCGCGTTATTGGTACGCGTCTTGCCAAACTTATTGCGTCAAGCGAGGTTAATCAAATTGATATAACTAGCAAATTGCAAGAATATGAAAAAATGAACCATATTACTTTGCACGAGCGCCAAAAGGAAGCCATAAAAAGTGGGGTAAACAACGGGCTCGTGGTTATAACCGGTGGGCCGGGTACTGGTAAAACAACTATAATAAAAGCCATAAATGGTATTTTAAAAAGTTTGGGACTAAAAACATTGTTGCTTGCACCAACTGGAAGAGCGTCAAAACGTATGTCGGTGAGTACTGGCGAAAACGCAATGACCATTCATCGTGCGCTGGATATAAATTTTAAGGGCAAAGAATTTGCAAATGCCTTTGATACCAAAACAGAGGTGGAAGCCGACGCCATTATTGTGGACGAGTTTTCTATGGTTGACACTTTTGTTATGTACAACCTAATTAACGCGGTTGATGCGGGTATGCGCCTAATTTTGGTGGGCGATAAAGACCAGTTGCCTAGTGTCGGTGCAGGCAATGTGCTGGCAGATATTATTGCTATGCCCGAAGTGCCAGTTGTTAGTTTGTCGCAGATTTTTCGTCAAGCGGGTGAAAGTATGATTGTTGTAAACGCACACCGCATAAACAATGGCGAGATGCTAGATTTATCAAAAAAGGACGGCGATTTTTTCTTTATGCAAAAGGACGACCCTTACGAAGCGTCAAATTTGGTGGTGGACTTGGTTCAAAAGCGGTTGCCAGCCTATATTGGTGAAAGCGTGGACAATGTGCAAGTTATTGCACCGGTTAAGGTGGGCGAAATGGGTGTGGACAATTTAAATAACAAATTGCAACAAGCCCTAAACCCAAAATCGTCGGACAAAAAAGAAGTTGTGTTTAATTCTAAAACATTTAGAATTGGCGATAGAGTTATGCAAACGGCAAACAACTATGATAAAGAATGGATAAACGGTGCGGAGTTTGGCAAGGGCGTATTTAATGGAGATATTGGCTATATTACTGATATAGAAAAAAGTGGCGAAACCGTTATTACGTTTGAGGACGGCAGAGTGGCGCTTTATACAATTACTGAACTAGACGAGGTTATTTTGTCTTATGCTATAACCATTCACAAAAGTCAAGGTAGCGAGTTTGACGCGGTTGTTATTCCGGTTAGTGGCGGAAGCCCAACCATGATGACCCGAAACTTGCTTTACACGGCGGTAACGCGAGCCAAAAAGATGGTGGTGCTGGTGGGCAAGGCGTCAAATGTTGTCAATATGATAAACAACACTTATAGTGTAAAACGTAATACTCTTCTTAAAGAGTTTACTCACGAAGCGCTTAACCAACTAAATTTAATGTTTGGTGAATAATAGTGCAAAATTTTCTCAAACTAACAAAAAGGATGAGAATTATGAAAAAACTATTATGCATAATGTTTGGGCTGTTATCTATTGTTTGTTTGGTAGGTTGCAAAAACCAAAAAGCGAATATTGAACTCCCAAAACAAATTGAATTAACGACGGACAAAACCGAACCTAAACTAAAACTATATAATACCGCCACAAAAGAGATTGAGGAAATAAACTTTGAGGACTACATTGCTGGTGTTGTGGCTGGGGAAATTAACAACGATTGGAACCCCGAGGCCATAAAGGCGCAAGCAGTGGTGGCGCGAACCTTTGCTATTTATTTTTTGCAAAACAACAAGAGTAAATACGATGGTGCGGATATATCTAGCGACATTACCGAAGCACAAGCCTATGCGCCTGACCGTATAAACGATAACATTCGTTCGGCGGTGGCAGAAACCAAAGGTAAAGTGGTAACGAGTGACGGCAAGATTGTTGAAACTTATTTCCATTCAAACAGTGGGGGCAAGACTACCGAAAGCAAGTATGGCTTGAACAATTTTAATGATGAAAGTTATACAAAATCGGTAGACTCACCGGAAAATGAAGAAAATAGTAAAGATTTTACTTGGACGGCAAAATTTTCTAAGGCGGATGTTCTTTCGGCACTACGAAAAATGGGCGCAAGCGTTAGTTCGGTAAAAGATATGACCATAACTAGTACGGATAAAAGTGGGCGCGCGCAAACCATAAAATTTGGCGACACCGAAGTAAACGCAAACGATTTTAGGCTAAAAATTGGGAGCACCAAACTAAAATCTACCCTGATTGAGGATATCACGATGTCCACTTCGTCCATAGTTATCTCTGGAAAAGGCTATGGTCATGGCGTGGGTATGAGCCAATGGGGGGCGCAAGTTTTGGCAGAAAACGGCAAAACCTACGATGAAATTTTAAAGTACTACTTTAGAAATATCGAAATAAAAGAAGCGAAATATCACGCAAGTGAAAATGACAATTAACAAAAAGGCTTGTTTTGCGTTGTTGCAAGGTGCCACAAAAACAAATTTAGTATTAAGCAAAAATAGATTAACATAAAATTCTTAAAAGAATTCTCAAAATGACCCAAAATCGTTTTGAGATTGGAGAGTTCCGGCTCTCTACCGAACCGCCGGCACGCGCGCTCCAACTTGGACTTGTGGCTTGCTTTGATGTAGTCACATCAAAGTGTCGCTTATCGTCCAGTTTCCGCGCTTCTCGCGACCAAACGAAAACAGCACCACGAATGTGGTGCTGTTTTGTCGCGACTTCCAAGGAACCTTGATAGAGCTTGCCCGCTGACGCTTTAATGTCGAAAATATTTTGAATATAATTTTTATAAAATCACCGAAATTTATTTGGTGATTTTGTTTTTTTGTGATAATATATACTTGTTAGTAACATACTAACAACACCCCAAAACCTAAGGGAAGGAGGAAATTGTAATGGCAATAGTAAAAAGCGTAAAAGTGGCTCAAAGCCTTATAATTCCAGCATTTTCTCGGGGGGGGGGGGCGCCATTTAGTCGCCAAAAGCGATTGGGCAAACGCTAGTTTAAGGACAGAAAGAAACAACCGAATAAAGGGCAATTTTGTGCGTTATACAAGGTAAACGAAATTTTTGTTTACCCATTTTTCGTTGCAGAAAAACAAGGAGAAAAGATGAAAAAGAAAAACACAACAAAGTTAGTGGCAACTATTGTTTCTATGGTAAGTGCATTATGCTTGCTTGCAGTGGGTGTGTTTGCAACACTTACAAATTTTCAAGTGGCAATTGCCAACCAACTTAACTTAAAGTTTGATGCGGTAGAAGGCACGCTTTATGCAACTCGTGTAGGTGATGTTGCGGGTACTGACCGTACCACCAGCAAGGTACTTAGTGAAAGCAGTACGGCTACCGATTGGCTAAAAGTGTACGACGGCACTACCACCGAAGGGGTGCAAAATGCCGCCTTAACCAGTATACAAGAAAAAGTAGACTTTGTAAGCAATGACAAAATTAAAGAAATAGTAAATGGTGGCAGAACCTATGTTGCAATAACCTATTATTTTTACTATGTATTGCCAGAGGGCTCGACATCTAATAATGTAACCCTAACGGCACCGGCAGTAACTGATCAAAATGTGGTTGTTAGTTATTCATACACCAAAGCAGCAAATGCCACTCTCCCAACATTTGATAGCGTTACCTCACTAACTGACGGTGGAAGTGTAACCGTAAATGGCGGGGAGCATCTATTTATTAAGGCGGAAGCAAAAGTAGATTTAAGCAAATCAGTAAAGATAGAAACAGCAGATTGGAATTACACCTTAAACTTTGGTATAGCAACCACCCAGTCAACATCATCAAGAATAAAAGTAACTGATGAAGCGATTGGTGGCAACTACTATTATTATGTAGAACTAGGCGAATACCCACAAACGGTGGTAGAAGACACAACAACCGTATCTGCCTTAAATGCCCTAGGCGATAGTGCCAAAACTGGCAAAACCTTTACCGTAGGTGCAAGTGATGACACGGCGCAAACTGCACATGTAGAATATTCTTACAATGGTGCAAAATATGTTAAGGTTGCAAGTGCGGTAGTTTATGGCACTGGTGAACAATACAAATTTTCAACTGGCACCAAAGCAACAAGTGGCAATGCTTATTGGTTTAAGGTAGAACCAATAAAATGGTTTTTGCTAGAAGCATATTCAACTACCAAAACCGCCTATACTGGTTCAACAACCAACCTAAGAGTAATAAGCGAGCAAATATTAACAGCAAATGTAATGTTTAATAAATCTGCTAACGGTAACGCGTGGGGTACAAGTAACGTCCATACCTGGCTCAATAATGCTTTTTACACCAGCGCATTTAGTGCTACCGACAAAGGATATATTAAAACCAACATAACAAGATACTTTGGCACAAATAAATATGATACCCAAGACGACTATACAGTAACAACTGGAGGTAGTACCAGCCAAGATAATGTATGGCTAATAAGCTATTATGAAGCACTTAATACATATTATGGCGCCAACTTATATTTAAACAAAAAAGGTCGCGCAGCGACAACTACTGATTTTGCGGTGGTAAATAATGTGTTGATGAACTCAAAAGGCTGCGGGTACTGTTGGCTGCGTTCCGCGGGCAATTTTGATAGTCGTGCATGTATTGTAGAATATAGCGGCATCTTGAACCTCCGTAACGATGTGAATTATACCAACGGCGGCGTGCGTCCCGCTTTGCTAATTTCAATCTAGCATTTTCGCTTTAACAATAACCCTTTAATTCATAATTTTGCTATAAAATTTGAGGCAATAAAAAAGAGTTTCGTTTGAAACTCTTTTTTGCTTTCTTTAATTATTTTAACAACCTTTGACTGATGTTATAGTTTCATGGCAACGTCCCAAGCACCCCAAATTACGGTGCGAAGGTTGCCAACCTTTTCGGCATCGCCCACGACATAAATGTGTTTGCCGGCTTCAAAGGCAGGGTTTGGTTTGTAGCCAATTGCCAAAATTACGTCGTCAGCCACAATTTCTACCGGTTTTTGGTCTTTGGTTTTAATTATTGCTGTTGTGCGAGTTAGTTTTTGCACCGAGGTTTCAAGATAAACAGGAACCTTTTTGTATGCAAAATAATCGCGTAAAAATGAACTATTTGCAAGGCACACACCTGGGGTGGCAATAAGATCATTCTTAAATTCCACTATAACAGGTTTTTTGCCCATTTTTTCCAGTTCGTAGGCTATTTCACAGCCAGTAAGTCCACCACCGATAACAACGACATTTTTGCCCACTTTTTTGCCGTTTAAAAAGTCTATGGCGTCAATGGCGCGTTCGGCGCCTTCAATAGGCAATCGTTTGGTTTTGGAACCGGTTGCTACCACCACTTCGTCGGCGTTTAAGGTTTGTGGATCGGTTACTTCGGTGTTAAACATAATCTTTATGCCGAGTTTCTTCATTTGGTTTTCGTACCAAGCAAGAAGTCGACGGTCGTTTTCTTTAAACGATGGGGCAGATGCAGGGATAAACACGCCACCAAGTTTGTTACTCTTTTCGTAAATAGTGCAGTCGTGACCGCGCAAGGTGCAAACTCGAGCAACTTCCATACCGCCAATACCGCCACCAATAATGGCAATGCGTTTTTTCTTTTTTGCTGGAACAATTTTGTATTTTTCACTTTGCATGGTAGTTGGGTTAAGGGCACAACGAGCCATGTGTTTTGAGTCTTCCATTGGTTGGTCGTTGGCAACGCCCTTGTAATGTGCCATGGTAAAGCAAGCGTTGTGGCAGCAAATGCAAGGCATTATTTCATTTTCGCGGTCTTCAATTAGTTTGGTTACCCATTCGCCGTCGGTCAAAAATTGTCTTGCAACGCCCATGGCATCAATTTTGCCTTGCTTGATGGCTTCGCTTGCAACGGCTGGGGTCATTCTGCCGGCACATACAACCGGAATTTTAACAAATTTTTTGATGTGTGCAACATCGTCCAAGTTGCAGTTTTGAGGCATATATGCTGGTGGGTGAGCCCAGTACCAAGCATCATAGGTACCGTTGTCGGCGTTAAGCATGTCGTAGCCGGCTTGCTCAAGGTAGGCAGCTGCGCGTTCGCTTTCCTTCATATCTCTGCCAACTTCCTTGTATTCTTCGCCCGGAACAGCGCCCATGCCAAAGCCTTTGGTTTTGCTGACTACGGAGTATCTAAGCGAAACAGGGAAGTCTTCGCCGCATTTGCTTTTGATTTCTTTTACAATTTCTACTGGAAAACGGTAGCGGTTTTCAAAGTTGCCACCATATTCGTCGGTTCTGCCGTTGGTGTAAGGCAAAGTAAATTGATCCAAAAGATAGCCTTCATGCACAGCGTGAACTTCTACACCATCAACGCCAGCCTCTTTGCAAAGTTTGGCGGTTTCACCAAAAGCAAAAATTATTTTTTCGATTTCTTTTTTGGTAAGAGGACGGCACATAATGTCTTCTGCCCAACGGTTAGGAAGTTCGCTAGGCGAAGCGTTTAAGTACGACAAGTCGATAATTGGTTTAACCAGTGCGCTTAGTATCTTGCTTTTTGCAACGGGTACCAGTGAGTTTGGAAGCGAAAACGACCTACCAAAGCCAGCGGTTAATTGAACAAACAATTTGGCGCCGGTTTTATGAATTTCTTCCATATAGGCTTTTAGTTCTTTAAACATACACTTGTTTTGGTATAGCCATCTGCCCATAATTAAATCTCGCAGTGGGGCAATGCCGGGGATAATTAAGCCTACATTATTTTTTGCTTTGTGCATAAAAAATTTTGCCGATTCTTTGTCAAAATGGTTTGGTTCCATCCAGCCAAATAGCGAGGTGCCACCCATTGGGCAAAGAACAATACGGTTTTTTATTTCCACTTTGCCAATTTTCCATGGCGTAAAGAGTGGTTCGTAAATTTTATTCATACGCGCTCCTTATTTTTTATTACCTTAAGAGTAAAACAAAATGCGTCAAAAAGTCAAATAAAACAATAGTAGTTTTTACTTTTTTAGCCTTAAAAATACGGCGATACGCCAAAAAATTGGTTGGTGACATATTTTTAGGCGTTAGAATATTATGTATTGGTGATATATCACTAAAAGGAGGGGACTATGCCAACTACAATCACAAACACAGCTAGCGCAACTTATGGCTATGGCAGGACGGGAACCGGCTCGGCTACTAGTAACCAAACCACGGCAACGCTTTTAGACGAATTTGCAATTTCGGCTACCAAGCGTTCTCAAAACGAAGATTTTCGTCCGGGGGAAAACATCTCCTATTACATCCAAATAACCAACACCGGTACTTCACCACTTTACAACATAACAGTGGCGGATGACAACGGCGGTTCGGGCACGCCACTTACTTATCTTAGTGGTAGTGCTTACCAAAACTACAACGGCACCATTACTGCGGTTAACCCAACTACAACCAGTCCATTAACTTTTGTATTTTCGGGACCTTTGGCTGCCGGTGAAAGCGTGGTGTTTGACTACGTTTCTACGGTGGGCGCAGTAACAAGTTCGGTTAACGAAATAACCAACACGGCAACGGTAACGGCAAACTCTGGTAGCGCTTCAGGAACTCAAATAACGGCTTCGCCTAGTCCAACGGTAACGCTTCCACTAGCAGAATATGCAAGTGTGCTTATGACAAAAACCACTAGCGCGGATCAAATTACCGAAGGTGTGCCTTTTTCTTACACTTTAACGCTAGAAAACAGTGGCAACCAAGAAGCAACGGGCGTTGTAATAACCGATGTTTTGCCAGAAAACTTTGTTATTTCGTCCATTACGGTAACTACTGGTGGCGTAACGCAAACGGTAGACAGCGGCTCGTATACTTACACAAGTTCAACGCGTACCCTAACGTTGCCAACTGGTTCCACTTTGGAACTTACTGTTCCTGCAAGCACATCTGCTGGCACGGGCAAAACCATTGTGGTAATAACTGGTCAAATAAACTCTTAGACAATTGCATAAATGCTCTACCTATGTGGTGGGGCATTTTTTATATTTTTTTCATAAAATGTATTAACAGATTTTACACTTTTTAAAAAACAAAAATCTGTCATCACTTTTTTGAAAAAATTTAGACTAAATTTCGCGCTTTATGGGCAAAAAAGTTGCCAAATGGCATAAAAATGTGTTAAACTAACAAAAAATGGGAGTAAAAAACGAAAAATATGAGTGTAAAAAATCAAAAAATGCCGACCACTTTTGGGTATATTGACCCCGAAGCAGTGGTAGAAGAGGGTGCAAAAGTATTGGCAGGCGCTTATGTACTAGGAAATAGTGTAATTGGCGCAGGCACGGTGATTTACCCAAATTCGGTAATAGAAAATTCGGTAGTCGGCAAAAACGTGGTAATAAAAAGCAGCTATATAGAAGACAGTGTGGTGGAAGACAATGTGGAAATTGGGCCTTTTGCACACCTAAGACCAAACGCACATGTTTGCACAAATGCCAAGGTTGGAAATTTTGTAGAAATAAAAAACGCAACGCTTGGCAGAGGTTCAAAGGCAAGTCATTTGGCGTACGTAGGTGATGCGGATGTGGGCGAAAATTGCAATATTGGCTGTGGCGCCATTTTTGTTAACTACAACGGAAAAACAAAAAATCGCACCACGGTGGGCAACAACTGCTTTATTGGTAGCAATTGCAATATTATAGCGCCGGTAACAATTGCGGACAACAGTTATATTTGCGCCGGCACAACCTTAACAGTGGATACCGAAAATACCGATTTTGTTATTGGTAGATGCAGAGAAACAATAAAAAAACAACGAGCGAAACAATATTTAAAGGAGATAGTTTAATGGGAGTATTTTTTGGAACGGACGGACTTAGAGGAAAAGTTAATGACGATTTGTCTTACGAGGTGGCCTATAAATGTGGCAACGCGCTGGCGCGCAAATATCCAAATGCCAAAGTGTTAATTGGGCGCGATACTCGTGGGTCGGGTTCGCTATTTACATTGGCGTTTTCGGCAGGCGCAATGAACGCCGGAGTTTCGGTTACTGATGTTGGTATTTGTCCAACGGCAGGAATTGGGTATCTAATAACTCATCTTGGATACGATTTTGGTGTGGTTATTAGTTCTTCACACAATCCGGCAGAATATAACGGAATAAAAATTTTTGATAGCACTGGCAAAAAACTCGGCGACGCGCGAGAAAATGAACTAGAAAGATGTTTTTTAAAAGAAAAAGTGGTGCCTTATGACAAGGTTGGGACTTATTCTTACGAGCCAAGGCTAATTTTGCATTATGAAAAATTTTTGTCTAGTAGCATAGATGTTTCGCTAAAAGGCAAAACAATTGTGCTCGACTGTGCGCAGGGTGCGTCGTACAAACTGGCGCCAGCGGTTTTTAGAGATAATGGCGCCAAAGTTATTGCAACTTATTGCAAGCCAAACGGCACAAACATAAACGATGGGTGCGGTGCTTTGCATGTAGAAAAATTGCAAAAATATGTCTTAAAGTACAAGGCAGATATGGGTTTTGCCTTTGATGGTGATAGCGACCGTGTTATTGCGGTGGACGAAAACGGCGAGGTCGTGGACGGTGACAAAATTATTTATATGTTTGCGGGCGAATATAAGCGTCAAGGTAAACTTAATCCGGCTATGGTAGTTGGTACGCGCCATACTAATATGGGGGTGGAAATTGCTCTCAAAAAACAGGGCATTGAACTATTGCGTACGGATATTGGTGACAAATATGTAAGCCAAAAACTTATTGAAAAAAATTTGCTTATTGGTGGTGAGCAATGCGGGCATGTGTTTGTGCGTGACAAACTTCCAACCGGTGACGGAATTTTAAACGCGCTTCTGGTGGCTGCAATTTGCGCCAAAACTGGTAAAAAACTTTCAAGTTTCTTTGATTATCAAAACTATTATCAATGCAATATAAATGTAGCCGTTGGCGACAAGGTTCGTATAATAAATAGCGAGGTTTTGGCTGATGCGGTAGACAAAGCCGAAAAGAGGCTAGAGGGCAAGGGCAGACTAATGATTAGAATTTCGGGCACTGAACCATATATTCGTATAATGGTGGAATGTGCTGACCATCTTTTGGCGGAAGAACTGGCGCTAGAACTAAAACAGACGGTAGAAAAACTAAACGCCGAATATGATTTTTAACAAAAATAAAACGCTTAAAAGTTCCAAAAATGTTTGGAACTTTTTAATTTGATGTAAAATTTACTTGACATTTTATTTTCGTAGAGTTAAACTATGCTTATAAAAGGTGGAAAGAAATGGAAAACATAATTGAAATAAAAAATTTGGACAAATCTTTTGGTGATGTACATGCTGTAAACGACCTATCTTTTAGAGTAAAAAAAGGTGAGTTGTTTGCCTTTTTGGGTGTTAATGGTGCGGGTAAAAGTACCACCATATCCATAATGTGCGGAAGCCTTGCAAAAGATAAAGGCACCGTTATAGTTGACGGCAAAAACATCGATACCGATATGTTGCAAATAACCCAGGACCTTGGTGTTGTATTTCAGTCGTCTGTCTTGGATGGCGTGCTTTCGGTAAAGGACAATTTGGAAGTCCGTGCTAGCTTGTATGGTTTGAGCAAAGAAGAAACCGATAAACGAATAAATGAACTTGCCGACGTTTTAGATTTTAAAAACTTGTTAAATCGTACGGTTAAAAAACTTTCGGGCGGGCAACGCAGGCGTATTGATGTGGCGCGTGCATTACTAAATCGACCAAAGGTGCTAATATTGGACGAACCTACTACCGGACTAGATCCACAAACGCGCAAAACATTGTGGTCGGTAATTAACAAACTAAGACTTGATGAAAAGATGACCGTGTTTTTAACTACCCATTATATGGAAGAAGCCGCCGAGGCCGATTATGTGGTAATTTTGGACGCGGGAAAAATTTCGGCAGAAGGAACGCCAATTGAGTTAAAAAACAAATATTCTAGTGACTATATTTGGCTTTATGGCGCCAATGAAACTGATGTGGCAAAGCTGGGTTTGCCTTATGAAAAGTTGGGCGACCGCCTAAAACTTACGGTAAAAAATACCGAAGAAGCCAAAGAACTAATTGTAAAAAATCCCGACTTATTTTGCGATTTTGAAATTGTAAAAGGCAAAATGGACGATGTATTTTTGGCAGTGACGGGTAAAAAACTGGTTCAGGAGAATTAAAATGAGAACTTTTTTTCAAATGGTAAAAAGAAATATAAAAATATTTTTTAAAGATAAAGGGGTGCTGTTTACTTCTTTAATTACTCCAATTATTTTGCTAGTGTTGTATGCTACCTTTTTGGCAAAAGTTTACAAAAGTAGTTTTATGTCAAGTTTGCCAGAAGGTTTTGAGGTAAGCGAAAAACTAATAAACGGTATGGTTAGTGGCGAATTGTTTTCATCCTTGCTGGCTGTTTCTTGCGTTACGGTAGCCTTTTGTGCAAATATGATAATGGTAACAGACAAGGTTACTGGCGCGCGAAAAGATATGCTAGTTTCGCCGGTAAAAAAATCGGTGCTTGCAGGCTCATATTATGTAGGCACTCTTGCAACCACAATTATTGTAAGTTTGGTTGCAATGGTTGCTTCACTTATTTATGTTGCAATAACCGGTTGGTTTTTAAGTTTTGGCGATTGTATGCTCTTGCTAGTTGATATAATTTTGCTCACAATGTTTGGCACGGCGCTATCTTCACTTATAAATATGTTTTTGCATTCGCAAGGTCAAATTTCGGCAGTCGGCACCATAGTTAGCGCGGGATATGGATTTATTTGTGGCGCGTATATGCCAATTTCGCAATTTAGTGACGGGCTTCAAAAAGTAATTATGTTTTTGCCTGGTACTTATGGCACTTCGCTATTAAGAAATCATGCTCTGCGTGGCGTTTTTGCCGAAATGTCGAATTCAAATTTTCCACCAGAAGTTGTGGAGGCTGTAAAAGATAGCGTAGATTGCAACCTATATTTTTTTGATACAAAGGTTTCAATTGGCGCGATGTATGCCGTGCTAACAATCTCGGTTGCCGTTATTATTGGGGCGTATATTTTGCTAAATGGACTTAACAAAAAGCGCGTTTGAGTTATATTAAACTAAAAAATAAAATAATTTATAAAAAGGGAGAAATTATGGAAAACAATCAACAAAAAAGTAAAAAAATTTTAATTAACCTTTTCAAGTTTTTTAAGGTGCTTTCGGTTATCGGTTTTGCCTTTAGTTGTATAGCGTTTGTTGGCGGAATTATTATGATTGCTGCTATGGGTTCGGCTGATGTTGTCAACACCATAAACGCAGAACTTGAAACGGTTGGCGAAACACTCTCGCGTGAAAATATGCTTTGCGCAGGCATCTGCATGATGATTAGTTTTGCCGCTGCTGGGGTGCTTTGCTGGTTTAATAGAAATTTTTACGCAAGACTTGAAGTTGCAGATAAGTATTTTACCAAAGAAACTTCAAAAAATTTAAAATTACTTGCCATTTTGCATCTAGCTTTGCCAATTGCAGCAAGTTTTATTTGTGCAATTATTGTGGAAGCGTTGCAAGCAAGTTTAAATTTTACAATGGAAATAGGTATTTCGCTTGGTATTGTTTATTTGGTTGCAATGTGTGTTGTTAACTATGTGGTAGACGAAAAAAGCAATGCAGAAACAAAAGCGCCTGCCGAAGTAGTTGCACCGGCAACTGAAACAACCGAAACTCCAAAAACAGAAGAGAACTAATTATGCTGGAAATAAAAAATTTAACAAAATGTTATGGCGACAAAAAGGCAGTCGAAAATTTGTCGCTTACAATTAACGCTGGTGAAATTTATGGCTTTATTGGACATAATGGGGCGGGAAAAACCACAACCATAAAAGCCTGCACCGGACTGATTGGTTTTGACAAAGGTGAGATAAGAGTGGACGGCATAAATATTGCCGCGGACCCAATTGCTTGCAAGCAAAAGATGGCATATATACCCGACAATCCGGACTTGTATGAATATATGACGGGCAATCAGTTTTTAAATTTTGTGGCAGATATTTTTGGTATAGACGAGCAAACTCGCAAAGAAAAAATAACCAAATATGCCAAAGATTTTGAGCTTGATGGCGCACTAGGGAATATTATTTCATCTTATTCTCACGGAATGAAGCAAAAACTTGCAATTATTTCTGCGTGGATACATTCGCCGAAATTAGTTATTATGGATGAGCCTTTTGTAGGGCTAGACCCAAAGGCGTCGCATATTTTAAAAGGTATGATGCGGGAACTTTGCGCAAGCGGCGGGGCAATTTTCTTTTCTACCCATGTGCTTGAGGTGGCAGAGAAATTGTGCGACAAAATTGCCATAATAAAAGGTGGAAAACTAATAAAATCGGGCACAACTGCCGAAGTTAAGGGCGATGAATCGCTTGAAAGCGTTTTTTTAGAATTGGAGGACGACGATGCTTAAAACGCTTTTTAAAAAGCAGTTTATGGAACTAAACCAAAACTTTTTTAAAGATAGCAAAACCGGCAAAGCAAAGTCCAAACAATCGGTAATTGTATCGGTAAGTTTGTTTGCAGTGCTAATGTTGTTTTTGGTAGTTTGTTTTTGGTTTGTGGCGAGTTCGGCATTTGTTAGCCTAAATGAGGCAGGGCTGACATGGATGTACTTTTCGCTTATGTCGCTTGTGGCGCTAATGCTAGGCGTGTTTGGCAGTGTGTTTAGCACCTTTGCAAGCGTATATCAGGCAAAAGATAACAACTTTTTGCTATCAATGCCAATACCTGCAAAGTATATAGTGCTAACGCGCGTGTTTGGCGTATATTTGATGGCGGTGCTGTATTCCGGGCTAATTATGGTGCCGACCTTGCTTGCATATTTTGTGTTTGGTAGGCCTACCTTTTGGGGTGTAATTTCTAGTCTGCTTTTGTTTTTAATAATTACGCTATGGGTAACCATTTTGTCTTGCTTGCTTGGCTATGTGGTGGCAAAAATAAGTGCAAAGTTAAAAAACAAGAGTTTTATAACGGTAATTATTTCAATCTTGCTTTTTGCTGTTTACTATATTTTGATGTATCGCGCCGGCGACGCACTGGTACTGATTATTGAAAATGGTGAAGCGGTTGCATTAAAACTAAAAACTTATGCTTTTCCACTGTACGCTCTGGGCAAAATTGGGGTTGGCGATGTTTGGCAGGTGCTTGGCGGAATGCTTGTAGCAACACTGCTAACTTATTTGACTTATTATATTTTGGTAAAAAGTTTTTACAAACTTGCAATTAGTGCGGCGGCATCTAGTGCAACAAAGGCAAAGCAAACTTTTTCGCGTCAATCAACGCAGGGTGCACTTGTTAAAAGAGAACTAAAAAGATTTTTTTCTAGTGCAAGTTATATGTTAAATTGCGGTTTTGGCAGCGTATTTTGCTTGATATTTGGCGTGTTTGTTTTGTTTAAGGGCAACTACTTGCTAAGTGTTTTTACCGAAATTGGCATTACGGACGGCGCAATGCTTGGTTTAATTGCAATGGTGGTTTGTGCTTTTTTGAATTCCACTAGCGATATCTCGGCACCGTCTGTTTCGCTTGAAGGCAAGTCCTTGTGGCTGGTTCGCTCTCTGCCAATTCCAACATTTAGCATTTTAAAAGCAAAGGTTTATGCGCATTTTGTAATTTGTGCACCATTTGTTTTGCTGGCGTCAATTTTTTCTTGCATAGCCCTAAAAGTGCCTTTTGGTGTTTGCGTGCTAGCCGTGGTTGGCACCTTGCTAGTTTGCGCTTTTTTGGCAGAGTTTGGTCTAATTTGCAATTTAAAATGGCCAAATTTAAATTATACCAATGAGGCCTATGCTGTAAAGCAGGGAATGAGCGTGTTTGTGTCGCTGTTTGGTGGCTGGCTGTATGTTATTGTGCTAGGAGTGGCGAGCATAGTTTTGGCGCAAATTATTTCCGCTAGTTTGGTTCTTGCTTTGTTTGATTTGATAAATTTAGCCTTGGCTATGTTGCTTTATCACAATCTAAAAACAAAAGGTGTTAAACGTTTTGAAAGTTTGTAATAGAAATATATTAAGGGCGCGGGAAGCGCCCTTTAATTTTGGTGCAAAATAAGCGTTGCTGTGATATAATTTATTTGGAGAAAGATATGCAAGCAGAAGAATTGTCGCAAATATTAAATACGCTGTCGCAAAAATCGTCAGGCGCGGAAGTGGTAAAACTAGCCAACGAATTAAGCAAGACCTATAGAAGCGACCAAAAAACAAAAGAATTGGTTATAGATAGTTATTCAAAGGCGCTTAGTTATGCAATTAGTCGTATGCCGGCAACGTATGCCGTTTCGCAGTTTGTAATGGAGCAATTGGCGCAAAAGTTAACCGATTTTCCACAGTCGATTGTGGATATTGGCTCAGGAACGGGCTCAGCAAGCTTTGCGTGTTTAGATCGGTTTGAACACGCCAAAGTGCTTGGACTAGAAAAGTCTAAGTTTTGCCGTCAGGTAGCAACCGAACTAGCAACAAGTTTGGGCGCTGAACAAAAAATTGCCTTTGAAAGTTTTGATTTAACAAAAGATAACCTCGCGCAAAAGTGTGATATGATTGTTTGCGCCTATGTTTTAAACGAACTACCAGAAAAAGATTTTTTGCCGGCACTAGAAAAACTTTTTGCTAGCACAAATGATTTATTGGTGGTTATTGAACCGGGTACGCCAAAAGATTTTAACAAACTTTTAACCATAAAAAGGTTGGCGTTTAAAAAGGGTTATAACATTTTGGCGCCATGCGAAAACAATTACGATTGCAATTTAAGCGAGGGCGATTGGTGTAATTTTTCAACCCGCGTTAGGCGAACTAGTTTGCATAGACAGGCAAAAGGCGGAAGTTTGGGTTACGAAGATGAAAAGTTTTGTTATGTGGCAATTTCAAAAAAGCAACTACCAAAGCCGGGTACGAGGGTGACGCGTCATCCGGTATACAAGCCAAAGCAGGTTTTGTTGGAGGTTTGCACGCCTAGTGGCAAGCAAACTATGCAAATTGTTAAAAGTGATACCGAAAACTACAAGCGCGCAAGAAAGGTAAAAGTGGGAGAAGAGTTATGAAGTGGCTACAATTGGTGCCAGAACTAAAAAAAGAAGAATTTAGGGAGTATTTTAACGAATATTTAATTGAACTGGCGGAGTTTGATGACGAAATAAAGTTTGATAGCATAGGAAAACCAATTTACAAATGGTTGCCGTATTACTTTCTTGAGCATGGCAGGTATCCAATATATTTTTATGACCAAAATCATGTGGCTGGATTGGCGCTAGTGCGCGAGGTGTCAATTTATGAATATGAAATTGCCGAGTTTTATGTTTTGCCTTGCTATCGTGACGGGCAAAATGCCATTTGGTTTGCCACCGAACTATCCAAAATGTTTGCCGGAAAACTAAGTTTTTCTTGCTCCTTAAAAAACATTCGCGCCTGCAAGTTTTGGAGTAAATTTGCTAGTATGTTTGCAAATTGCATTACAGAAAAGACCGAAACAAGGCTAAATTTTGCGGTAAGAAGCCAAAAATTTGGCACCTTTACAATGAAATTACAGCCTCAATATTTTGACAAAATTTGTTTAGGTAAAAAGGATATTGAGGTGCGCCTAAACGATGAAAAACGCCAACAAATTTTTGTAGGCGACCAGATTGTTTTTTCAAGGGAACCGGACGAAAACAAAACCACTACGGCGGTGGTTCTTGCAAAAAAGAAATACAAAAGTTTTTTACAAATGGCAGAAAATGAAGAAGCAAAAAGGCTGGGGTTTGCGGACTTGGCGCCAACTGAAATTGCCAAAGTGTATAGGTCAATTTATCCCGCCGATCAAGAAGAAAAGTATGGCGTGGTGGCAATATTTATAAAAAATTTAAAGTAAACAATTTTTTGCAAAAAATGATTGACAATTTTGATTTTTGGCATTAAATAATATCGTTAAGGTAAAAATTTAAGCAAAGGAGAAGCAATATGATTTATTCAACTGAAAGTAGTTTTGAAAAAGATATAAAGGCAAAAAAGGTAACGCTGGTAGATTTTTTTGCCACTTGGTGCGCACCTTGCCGAATGCTTGGCGACGAACTGGCGCAAATTGATAACGGCGAGTTTGGTATTTGCAAAGTAGACATAGACAAAGCAGAGGCGCTTGCAATAAAATATGAGGTGGACGCGGTGCCAACATTGTACATTTTTGTAAATGGCACACCGGTTGAGCGTTTGCAAGGCTTTATGCCGGCTAGTGAACTAAAACTAGCAATAGAAAAATACTTGTAGAGGAATAAAAGATGCAAGGGTATATTATAAATCCGGACAAAGAGTACGCTTTAAAAATTATTGACGGAATTTACAAAAGAGAAGGGCATTGTCCGTGTAGGCGTTTGGCTGACGAAACAACTTTGTGCCCATGTGACGAATTTGTTAAAACCGGCAAATGCTTATGCAAACTCTTTGTTAAAAAAGAAGATAATAAATAATTTTGGCAATTTTAAATTTTGGGTTGCCGAGCAAAAAGACACATTTGTTTGTTAAATGTGTCTTTTTATGTGTTCATTTTGCAATCAAATTTGTCTAGTTGCCATTTTTTAACTTTTCAATTTCGGCTTTTAACCTAGCGTTTTCGGCTTTTAGTTCGTCAATTTGCGCAAGCAAAGACTTGGTATCTGTTGTGCTTAAATTGGTGTCGCCGTTTACGCGCTTTGACATAACTGAAAGAGTGCAAAGCAAGGCAAATACTACAAGAGCGAGCACAGCAAAAATTTGCCAAAAACCAGAAATTTCAAATAGGTTTTTACCACAAATAATAATGGTTAACAAAATATCCAAAATAATAATTAAGCAATAGGTTACAATTTGCAAGCCTTGTTTTTGTTTGCCAAGTTTTAAGTTTAGATTTACAATAAGGTTAATTAAAATAGTAATCAAACCCAAAAGTGCAACAAACCTGCCAAACCCAGAAGCTAGTTTAATTTCTGCCCAATAAATAATAAATGCAAGCACAAAACACAAGCCAATAAGTCCAAGGGCAACTAGTGAAATGGTTTTGTGTTTTTCTAGGTTGGAAGTGGCGGTCAAGCTAAGTGCACTTGCGAGGGAAATGGTGGCAAACGACAAAAGAAATTTAAACCCGATGCCCTCAAAAACTTGAACCCCAAAAATTGCCATAATTAACATAATTACAACAGCGCACACGCCGGCAATTGAAAGTGCTTGAAAAATATTTTTTGTCCTTTTCATTTTTTACTCCTTTTTGTTTATTATATCAAATACAAAAGAGTGGAGCAAACAAAAAGATGGCAAATTTTGCAAAAAAAAGCCAAAAGACGGTTTGCCTTTTGACTTGTTTTTTTTGTTAAGCGTTAAAATATCCGCTAATTGTAAATATGGTGGTGCCGTTTGCTGGAACGATAATAGTTGGGCCGGTGCTAGAAGGAATGGTTAATAAACCACTAGATAGGGTGTAGTCGCTAGATGTTAAGGTGGTTACTGCGCCGGTACCGATTTTCATTGTTATGCCGGTTATAACAAAAGTGTTTGGCAATTGGTCGGTAAAGGACTGCAAAGTAGCCGGTGTTGCGCCTTGGTTTGACATTGTAATTACATAACTAAACACTTCGCCAACATTTACAGTATCTGAGCTTGCACTTTTTGTAATGCTTACGCCGGTGGTGCTAGAACGAGGTAGGGTGTAAGAGGTGGTGCCTTCAACTTGCGAGTTGTAAGTGTAGCCAATACCGTTTACGGTGTTGGTTAGGCTGGTTACGCTAGTTGGAACCGAACTTGATACCTTTGCGTCATACATAAGCAAATAACTTGCACCAGGTGATAATGGCGAAAGGGTTAAGGTTAGCGGGTTGGTGCTAACAACTTGTGCGTTTTGCCATTGACCATTTATATAGAGTTTTGCAGTGCCTGGAACATAGGTCATATAACCAGTGCCAGTTAGGTTGTCTATAATTCGCACACCGGTAAAGTATAGCGAACCGCTGTTTGTGATGTTTATTTGATAGGTAATGGTTTCGTTTGGCGAAAAAGAAGTTTCTTGTGAAGATTTTGTTAAGGTAATTGCGTTCTCTGCTCTCACTGTTGTTGTAACCTCGTTTGATGTTTGTGTTCTAACGGTGGAAGAATCTGGATAAGTATAGTTAATTGTTGCTTGGTTTGTTTCTTCAGCCATAAAAATATCCTCCTTGTTGGTACGCTACATATTATGTGGCAAAAATGTTTTTCGTCACAAAAAAGCCCCCAAGGACGGGGGCAAAGATTACTTAAATAGGGAAGCAATTTCGCTAGGGGAATATCCACAGCAAACCACAAGTTTGTATTTGGGGTGACTTACGGAAAGTAGTTTTAAAAATTCATCAATAAGCCTAGCACCAATATGTCTTTCTATTTCAAACTTGTTTAATGCAGTGTGACGAAAACCAAGGTGTTTTAACAAGTTTTCCACAGTTGGCTCTGGTGGAAGCAGGTATACTAAAAAGTTTGTGCGCGATTTGTCTACTTTTGCAGTGTAAGTAAAAATGCGGTTTAAGGCTTCGGGTGATTCGTCCATTGCGAGTTTGTCATAATGCAAATTTTCAATTAAATGAATTTTTTGCAAACCATAACTACCTTTGTTTGGCTTTTTTTCGTAGTTTGCAAAGGCATAAGATTTTTTTAGTTCTTCAAACTGTTTGTCGGAAACAAAGTAGTAGTCGATGCCATCTTGCTCTAGCGGGCGCTTGGGGCGAGTGGTGGTGTTTGTTACTTTAACAAAACCTAGTTTTTGCAGTTTGCGAATGCTTGATGTTTTGCCCACGCCGCCGGCACCGGCAAAGCCCACAAAAATCTTTTCGCGAGATAAAAAGGCTTTTAGTTTGGCTTTGTCTTTTTTGTAATAAAAGCAATGCGGAAACTTTGCCTTAACTTTGTTTATGGCGTCTTGCCAATCGTTGTTTAACTTTTGTAACATAAACTTAGTATAACATAAAAAACAAAAGTTGAAAATGGGTTTTCAACTTTTGCTTAAAACTTTGTTAAAATCAAATTTCTCTTTCGCCGGTCACACCTTCAGGAAAGCCGCAGCGTGACAAACAAGTGTAGTCGGGGAAGGTACAACGCGAGCCTTTGGTGTATTTTTGCACATAGTCGGCTAGCGCGTCGTATTCGGCAGTGCCTTTTGCACGCAAGGCTTGTTCGTATTCCACCAAAGTTTGGTGAGTTTGATCGTTAATTTCTTTTTGTGCAAAGGTGCAGCATCTTTCTTTTGCCTTTAATATCAAGTCTTGCAAGGTTCCGCTCTCATTTATGTTAACCAGCATACCTTGTGGGAAGTTTACCGACAAACTATCAATATCTTTTGTCCATTCTTCTACAAGGGTAGGGTTTTCTGCAAGAATTGGTGGAACATAGTATTCGTTGGTGTCAAGAAGAGTGATGTCATAGTTTATGGTGCGATGGCGTTGTGCTTGGGCAAGTTCGGCAAAAGAGCCTTTGTAATTGGTGGCGTAAGTGGTGCCAAAGTGCTTTTCGGCTGGCAAAATTGGATCTCTAAATAGTGATATCTTGCGATTTTTACCGTCCATTTGTAAGTCGTTATCTAAATATGGTATCGAAGTTTCAATTGCGGTGCAAAAATCTGCAATTGCAGGTGAAAGTAGTTCCATAAATTTATTTTTTTGCTCACTTGCTTGTTGGTCGCGCAAAAATTTGTACAAATAGTTTAGTTGGCGATAGCTTATGGTGTATTCCATTGAGGTTGGAGTGAATACCGAAGTTAAGTATCTAGCATTTTCTTGTGCCAATTTTTTAATTTTGCTGTCGGTGAAAAACTCGGGACGCAAGGCTTTGTATTTGTCCGAAATTAGTTCTTCAAAGATGCCAAGCCATTTGTTATACAATTTTTGTTCGTCGGCAGTTAATACCATTTTTGTGTAGCGGGCGGACTTTTCGCTGGTGGTATACATTTTTTCATTGTTAAGTACCATTGCAAGTGCTTTTGGCAGTCCTTCTATATAAAGCGACAAATACTGATGGTCGTACACGCTGTGATGGCCACTGCCTTTGGTCTGTGCAATACGGCGGGCTGTTTTTTCGGCTGGTTCGTTCAAAAGAGTGGAAAAATCGTGTGCCATATAGCAAATGCCGGCAGATTTTCCACCAAAGTTGTCAAACTCTTCTTTTTCTGCTTTGTAGCCCAATTTGGTGGTCGCAATTAGTTCTATTTTCATAAGTATTCTCCCCTTGCTAATTTTTTGAATTATATCATGGCGTATAAAAGTTTGTCAACTTAAAGCAAAATTGGTTGTGCCTAGCGCGAATATTTGTTATAATTGAAATATAAAATTAGATAGGAGGGCTTATGAACAAAATTAGTGAAAAGTGGACAAAGTTTTTGCTATGGGTGGTAGCATACGCAAACATAATTGCTTACGCCATTGTTGGTGGATATGTTTTTGCAAAAACCGACAGCGAAGAAGTTAAAGCCGAATCTAAAAAGGTGTTTATCGTAACGGCAATTTTCTTGGCAATCGATGTACTATTTACCATTTTTAACACTTTGTTTAATTTGTTTGGAACAACCGCAACGCTTTTGCGCATTTACACACTTGCTCGCAATATGGTAACTTTAACAAAAGTTGTATGCTACGCGTTGTTTGCAATATTTGCAATATGCACTAAAAAAGAAGAACAAAAAGTTGAACAAGTAGAAAACAACTAATAGTTTGCAAAAAGTCGGTAGAGATTTTTCTACCGACTTTTTATGTTTTAGGTGTAATATAAAGTTGACAACAATTTTTTTGTTTTATATAATATATCTATCAAAAAAGGTGAATAATGGATAACGAAGAGATTTTGCAAAAAGCCAAAGCCCAAAAGGCAGTAATTGGCGAAATGGAGCAAAAGAACATCAACAAAAGTATGGGTATTGCCATAATTGTGGCAGGAGTTATTGCGGTTGCTGGCATTATTTGTGAGTTTGCTCTTGGACATCGCTCAGGCGGTATGGCAATTGCTTGCATTTGCTATGGCTGGGCGTCTTGCCAATATTTCTGTCAATATTTTTTGGCAAAACGTCCTTGGCAGGTGCTAATTGGTGCTGTGTTGCACGGACTGGCTTTTGTGCTATGTTTGGTGCTATATATTTTGCTTGCAATAAAGGTAATTTAATGAATAACGAAATTGTTGTAAAAAATCGCCTAAAACAATATCGCACCGAGGCGCATCTGTCGCAAGAAGAATTGGCAAAGGCTGTGGGTACCACTCGCCAAACCATAATTTCTATTGAAAAATCTCAGTTTAATCCATCAACCAAACTTGCCCTTTTGCTATCGCTAGTTTTAAAGGTAAAAGTAGAAGACCTATTTTATTTAGAATAAAAGGAGTGTATATATGAAACTTTTTAAAAAATTGTTATACCCAGCGCTTGCATTTGTGGGCATTTTGTCGTTTACAGTTGTGGCGTCGGTGGGGAGCTTTTTGTTTAACAGTAGCATAAACAAATCTCACTACACTATTGTGGACAACGGAAGCACCGCCGAAGAAGTTATTGAAAACGAACTAAAAAGTGAGGGCAAAGACCCAAGCACGGCAGGCACCATAACCGAAGACCAGACCTCGGTAAAAAAATTAAAATGGGCAGTAACTCTCGGTACTGGCGAAAGCGCAAGTTATGTTACCATAAAGGGCGTTATTTCTAGCGGTGAATTTACTTTGCGTATACCTTCTAGCATTCGTGGCAAGGCCGTAACAACTATTTCTTCCATGGCCTTTGCAGGAAACACCAAACTAAAAAAACTTGTTTTGCCAGCAAGCATTACCAAAGTAAAAACAGGAGCCCTTTCGGGTTGTACCGCACTAGAAGCCGTTGAGGTGGATAGTGCAAACACCACCTATACAGCAATTGATGGCAACCTTTGCACCAAAGCCGATGGCGCGCTCGTTGCGTTTGCTGGCGGCAAAACCCTAACTGGTGGCAAATATACATTGTCTGCCGGTTTGCCTATGATAAAAGCCGGCGCCTTTAACGGTAGCACGGTTACGGCACTTGCCGGTGATACAGATGCCATAATGACTTATTACTTTAATGCTGATTTTAGCGACACGGCGAACAGTGGGGATATTCCTAGCAGCGACTTTAACAAAAATATTTACTTAAAATGGCAACTAAAACAACCAACCGTTACGGCAAACACCTCGGCAAAAACAATCTCTTGGGCAGTGGTGCCTTATGCTACCAGTTATTTGGTACAAAAGGGAACTAGCGCAAGTTCGCTAACTGATTATACAACCACCACCGCAACCAGTGTAGATTTAAGCAGTTTGGCAGTGGGGACTTATTATTTTGCCGTTACCGCAAAAGCGGATGGCTACACAAGTAGCGCCGCAAGCAGCGCAGTAAGTTATGTGGCAGAAGCAGCGAAAATAACTATTACGTTTGTGTTTAGAGATTTAGGCGGTTATGGATGCGAAAACAACGGTTATCAAGGGTTTTCTGGTGTCCGTGCAAACGGCGCATCGCTAACCAACAACCAAATAAAAGTTGAAGCAGGTTTAACATGGAAACAAATTGTTACTAAGTTAAATTTACAACTGTATTATCATAATTGCCGAAATTACTGGACAAATTCAAGTCAACATTGGGTTTCTGCATCTGCGACATCAATAAGTTATGCGACCGATTTATCTGGACAAACCGACTCTTTAACCAAGTATTACAACGGGTTGAATATGGACGCAGTAATAAACACCAATACGACAATAACCTTAACTTATGACTCGTGGACGTGTTTAACTGCTGATACTGAAATTCTTGTTTACGACGAAAAGAAGAAAAAATATGTAACCAAGAAAATAAAAGACATAACCTATAATGACCTTGTTGCATGTTGGGATTTTGATAACGGCAAATTGACATACGCTAAACCGGTATGGATAAGTAAGTCGTACAAAGCGGGAAAAGTAACTCGCGTGACTTATAGTGACGGTACCGTGCTTGATGTTTGTGGCAACCATAGTTTGCTATCTGTAGAAGATGGTGCGTTTGTACACGAAGTATCTAAATATAAACTAGGCACAACCAACTACAAAGCAAATGGTGAATTTGTAACAATTACAAAGATAGAAACCATAAACAAAACCGTAAAAACAAATTCTATTATTACCAATTATCATATGAACTGTTTTGCAAACGGCGTATTAACTTCGGTACCATACAACAACTTGTATCCAATAAAAGATATGAAGTTTGTGAAAGACGATCGCAAGTTGCGTAAGTTTGAAGAATATGATGTTCCTCGTGAATTTTACGACGGATTTAGACTTGGTGAAGTACAATATCGTTCAATTGACACTATTAACAAGTCAATTAAAGATACGTTTATCAAACCAATGTTACCAAAAGAATAACAAAAAGCCTCACCATTTCGGTGAGGCTTTTGCAAATATTATTGAGATAGCAATTAAACTAAACAACAAGGCTCAATTTCGTTGCAAACAAAAAGAAAGCCATTTGGCTTTCTTTTTGTTTACTTGGTGCAGACAACAAGATTTGAACTTGCACGGGGTTGCCCCCACACGGACCTGAACCGAGCGCGTCTGCCATTCCGCCACGTCTGCAACAATTTAATTATAATATATTCCGCAAGATTGTCAAGGATATGCTTTAATTTGGTTTACTTTTTTTAAAAAGTTGTTTAAAATAAATTTGGAGAAAGTTATGAAATTTTTTAGGTTTTTTAATAAAGAAAGCAAACCCAAAAAGTACAAAAAGAACCCTAAAATATCGCTAGGCTTAGCACTTGGTGGTGGAGCCACTAGGGGTATTGCACATATTGGCGTGCTTAGGGCATTTGAAAAACTTGGTATAGATTTTGACATCGTTGCTGGCACCAGCGCGGGAAGCATTATTGGTGCGCTTTACAGTTATGGGCTAGACTCTTATGATTTGGAGCGTTTGGTACTTACCTTAAATGCCAAAGATATTAGGGGCTCGCGTCCGCTATTTATGGCAGCGCCAATGGATAGGCTAGAACAGACTATTTCGGGCATTATTGGCGAAAACCGAGTGTTTTCTGAATTAAAAAAGCCGTTTACTGCCGTTGCTGTTAACATTTTTTCGGGCAAAGAAGTTTGGATAGAAAGTGGCAGCGTGGCAAAAGCTTGTTGTGCAAGTGCCAGCGTGCCTGCCGTATTTACGCCGGTTTTGTGGCAAGACAAACTTTTGATAGATGGCGGAATGCGAAACGTTGTGCCTGCCGATGTTTGCCGAAAAAAAGGCGCCGATGTGGTTGTGGCGGTAGATGTAAATAGCCAACGCGCCAGTGGCGCCGTGGGGTCGGGAACGCTAGAAGTATTAAACGCGTGTTTGGGCATTTTGATAGAAAGCAATGCAAAAGAATCTTTAAAGCAAGCAGATGTAATAATTGAGCCAGATGTAAAAAGATTTAGAGGTACCAAACTGGCGTCGGTTACCGAAATGATAGCCGAAGGTGAGCGCTCCGTGCTTGATAGAAGTGACGAAATTATTGGACTTATTTCAAAAAAATCACATAAGAAGGTTAAAAAATGGAGAACAAAAGATCTAGAATATATTTAGTGCTTATTGGCATAATGTTTAGTTTGATTAGCATCTGTTGTGCGTTTAAACCACAGACAACTCTGGCTGTTTTTGCCAAAGGCGAGAACGAATTAGTTGCCGTGCACGTAATTGATGTGGGACAGGGTGATGCTACCTTTGTGGAATTGCCGGACGGTCAAACAATGCTTATTGACGCGGGTGACACCGACAAAGGTGAAACGGTGGTAAATTATATTCGCGGGTTAGGGTATAACAAACTTGATTATGTAGTGTTAACTCACTCGGATAGTGACCACGTTGGCGGTATGCCAAAAGTTTTTGAGGCGTTTGAAATTAAAAACGTGTTTAGGCCGTTTGTGCTTTCTGTAAAGGACGATATTGGGGTGGATCCACTAGCAGGGCTTTATACCGACGCTGAAATTTACACCGTAACCACTCGCATTTATGCGCAATTTATTAAGGCGGTGTATGCCGAAACGTATAGTGGCGAACCGGCAAATGTGTTTGTTAGTTATGACGGCAAAACTTTAGCTAGTACGGACGCAAGCAAAATGTATTCTATTGAGTTTCACGCACCTATTGTTTCATCAAATGTACCAATTTCTGCAACCGCAAAAACCACCGGATATCCAACTAAACGTTACAGCGGTTCTGATGCGCATGTAAAAAATTCGGTGTCGGCTGTGTTTAGTTTGCTAGTTGATGGCACAAGCAAGTTTTTGTTTACGGGTGACGTGACCGAAGAAGCCGAGCGCGATTTTTTGGGCGTTATGAGTGAAAATGAAAAGGCGCTTATTTCAAATGTAGACTTTTTAAAGGTGGCGCATCATGGTAGCAAAACTGCAAGTAGTAAAGAATTTTTGGAAGTCGTTAAACCACATTTTGCATCAATTTCAGTAAAGGCGGGCAATTCTTATGGTCTACCGGACGAAGTGGTTATTGATAGGCTAAACACCTATTTGTCGGGCAACGGTGCGGGTATTGTACGCACGGACGAATCGGGCAACATTGTGTTTACGCTAGACAGCAACCACAACCTTATTTGCAATGTTAATGTAACACCGGCAACCCCAAAAACAAACACCGTTCCTAGTTGGGTGTATTACGCACTTATTGCAGTGGTCGTTTTGATAATTATTATTTGCATTGTGGTGGACTACAAGCGCAGAAAACGTGTTACAAAAAAATCGGTAAAGCGCGCAAAACGTACTTACAAAAAAGGCAAAAAAATTGCAAAAGCCGTTTCTGATTATGCGGAAAAGCAAAAATAACGCGGGCTATAGTTATGGTTTAATAATAAAAAAATGAGATTTGACAAAAGTCAAATCTTTTTTTTGCCCATAAAGCAATTTTGTGCAAACAATACAAAAAAACACAATATGTTGTATTTTTTAAAATTCGTTTGACACTATATATTGATAATGATATATTTAGGGTATACAAAAATTTTACTCAAAGGAGAAAACTTATGTTAACCCAAATAACAAAAAGAGATGGCAGAGTTCAAGATTACGACATCTCAAAAATTGAAAATGCAATTTACAAAGCAGCGGTTGCTTGTGGTGGTTCAAACAAAGAACTTGCTCACAAATTGGCCTTGCAAGTTGAAACAATCGCCAATCAAAAATTTGACGGAACGACGCCAAGAGTGGAAGACATTCAAGACCTAGTTGAAAAGGTTTTAATTGAAAACGGACACGCACAAACAGCAAAAGCATATATTTTGTATCGCGAAAAACGCAAAAGCGCGCGTGAAATGAACGCTTTGATTGGTGCTACTATTGGAATGTTTAACAACTACATTGATGATAGTGACTGGTTGACCAAAGAAAATGCCAACCAACAACGTAGCGTTAATGGCTTAAACAACTATGTTAGAGAAACTTTTACCAAACAATATTGGCTTAACGAAGTTTATCCACTTGCAATAAAGGACGCACACGAATCGGGTGATTTCCACTTGCACGATTTGGGTTTTTATGGTCCATACTGTGCTGGTTGGGACTTAAAACAAATTTTGCTAGGCGGTTTTGGTGGTGTACCAGGAAAAGTAGAAAGTTCGCCAGCAAAACATTTGCGCTCGTTTTTGGGACAAGTTGTTAACTCAACCTTTACCACGCAAAACGAAACCGCAGGTGCTCAAGCGTGGTCGTCATTTGACACTTACTGCGCCCCATTTGTACGCTTTGACCATCTAAATTACCAACAAGTTAAGCAAGCATTGCAAGAATTTGTATTTAATATGAATGTTAGCACCCGTGTTGGCTTCCAATGCCCATTTTCTAACATTACGCTAGATATCAAGTGTCCAAAAACCTTAAAAGATGTTCCGGTTGTGGTAGGTGGGGAATATAGCGATGAATATACCTATGGCGATTTCCAACCTGAAATGGACATAATTAACAAGGCATTTTGTGAAGTTATGACCGAAGGTGACCGCTATGGACGCGTATTTACCTTCCCAATTCCAACTATCAATATTACCAAAGACTTTGATTGGGATAGTCCTGTTGTAGATTCGATTATGGACATCACCTGTAAATATGGTATTCCATATTTTGCAAACTATATCAACTCAGATTTGTCACCAGAAGATGCTGTTTCGATGTGCTGCCGTTTGCGTTTGGATGTTTCGGAACTACGTAAACGCGGTGGTGGTTTGTTTGGTTCAAACCCTATGACTGGTTCGATTGGCGTTGTTACCATCAACTTGCCACGTATTGGTTATCTTGCAAAAAATGAAAAAGAATTTTTTGAGCGTTTGGAACACTTTACCGATCTTGCAAAAGACTCGCTAGAAATAAAGCGTAAAGTTATTGAAGATTGCACTAACAAAGGTTTGTATCCTTACTGCGCTTATTTCTTGCGCGACATAAAGGCTCGTACCGGTGAATATTGGTCAAACCACTTTAACACTATTGGTATTGTTGGTATGAATGAAGCACTTTTAAACTTTATGGGCAAAGACATTACCACCGAAGAAGGTCAAGCGTTTGCAATAAAAGTTATGAACTTTATGCGTGACTGCATGAAGCGTTACCAAAAAGAAACCGGACATCAATACAACCTAGAAGCAACCCCAGCCGAAGGTACCAGTTATAGTTTGGCGCGCAAAGACAAGAAGCGTTATCCAGAAATTATTACTGCTGGTATTGATGAACCATATTACACCAATTCGGCACAATTACCAGTAGGCTACACTGATGATATTTTTGAAATGGTGCGTTTGCAAGATGATTTGCAATCATTGTTTACTGGTGGTACTGTTTATCACCTATATTTGGGCGAAAAAATTGACGATAGAAATGTTGCCAAAAAGTTAATCAAGAAAATATTTACCCAGGCAAAAATGCCATATATTTCAATTACTCCAACCTTTAGTGTTTGCCCAGAACACGGATATATCGCCGGTGAGCACTTTACTTGCCCAACTTGCAACCGCGAGGCAGAAGTTTACACCCGAGTTGTAGGCTATTTAAGACCGGTTCAAAACTTTAACAAAGGCAAGCGCGAAGAGTACAAAAATCGTGTTAAATTTAAAATTAAAGAAGGACAATTAGACTAATGCAAATTGCGGGATTTCAAAAAAATAGTCTTGTTGATTTCCCCGGACAACTATCAGCAGTTATATTCACTCCAGGGTGCAATATGAACTGCTGGTATTGTCATAATCATGGGATAAAACCGGACGAGAGTTTGACTTTTGATGGCATTTTAGATTTTTTACAAAAACGCAAAGGCTTTATTGATGGTGTGGTTTTTACAGGTGGGGAAGTTACTTTGCAACCCGACCTAAAAGAGGCTATGCAAAAAGTTAAAGACTTGGGTTTTTTGACAAAACTAGATAGCAATGGTCTAAACCCGCAAAAAATAAAAGAGTTAGTAGAGGCTGGTTTGGTGGACTATGTTGCAATGGACATCAAGGCGCCGCTAGAACGTTATGACGAAATAACGGGCGTAAAATGCGATATTGACGCAATAAAAAAGTCAATAAATTATTTGATGTCTTGCGGGGTGGACTATGAGTTTAGAACCACGTTTTCGCCCGATTTGATGGTAGAAGACATCAAAAAAATAGCCCAGCTTATAAGGGGCGCAAAAAGATATGCCATTCAGCAGTATCGCCAAAAATGCTATGATAAAATGCTGACGCAAAAACCACATGAGCCAACTTATTTAACAATGGCAAAAGAAACAGCAATGCCGTATGTTAAAGAAGTTTTGGTGCGGGGCATTTAAAACGTTTTGAAATTTTAATTTTTTATGATATTATGTTGATATGAAAGATGTCAACATAATTTTTATTGGCGAAAATTTTGAATATACAAAAGCAGTTGCGGAAGATTTGTCCGCTAGGCTGGATATGTATTTTTTAAATAGCATAGAACTTATTAAGTTTGATATAAGCCCAGCCAATATGGACGAATATTTTAAGGGGCGTCCAAAGGGGTACTTTGAGGAGTCGCTTTTCAAAAGTTTAAAATATATGTCTACCTTTGAAAATACTGCAATTGTTGTACCTTTTGGCATGGCTTTGGTGCCAAACGGAATGCAGGTGCTTGATGAACGCGGGCTAGTGGTGCACATAAAGCAAAAACAGCAAAAAGCCGTTGCAGACACCAAAACCGAAAAAGGACTTTTGGTTCCGGGTTTGTTATCGCGCGGAAAAGCCGCAAAAGTCGCAAAGGAATATGCAGATATTGTGATTGATGCAAACAATATGGGTGAAATTAAGTGCGCAAGTGAAATATTAAAGCAGATTTTGGCGTATTATAATGTGTGAGGCAAAAATGAAAATTATTGATGAAAAAATTGTAAACGAACTAAGGTATGTTGCAAGTACCGAAATATCCACAGCCGGCTCTGGACATACCGGCATATGTCTAGGCTCAGCGCCTATTTTTTACACGCTGTTTTCGCGCTTTTTAAAAAACGAACCAAGTGATGTAAATTATTTCAATCGTGACCGTTTGGTGGTTTGTGCGGGGCATATGGCACCTTTGTATTATGCGCTTGGCAATTTGTTCGGCTACGACGTTAGCAAAAATGATTTGGAGAATCTGCGCAAAAACGGTAGCAAAACCAAAGGACATTTAAGTTTAAATCACAATATGGCAATAGAAGCCACCTCGGGTCCGCTTGGGCAAGGTTTGCCTATGGCGGTGGGCATGGCAATTGCCGAAAACAAACTGGCGCATGAATTTAACAAGCCAAGATTTAGTGTTGTTGATCATTATACCTATTGCTTTGTTAGTGATGGCTGTTTGATGGAAGGGGTAACAAATGAGTGTGCAGGTATTGCTGGCACCTTGGGGCTAAACAAACTTATTGTAATTTACGATAGCAACAACATTACCATAAACGGTTCCACCGATCTTGCTTTTGTTGAAGATACCTTGCTCAGGTTTAAAAGTCTGGGCTGGAATACCTTGGAAGTAAAAAATGGCAACGATGTGGATGAAATCGCGTCGGCAATTATGGCGGCGCGTAATAGCATAGGCAAACCAACTATTATAAAAGTTAATACACAAATAGGGTTTGGTTCGGTGTATGCGGGCAAAAGTGCTATTCACGGCAAAGCGCTTTCGGCAGAAGAACTTGAACTTTTGCGCGTAAACCTTGGTGTAAACCTACCAAAATTTGAATTTTCGGCAGAAAGCAAAACTTATGCCGAAAACATAAATTTTGCCAAACAAAAACAAATTAACAAAGAAAAACAACTAGTGGACGAATACGCAAAAATGTATCCCGCAGAATTTGCCAAACTAAACGCTTATCTTGAAAATGAGTTCGCTCAAAAGGTAGACTTTGCGAGTTTAGGGTTAGAGGCAAAAGCTGAGGCTACTCGTGAGAGCAGTGGTAGAATTATTAACGCACTTGCAGAAAAAATTCCAAACCTAATTGTTGGTACGGCTGACCTTGCGCCTAGCACCAAAGTTTATATAACTAACGGCGGCGATTATTCAAGAGCAAACCCGCTTGGCAGAAACTTACATTTTGGGGTGCGGGAACAAGCAATGGTTGCCATTTGCAATGGTATCGTTTTGCATGGTGGCTTTAAAGTTGTATGCTCAACCTTTATGGTATTTTCAGATTATGCAAGGCACGCAATACGAATGAGCGCGCTTATGAGTTTGCCGCTTATTATGCTTTTTTCGCACGATAGCATTGGGGTGGGCGAAGACGGTGCAACGCATCAACCAATAGAATACAACGAGATGTATAGGGCAACGCCAAACCTAAATTTTGTGCGTCCGGCTGATTTTAACGAAATGCTTGGTGCGTACAAATTGGCGCTTTTGTCGGCGCGTCCAACCATAATTTCGGCAACGCGTCAAACGGTACCATTGCTTGAGCGCACAGATATGGATAATACCTTAAAAGGCGCTTATGTGGTGGTTAACCCAAATAAGCCTGAAGGCATAATTATTTCTAGCGGTAGCGAACTGGCGCTAGCAGTAAAAGCGTCAAAAATTTTGGCCGATTTGGGCAAAAAAGTTAGAGTTGTTTCGGTGCCATGCTTAAATGTGTTTGAAGAGAGCAAACCTGCCTACAAAGAACGCTTGCTTCCAGATAGTTTGAGGGCAAGGCTGGCGGTTGAAGCGGGCAACGCAAGTGCGCTATACAAATATGTAGGGCTAGACGGTGATGTTTTGCAAATAACCCAATTTGGACATACCGCAAAAAAGGAAGAATTATTTGAAGAGTTTGGCATAACAGTGCAAAACATAGTGGACAAAATGAATAGTTTGATATAAAACCAATTGGTCGCTTTTTAAGCGGCCTTTTTGTTTGTTTAGGTATAAAAAATGTGAATTGTTGCAAAAATTAGGTTATGGAACAAACCGCACCGATGCAAATTGGCGATTTTTTATCGCAAAAATTAGAAAATATTGTTAGTTTTACCAGCCGAGAATTTTCTGCCAAAAGCGGCGATAATTTCTCGGTGTTTTATTTGGACTGTTTGGTTGACCGTGCACTAATTGCTAAGGCAGTTTTGGCGCCAATAGAAGCAAACGAAAACAAACTAAACGAGCCACAAGATATAGTTAATATTCTTAGCGTTATGGGCGAAGAGTTTTTAACAGACAAAGAGCAAATTGTTGATAAACTTTTAAATGGTTTTGTGGTAATTGCCATAAATAACAAGCCTGAGGTGTGTGTCCTTCCTATGCAGGGCTGGCAAAAACGTTCGGTAACCGAGCCGCCAACTTCCGCTGTTTTAAAGGGCCCGCGTGAAGGTTTTACCGAAGATTATAACGCCAATTTGGGGCTGGTACGCAAGCGAATAAAATCAGCCGATTTAAAAAATGAAGAATTGCAAATTGGGCGCTATACCAAAACTCGCGTGGGGATAATGTATATAAAAGGAATTGCTGATGAGGTGATAGTAAAAAAACTAAAAAAGCGCATTCAGCGTATAGATATTGACGGCATAATTGACAGTTATTATGTTTCGGCATTTATTGAAGAAAAGCCCTCTTTGTTGTTTAAGCAAATTGGCAGTACCGAAAAACCTGATGTGTTGGCGTCTAGACTTTTAGAAGGTAGGGTGGCAATTGTGGTAGAAGGTTCGCCCATTGTGCTTACGGTGCCTTTTGTACTATTTGAAGATTTGCAAAGCCCTGACGACTATTACTCGCACCCACTTCGCGCCACTTTTGCAAGGCTTATTAGAGTGTTTGGTATTGTGCTTGCTATTTCGCTTCCGGGTATTTATGTCGCTTTGCAAAGCTACCACTATGCACTTTTGCCAATAGATTTTTTAATTGCACTCCAGAGTTCTATTCAAGGGCTATCCTTTCCGCCGCTAATAGAAATATTGTTTGTGTTATTTTTGTTTGAAATATTAAACGAGGCCAGTGTACGAATGCCAAAGTACTTGGGTATGGCGCTGTCGGTTATTGGTGCGTTGGTGCTTGGTGACACCGCTGTACAAGCGGGGTTAATTTCACCGCCGGCAGTAATTATGGTGGCAATATCGGGCATAACGCTATACACAGTGCCGGAAGAAGTAGAATCGGCTACTGTTTTAAGGCTGTTTTTTACCATAATTGGTGGGTTGGCTGGCTTTTACGGGTTAACACTTGCGTTCATTGCTACCACGTCTTATTTGATGACTTTTGATAGTTATGGCGCGCCATATTTTGCACCATATAGTCCGATTGTGCTTGATGACCGCAAAGATGGCATCTTTAAGCAGACCTTAAAAAAACAAATTACAAGGCCAAAGAGTTTTCCAAATTCAAATCGTGTGAGGCAAAAGGATAATGGATAAAGGTTTAACACCGCGTCAAGCGGTAATACTTTTGGGTTGCGCTATGCTTGCCACCAAGTTTCAACGTTTGCCCGCCATAATAAGTGAAAGATATGGCAGAGATTCGTGGCTGGTGCTTTTAATTTGGCTGGTTATTGACAGCATTATTTTAATGTTATCACTTTGGGCATTTTACAAACTAAAAAACAAATCGTTTTTTGAACTGGTGGAAGAAAAATGTGGCAAATTTGTAAAAATTTTGCTTTGCATTTTCTTATGGTTTTTCTTTTTTATAAAGTCAAATTTAACCTACAAAGCCACGCACGAATTTTTTGCAAACACCTTGTTTGACAAGCTCTCGTGGGAACTTTTTTCTCCGCTATTGCTCGTGGTGCTGTTTATTATGGTAAAAAACGGCATCAATGTAATTGCGCGTAGTAGCGAGTTTTATAGCGCGCTAATTTTGGTAGGTGTGGTTAGTGTGGTTTTGCTTGGCGTTACCAATAGCGATTTTGCAAGGCTTACGCCAATCTTAGATCAAAATTTTTGGCAAGGAGTTAAAGATAGTTACCACTTTGATGCCTTTTTTAGTGATTATGTTTTTGTCATTATGTTAATTGGCTCCATAAAACTAAAAAAAGAAAACGAGTACAAAAAGTTGTATCGCTCCATTGTGCTAACATTCTTTGGGGTAGGATTGTTTATTGTTTTTTTCTTTATGGTGTTTTATGCCGTAAACGAATATTTGGCAGAGGCGCAAGTACTTGCTTTGTCTGCCATAACGCAGTATTCATTTAGCGGACTAAGTATTGGCAGACCTGACTGGATATTGGTTATGCTTGCGTTTTTAAGCACAATTATTACTACCGCCTTTTTTGTGTGGTGTACTACGCTTTGCGTAAAAGAAATTTTTGGCATAAAAAAGTCTTTCTGGATTGCACTTATCAATCTAATTATTTTGTATGTCGGCGACGTGTTTGTATTTAGCAATATTGAAGCTACATCAAATTTTATCTTACAAAACGCGTCGGTTGTCATGATCATTATTAGTTTGTTTGTACCGGCCTTTTTACTTGCAATGGCAATATTCACTAAAAAGAAAAAGGGGAGAAGACACTATGCTTAATTTTATAAAAAAGCACACTTGGGTGTTAATTTTAGTGCTGGTGCTTATTTTGGTGCCGCAGTCGTTAAATATTCAATCAGAACTTAATATGCGAACCTTAATTACTGGGGTGGCTGTGGATAAAGACGGCGAACAGTTTGAAGTTACGGCGCAGATTGTAAAGCCAAAGGTGGGCGGTTCTAGCCCAAGTGGAAATGCGGAACTGGATTTTGTTTCTGTAAAAGCAAAGACAATTTCGGAGGCGCTAAACAAGATTGCTTATTTGCTCGGCAAAACTGCGGGGCTTTCGCACATTAACTTTATTTTGGTTGGCAAGGATCTTGCCAGTTCGGACGAAATGCAAGGCACCTTAGATTACTTTTTGCGTAATACAAAAATAATTAGTTCGGCGCTGGTTATTATTGCGCCAAACAAAGCCAAAGATGAACTTAATAAAACTTTGGGGCTAGAAACAACAAACGCTGTTGGTCTACAAAAACTTTATGCTTACAAAGAAAACTCAATGAACGGTGTGGCAAAAAAATTGCAAGAGTTTGTTAATGACGCATATACCAAGTCAAAGTCAAGTATTGTTAGTGGATTTTCAATTCAAAAAGAAGGCGAAGGAACCACGGGCGCAACAACTGGTGGCGCAAGCACAGGAGATGACTCTAGTGGTGGTGTTAGCGCCGATTCGCAAAGCGGGGGCGAAGGCTCTGGTGGTGGATCAGACGGTGGCTCAAATAGCGGTTCGGGCAGTGGCAACAAAGCGCGTATTAGTTACGACAATCCGCTATATTTGTTCTCAAACAACCAATTAAAAACCGTTTTAACAGATGTTGATGAACTGCTTGGCATATATTTGTTAAATGGTGCGGCTAGCGATGGTGTGGTAAGTGTAGAAAATGTAAATAGTGAGTTTTTTGAAAATGCCAAGCTGGGTTTAAGTTTGCGAAACAAAAAGGTAAAATACAAAGCCTTTATAGATGATGCCGGAATCAAAAATTTGGGAATAACCTTGTCGGTTGGCAAAACACAAATTACTGAAATTGACAGCAAAAATATCAGTCAAAGCTTGTTTGAATCTGACCGCACCTATCTAAGTGATTCGGTAAAAAACGCTATAAGCAAAAAGTTTACCGAAGCCATAAGCAAAGCCATTAACAAGGCGCACGAAAGTGGGGTGGACATCTTGGATATTGCGGATAGGCTTTATAGGCGTTACGGCAAAAAGTTTGGCGACTGGCTAGATAGCAACCAAGATTTTGAATGGCTAAAATCAGTAAAAATAACTTTAAATGTGCAAATTAAAAACATAGAATAAAAGACGCTTTTAAAAGCGTCTTTTTGTAATTAAGGCTATTTTTTCAAATCAATTTTTGTGCCCGATTGCTCTATCCAAGATTTAGGCAAGTTGTTATTTTGTCCAATGGTTAGTTTTTCCATAATTTTTTGAATGGTGTCCATAATAAAACTTGCAAGCATTACCAAAATCATCAAAAATAGGGTGTTGGTTAAGCCAACTCTTGCAATTTCGAAAAATTCGTTGGCAAACAAAATGCAGGCAACAATTGCAACTGTCATGGTGGCGAACAAAATGCCCATAACCACGTTGTAAGGTTTGCACACTTTGTAAAGTTGAACTAGTCCGGTAAAAGTAAGAATAATGGTTGACATAGAACTAATTAAAACAATATCGCTAAGGGTGCCTTCGGTAAAGTATACAAACAAGTAAACTGCCGAAACGTTTAGTATTAAGGTAATTGCGCTAGGAATGGCATTTTTAAGCACGTTGTAAATAAATTTACCGCTAACTCGGTTGGTGTTTGGTCTAAGCGCCAAGAAGAAGGAAGGAATGCCAATTATAAAGGTTTCTAGCAAAAATAATTGAAGCGGTGCAAATGGGTAGGCTTGTCTAGTTGCTAAAATTATGATAGAAAATACAATAGTGAACAAAGTCTTCATAAAAAATAGCGAAGAAGATTTTTGCACGTTGTTGATAACTTTTCTACCTTCGCGCACTGTTTGTGGCATAGACGAAAATTTGGAGTCTAGCAAAACCATGTGAGCAACGTTTCTAACAGCGTCGGAGCCTGATGCCATGGCAATTGAGCAATCAGATTCTTTCATTGCCAAAATATCGTTAACGCCGTCACCCGTCATTGCAACGGTGTTGCCTTGGGCCTTCATTGCTTTTACTAAAATTGCTTTTTGGTCTGGGGTGACACGGCCAAACACGGTGTATTTGTTGGCAGCAGAAACAACTTGTTGTTCGCTCATGCCTTCAAGGTTTATAAAGTTTTCGGTGTTGTCGACGCCTACGCGTTTTGCAATTTCGGCAACGGTAAGTGGGTTATCACCTGAAATTATTTTTATGTTTACATCATTTTCTTTAAACCACTTTATGGTTTCAATGGCGTCTTCACGTATGCGGTCTTCTAGTACAATAACGGCAACAGCACTGCGACTGGCAGGCAAGTTGCCTTTTGTGATTGAACCATTTGAAGTTGCAAGAAGCAAAACTCGGTAGCCGTCTTTGGCATATTGATCCATCATATCTTTTATTTTGCCGTCTTTTAGCGATGGCATTACAAATTCTGGTGCGCCCAAAATGTAGGTGCCTGTTTCTTCAAATGATACCGCGCTAAGTTTGCGCTTGGACGAAAATGGTAGGGTGGCGGTAGGGTGAAGTTCTTTATTGTAGCCAAAATAGTTAATTAAGGCTTGACTAGTTTGGTTGTTGTCGCTTAATGCCGAAAGCATGGAGCCTACGATACGTTTTAAGGTAAAGCCAGATTTGTTTTGCAGTTCTATGCAATTATAAACCTTCATGGTGCCGTCAGTAATGGTGCCGGTTTTATCCAAGCAAAGTACATTTACGCGGGCAAGCATTTCTACGCAGTAAAGGTCTTGCACCAAGGCCTTTTGTTGAGCCAAACGAATTACCGAAACGGTTAAAGCAATACTGCTTAACAAAAACATTCCGGCAGGTATCATGCCAATAACCGAACCAGCGGTTTTTTCGATGGCGAGTTGCCAGTTTTGAGTGATAGAATAGTTGTTTAGGTACATAAAGATGGCAATTGGAATAATGATGATGCCGATAACTTTAATAATTGCATTTAGGGAGTTAAACAATTCAGATTTTGGTTTGCGGTAGGCTTTTGCCTTGCTAGAAAGTTTTTCAATGTAGCAATCACCGCCAATTTTATCAACTCTTGCTTTGCAGGCACCGCTTGCAATAAAGCTACCCGAAAGCAGAGTGTCGCCAATCGATTTTTTAATGGTAACGCTCTCACCAGTTAATAGTGCTTCGTTAACTTCAACTTCGCCTTCTAGCAAAATGCAGTCCGCAACAATTTGTTTGCCGGCGCTAAGCGAAATAACGTCGTCTAGCACAACTTCGCTGGTTTGCACGTCGTATTCTTTGCCGCCGCGCAAAACTTTGGTGGTTGGTGCGGTAAGCAAGGACAGTTTGCCAATGGTGCGTTTTGCGCGCATTTCTTGCACAATGCCAATTATGGTGTTTATGGTAACGGTTAGCATAAAGAACAAATTTTTAAATGAGCCCGCCACAATAAGCATAATGGCAAATGCCAAACAAAGCATATTAAAAAAGGTAAAGATGTTGCCAAAAAAGATAGAGGCATAAGTTTTGTCGTTGCTACGTGGCGCTTTGTTTGTGTATCCGCCGTTAATGCGCTCAATAACTTGTTCAACAGTAAGTCCGGTAGAAGGGGAAGCCTTTACTCGTTTTAACTTTTTTTGAGGTTCTGCTTGCGCCGATTTTTTCTTTTTAAAAAGAGAAAAATGCATTTTTTCTTTCTTTTTCTCCGGTGCCGGCAAAGTGGTTTTGCCGTCCGCTACAGAAGATGTGGTAGGGGTGCTATCCACAGTTTGCTCTGGAATATTTTGTAAAGACGCTTCTTCGCCTTTTGGTTGTTTTGATTTTTTAGAAAATAGTTTTGCCATAAGTTGTCCTATATTATTTATTAAATTTATTTTAAACATTTACTAACTTAAAGTCAACTTATAACAAAAGAAAATGTGCAAACCTCTTGCAAAATTTGCAAAATGGTGCTAAAATATAATCACGATCCTTGCTTTTTTATAAAGCCGATTAGTCCATAGGGAGGTAAACAAAATGCAAAAATACGAAATGCTATTTATAGTAAACTCTGCTTTAACCGATGAAGAAGTTGATGCAACTGTTAAAAAAGTTGAAGCAATTATTACTAAAAATGGTGGCGTTATTCTCGGCACTGAAAAAACCGGTTTAAAGAAATTTGCATACACCATTGGCAACCGTAATGATGGTTACTATGTGTTAACAAATTTTGAAGCTGACGGAAATGCACCAAAAGCTATCGCTTTCCAAGTTAATATAACCGAAGGCGTTGTAAGACAAATGATTGTCGCAAAATAATTTCTTAGGAGAAATTTATGAACAAAGTTTTTTTAGTAGGAAACTTAACTCGTGATCCAGAACTTACCACAACCCCAAACGGTACTAGTGTTTGCCGTTTTTCAATTGCGGTACAACGTCGTTTTTCTAACAGCGATGGGGAACGTGAAGCCGATTTTATTAACTGTGTTGCTTGGAGAGGTCTTGGCGAAAATGTTGCCAAATACCTTAAAAAGGGCAAAAAGGCCTGTGTTGTAGGCGCTATTCAAACTCGCTCGTACGACGCGCAAGACGGTTCTAAGCGTTATGTAACCGAAGTGGTTGCTGACGACGTAGAATTTATTAGTCCAAAAGGCGCAGATGGCGATTATGAACCAGCTGAAGCGTCAAAATTTGATGACGACGACAAAAAGCCAAAAATTGCTAAATTTGAACCAGTTAGTGATGACGACTTACCATTTTAAAAATAAAGGAGAAAAATATGAAATCACAAAATAACGCAAATTTTGATGACAAAACCAGCAAACGTCCAAAAAAGCAATCTAAAAAAGTTTGCATTTTTTGTCAAGACAAAGTTGAAGCCATAGATTACAAAGATGTTAGCAAACTTCGCAAATTTATGACCGAAAAAGGCAAAATTATTCCACGTCGTGTTTCGGGCGTATGTGCAAAACATCAAAGAGAACTAACCAACGCAATCAAACGCGCTCGTGTTATGGCTCTTCTTCCATATCGCAACGACTAATTTTAGTTTGCAAAAGCATTACCTTTGGGGTAGTGCTTTTTTTGTTGGCTCTTGACTTTTTGGTAGGTTGGTTATATACTAATTATACTAAAAAGTAGGCAAAACTGGGGGGACAAATGAGCTTAACAGCAACCGTAACATATAACGCAAATGAAATGATGACCAACCTTGCAAACACATCTGGGGTAGATTTGCAATTTGAAGGCAATCCACAACTTGTAAATAGACTAAATAATTTTGTAAACTTGGTGGAAACTGAAGGTGAAGATGTGGCTACTCAAATTGGAGTGGTTAGCCAAGAAATAATTAAAAAAATAGATAACAAAATTGAAAAATATTCGCAGCTTTTGCAAATGCTAAAGACTGAAAGTGTAGCAAAAAAGATGACCAGACACTTTGTTGATCAATATTTGAACTATTCTAGAATTATAAAAACTTACAAAGCGGATAAAAAAGAAATGCAAAGGCTGGCAAAAGAAGAAGGCTGTTATGTTGAAGGCCGCACCTTGCAAGCGCAAGTTTTTGCAATTGGTGACCTTTTGGAGTTTTTGGGCTTTTTGTGCGTCGACCGCAAAGAGTTGCTAGACGGCAGAACCCAAATGTGTTTGGAGTATTTTGAAAGCGAAAAATTGCTAGATGACAACATTAGCGTAATGCGCAGCTATTATATTGAAAAACGCGAAAGACAGTTCAAAAACTATATTTTTAACAACACCGTTCCAAAAAAATATGGATACCGAAAGGTCCCACAACACTATTTTGCTCATAACCTAGAACCAAACGAACTTGAAAGATTAAACGCAACAAAATTTATTAACCCATACGAATTTGGTGACGATGAATAAATAATATGGAGAACATATGAAAAAAAACATTGAAATAAAAGCAAAGGTAGACTACCGTGAAGCAACTTTAATGGATAAAGGATCGGCTTTTTGCAGTGTAAGTTTTTATCCGGGTAATGATGGCGAAGAGCTTGCAAGAATTTTTAAAAAGTTTAGAGATGTAGCGCTATTTTTAGATGATGATGTAGCATTAACAAAGCAGCATATTTTTGCCGAAATAGTTCAAAAGATTGAAGCCGAGATTGAAAAGTTGGACAAATCTATGCAAAAAATAGAAGGCGAAAAAGTTTCACGTTTTTTAACAAAAGGCGCCCGCAAAGACTTGGCTACTATCAAAAAGTTTAAAAGTGTTTACGAAAAAGACCTAAAAAAGGTGCGAAAGCAATGGAAAGAGATATCTAACACCGGCACCGTGCGCACCTTAGCGCAAAGCGTGCATGACAATCACACCATTTTGGCAGCGCTAGGCTTTGAAAAAACTCGTGTAAGCAAGGATAATAACTCACAAATACATGAGGAGTTTACTTGCCGTGGTGAAATAGACGCGCTAAAAAGCAATGCACAAAAATTGGTCGTAAAAGTGGTGGATGGCAAAACCAAATTGTTAACAGAGTTTTGTGAAAAAAATGAACTTGTTAACAAATATGGACAAAACAAACCAGCAAGTGAATATTTTGTTCGTGACTACGACGGCACTGGCATAGCAAGTAAAGGGCAACCAAAAACTATAATAGGCACATCAAGCGACGCAGACGAAATGGAATAACAAAGGCACTCAAATTGGAGTGCTTTTTTGTTAGGTTTAATTACTAAGAGTTTTTAACAAAAATTTTGTTGCATAATGCAAAGTGGTGGAGTGGGTAACGAAATTTTTACAATAAATATATGCTAACCACCATAAATTTACTTTTAAATTTAATTAAAATATGTTAAACTAGCATTGGAGAGATATATGAGAAGATTTGAACAAGTAAAGCCGGAGGCAATGAAGTACGGCAAGCAAACAGTGCAAATGCCAAAGCGTGCAACACATTTTGCTTGCGCCTATGATTTTTATTCGCCAATTTCGGTAACAATTAAGGCAGGAGAGTGTGTAAGCATCTTTACCAACATAAAAGCAAAAATGGAAGACGATGACTTTTTGCTCTTGGCCAATCGTAGCGGTAATGGTATGAAGGGCATTGTGCTAAAAAATACTATCGGGCTTATAGATAAAGATTATTACGGCAATCCAACGAATGATGGCAATATGTGCTTTGCCTTGCAAAATAATAGCGGGGCAGATTTTGTTGTAAATGAGGGCGACCGAATTGGTCAAGGCTGCTTTATGAAATATTACTTAACCGAGGACGACAATGTGGCAGATGCAGTGCGTACGGGCGGGTTTGGTTCAACAGGACAAAAATAATGAAAGATTTAATAATATATACAGACGGCGCGTGCAGTGGCAATCCCGGAAAAGGTGGTTGGGGGGCAGTGCTAATTTATGGAAGCAAAGAAAAGCAGATTGCAGGTGCAAGCGAAAGCACAACCAACAACCAAATGGAACTAACGGCGGTAATAGAAGCCTTAAAGCAAGTAAAAGAGCCTTGCAACATAAAGTTACATTCGGATAGCGCGTATGTTTTAAACGCCTTTAATCAACATTGGATAGATGGTTGGCTAAAAAGCGGTTGGGTAAACTCACAAAAAAAACCAGTCGCAAACCGTGAACTTTGGGAAGAACTTATTGAACTCACAAAAAAACATAATATAGAATTTATAAAAGTAAAAGGTCATAGTGGCGATCATTACAACGAAATTTGTGATTCGCTTGCCACCAAGACTTTAAGATAAAAGGAGAATACTATGGTTGGTGGAATTTTAACCGGTCTACTAGTACTAACAATTTTATTTGGTTTTGTGCTCGGCTTAAAGCGTGGTGTGGGCAAAGCATCAGTAAGACTAATAACGGTAGTGCTAGCGGCAGTAATTGCGGTATTTTTAACGCCAGTTGTTTCGTCGGCACTATTAAACGTTAATTTATCAAAACTTAATCTCGAAATAAATGGCGTTCCAATTGAAAAATTGGGCGACTCTATGGTAAATGTAATGCTATCTTACGAGGGGGTTGGGGAAGCGCTTAACGCAAGTCCAACTCTTAAAGCTATGATAGTGCAATTACCAGTTGCATTTTTAAGTTTGTTTACCTTTTTGCTTTGGTTTTTGGTGCTAAGGCTACTTATGTTAATTATTTACAAAATAATTTGCGTAGTAAGCTTTAAAAAAGGCGTCAAACCATCGGTTGGTTCAAAGTGGGCAGGTGCGGGCATTGGCGCGTTGCAAGGCATTGTTGTGTTTGCTGTTTTGCTCATTCCGTTTGTAGGTGCGAGCACACTTGCGGTTGATTCTATTGATGTTATAAACAATTATCAAACCACCACAGCAGAAGCAAACATCACTGAAAAAAGTTACGATGGCGAACTAATTGCAAAAGTTAGCGAAACTGTCGCAGATACCGGGTCTGCCACAGGTGACTCTGGTCAAGTTGTTGAAAACGTGCAAAAATACGGTGGCAACATTACCGACTATTGGTTTGTAAAAGTGCTTAATGTTTTTGGTTATAAGTCTATTTCAAATGCAAGTTTTGATAGATTAACAACCTTGACGGTGCAAGACGAAAAAACAACTTTGCGCGTTGAAGTCGATGCGGTTTGCAATGTTTATGCGCGCCTTGTTAGTTTGTCGGGCAAGAATATTGAGAGTTATACTCAAAAAGATATAACCACTTTAAAAGAAGCAATAGACTTTTTGTTTGATTCAAAAATTGTTTCAAGCGTGGGGCAAGAACTAATTGTTGGTTTGTCTAACGCGTGGACGGCAACCGAACCTAGCCAATTTATGCAAGTAGTAAAACCAGAATTGTCGCCAAGTGCAACCAAACTCTTGGATGAAATTTTAATAAACCTTAAAAACGACAGCAAGGCTGACCTAAAAACTGATTTGTATGCTGTTGTAAATATGGTAGACGCAACTAGAAAGAGCGGACTAATTTCTTTGGTTAAAGATGGCAATGATGGCGACGCAATTTTGCGTGCGTTTGGCGACGGCAAAGTCACTGCGGACATTATCGAAGCAATGGCAGGTGGTAAGGCTGTTAAAAAGAGCATTCCTACCTTTATTCAATGCGGACTAGATATGGTGGCACCATCAATTGGTATTCCACAAGATTATGACTCTATTCCGGCTGACCGATTGACCGCCAAAACAGATAAATTTTATGAACTTTTAACGCTAGCTGCAACAAGATACAATTCGTCTAGCAAAGATGCAACTGCACTTCAAAATTTAAGTGACGATTTTTACAACGCATTTGTTTTTGCTGGTATGAAAGGTAACGAATACAAAACTTATGTAAACCAAATGGTTGGGGATATAGACTCTCACGCCTTGGTGGCTAGACCAGCCTTTGAATTATACTTTAACAGTTATGCCGTAAACCCGTCGACCAATTTGTGGGTAAAGCCAAAACTCGTTACTATGGAAGACTTGCAAATTACGGCAAGCGCAGACTTTATTGATTGGAACAAAGAAAAAATTTATCTAAATAACATTTTTAGTGGACTTGCAAAAGTTTTAAACAGTCTAGGAAAAGCGGGTGAACCTATTGATGTTATAGACTTTGCATCACTAGGTGTTGCCTTTAATGGCATAAGAGATAGTCAAGTTTTGAATGAAATTGACCAAGATTTGATTGTGTCTATTATGGAAAGTGATTTTATGAACGGCATAGAAGTTGGGTCAGCGGTGATTGTTAACTTGCGTGATGACGAAAAGTTTGAAAAAATGGACTTTGAGGCAATGTTCAAAACGTTGCAAAGTTCGCTAAAACTTGCCAAAGACTTAAAGAACCTTGCGGAAGGGGTGGGAGAACTTAACCCTGATACCGTATGCGATTTGCTAGATGGTTTGGGCAACGAGGCAGTGGGCGAGGTTCTTAAAGACCTAGCAAGTGAAGATAACATCAAAAAGGCGGGCGCTGATGAGAATACCGCCAAAGCAGTAAGCAAACTGGTTGATGCTATGGCAGGTGAAAAAGTTGATGAAGAACTGCCTGAAACAGAAGAAGAACGCAAAGCCGAAGCCGACGCGGTAAAATCTATGATTGATGCCGTTAAGGAAGACACGGGGAGCACCAACAAGTTCTTTGCGACGCAAGCAGATGCCGATACCTTTATTGACAACTTAATTTCATCAAAATATGTTTACAAAGCAACTATAGCTAAAGGTGAGGCCTTAGGCTTTAAAAACGCCGATGGCACAACCAACCTATCAAGTGAAGAACAAACCTTTGTAAATAACAAACTCGCAACCGTTAGCGACGCTACCAAAGTTGCTGAAATAAAGACAATGTTTGGGATTTAAAGAGCAACGTGGGGCAACTCGTCAAACCATCTTTATCTCAAAAATTTAAGCAAAATTGCTAGTGAGCAAGTTTGGAGTTTAAAAGAAAAAATAGTTATAAAAAAATTCTCAAAATGAGCAAAAATCGTTTTGAGAATTTTATTTTGTATTATATAATAAGATTGTTAGTAACAAACTAACAACCCCCAAAACCCTAAGGAGAGGAGGAGGTTTTTATGGCAAAATCAATGGGCATAAAAGTGGCTCAAAGCCTGGCGATTCCAGCATTTTTCGGGGGGGGGGGGGGGCATTATTTAGCCACTAAACAAAGATGTTTTGAAAAAACATCTTGGGCTAAAACTAACGCCGAAATAAACGCTAATTATTCACTTTACAGAAGGTAAACAGCTTTGTTTACCTATTTTTGCATTGCGCAAAAACAGGTGTGGCTAAGTGAAGAGTGAAAAGTGAATAGTGAAAAAGTAATCAATAAGGATAGAAGGAGAAACTTATGAAAAATAGAAACACGACAAAGTTGGTGGCGACTATTGTTTCTATGGTAAGTGCATTATGCTTACTTGCGGTGGGTGTGTTTGCAACACTTACAAACTTTCAAGTTGCGATTGCTAACCAACTTAATTTAAAGTTTGATGCGGTAGAAGGCACGCTTTATGCAACGCGTGTAGGTGATGTTGCGGGTACTGACCGTACCACCAGCAAAGTACTGAGTGAAAGTACCACCGCAACCGATTGGCTAAAAGTGTACGACGGCACAACCACCGAAGGTGTGCAAAATGACGCACTGACCAGCATTCAAGAAAAGGTAGATTTTATCTCAAACGATAAAATTAAGGAAAAAGTTAATGCCGGAACAACCAGCATAGCAATAACTTACTATTTTTACTATACCTTGCCAGCAGACGGTGTGGCAAATAACATAACGCTAACAGCGCCAGCAGTGGCAGACCCAAATGTTGCAATTACTTATTCTTATGTAAAAGCGACTAGCAGCACCTTGCCGGACTTTACGAGCGGAACAGCAATGACTGATGGTGCTGTGGTAACGGTAAATGCTGGCGAGCATGTGTACATAAAAGCAGAAGCCCGCGTGGATTTAAGCAAATCAGTAAAGATAGAGAATACTGATTGGAGTTTTACCCTTAATTTTGGTATAGCAACGACCCAGTCAACATCATCAAGAATAAAAGTAACTGATGAAGCGATTGGTGGCAACTACTATTATTATGTAGAACTAGGTGAGTATCCTCAAACCGTGGTAGAAGACACAACAACCCTATCTGCATTAAATGCACTAGGTGATAGCGCCAAAACTGGCAGAACCTTTACGGTTGGTGCAAGTGACGATAGCGCGCAAACCGCGCATGTGGAATATACCTACAACGGTGCTAAATATGTAAAAGTAGCAAGTGCGGTAGTTCGTGATAGTGGCTCAAAATTTGCTAGTGGTACTGCACCAACCCGTGGAAATAGCTATTGGTTTAAGGTAGAACCAATAAAGTGGTTTTTACTAGAAGCATATAGCGCGACCAAAACTGCCTACACAGGTTCAACCACCAATTTAAGGGTAATAAGCGAAAAGTCGTTAACGGCAAATGTGATGTTTGAAAAGTATGTAGCAAATACGACCTGTAATGTATGGGGAACCAGCAATATCCGTGATTGGTTAAATAATGCCTTTTACACCAGCGCATTTAGTGCAGAAGATAAAGGCCATATTGTTAAAAACACGACCAGATACTTTGGCACTAATAAATACAATACCAAAGACGACTACACCACAACAACAGGTGGTAGCACCAGCGAAGACAATGTATGGCTATTAAGTTACTACGAATCAGGTAATACATATTATGGCACCAACTTATATTTAAACAAAAACACACGCAAAGCAACACCTACTGATTTTGCGGTTGTTAATAATGTGCTTATGAACTCAACTGGCTGCTGCGGGTACTATTGGCTGCGTTCCGCGGGCAATTATGATAGTAATGCGTGTTTTGTACTCGGTGACGGCGGCATGTTCGCCAACGGCGGTGTAGACAGTACCGACTTCGGCGTGCGTCCCGCTTTGACAATAACCCTTTAATGCATTAACTTTGGCGTAAAATTTTTAAAATAAAAAAGAGTTTCGTTTGAAACTCTTTTTTATGTTTTTAACAAACTTTTAACAATTGTTATTTAATTGGTAAAATTTTGGTTTTGCCACCCATATATGGTTGCAACACTTTTGGAATGTTAACCGAGCCGTCTTCGTTGTAGTTGTTTTCTAGCAAAGCAATTAGGGCGCGAGTGTTTGCAAGTACGGTGTTGTTTAGGGTGTGGGCAAAGTAGTTGCCGTTTTCACCTTTTATACGTATGCCAAGGCGTCTGGCTTGAGCATCGCCTAGGGTAGAACAAGAACCAACTTCAAAATATTTTTGTTGGCGTGGGCTCCACGCTTCAATATCACAAGATTTAACTTTTAGGTCGGCTAGGTCGCCAGAACAGCATTCTAGTTGACGCACCGGGATATCCATATTGCGGAAAATTTCCACGGTGTAGCGCCACATCTTTTCGTACCAGTCCATACTGTCTTTTGGTTCACATACAACAATCATTTCTTGCTTTTCAAATTGGTGTACGCGATAAATCCCGCGTTCTTCAATGCCGTGTGCCCCAACTTCTTTTCTAAAACATGGGGAATAGCTGGTCATGGTTATTGGCAAATTGTTTGCCGGTATAAGTTGACCTTTAAATTTGCCTATCATTGAGTGTTCACTAGTGCCAATTAAAAATAGGTCTTCACCTTCAATTTTGTACATCATGGCACTCATCTCTGCAAAACTCATAACACCGTTTACTACATCAGAGCGTATCATAAATGGTGGTATGCAATAAATAAACCCTTTTTCAATCATGTAATCGCGGGCGTAGGATAGCATGGCGGTAGAAAGTCTGGCGCCGTCACCCATTAAGTAATAAAAGCCGTTTCCGCTGGTTCTGCCGGCGCTTTCTTTGTCTAGCGCACAAAATCTTGCCAAAATATCGCTATGGTAAGGAATTTCATAGGCCGGAACTTTTGCTTCACCAAAACGTTGAACTTCTACATTTTCGCTATCGTCTTTGCCAATTGGCACCGATTTGTCTATAATGTTTGGGATAACCATCATTATATTTTTTAGTTCGGTTTGTGCGGTTTCTAAGGTGTTGTCTATTTGAACTAATTCTTCGTTAATTTGCTTAACCTTAGCCTTTAATTCTTCTGCTTTGGCTAGATTTTTTTCTTTCATACATTTGCCAACTTCACCCGACAAAGTGTTGCGGTTGGCGCGCAAGGTGTCGCCTTTAACTTTGCATTCGCGGATGGTTTTGTCAAATTCTAGTGCGTTGTCTACCAGTGGTAGTTTGGCGTCTTGAAATTTCTTTTTGATGTTTTCGCGTACAACATCAGGGTTTTCTCTTAAAAAATTGATATCTATCATAGTATTTTCCTCATGCTTTTTTACAATTATAGCCACTTTGCAGGGGTTTGTCAATTACTGCTTAAAAACAAATTACTCTTGACTTGTTTTTTTGTCTATTGTATAATATTTTTAATACAAATATAAAAAATGGGGAAGCATTGGGGTGGCTAAGGAAAACAAAAAAGAAGTAGAAAAAGCAAGTGCAAAAGTTCTGCCATACAACACAGAGGCAGAACAGAGCGTTTTGGGGGCAGCGCTTATTTCGGACGACGCGTGTTTGGGCGTTATGAGCAAGTTGGAGCCCCAAGATTTTTATGGCGAAGTGCATCAACGCATTTTTGCCGCAATGAAAAATTTATTCCAGCGCAATGTTCCGGTGGACTACATTACCTTAACAGATGAACTAGAAAAGCAAGGTAAGTTGGAGTCTTGCGGGGGCGCGGAATATATTATGGATTTGTCCAACAACACGCCGTCAGCGTCGCGTTGGCCAAGTTACAGCGAAATTGTAAAGCGTTGTTCGGTAAACCGTCAGTTAATTGCCATTTGCGAAAAAATTACCAGAAAATCATTCAATGGTGATGCGGATAGTTTGGGTGAAGCGGAAAAGTTTATTTTTGAACTTGCCGAAACCGGTCAAGTTTCGGAACTTGAAGGCATAAGTGAATATCTAAACATTGTTATGAAAAAGTTTGAGGAAATTAACAAAGAAGGCGGACAAATTAGAGGTATTCCATCAGGTTTTTATGCCATTGATGAAATTACTCACGGTTGGCAAAACAGTGACCTTATTATCATTGCAGCGCGTCCTGCTGTTGGTAAAACTTCGCTTGCCATGAACTTTGTCGTTAACGCTGCCTTAAAAAAGAAAAATTGTGCGGTGTTTAGCCTAGAAATGAGCAAGGCTCAACTGGCGCAAAGAATGCTTTGTTCGGTTGCGGGCGTGGATATGACGCGTGCCTTGTCGGCAAAACTTACGCCACAAGATTGGACAAAGTTGTTTAAGGCAACAAACACCCTAAACGAGTGCAACATTTTTATTGATGACAGCACAATGAACTCGCCAAGTGATATTTTGTCCAAGTGTCGAAAGTTAAAGCGTGAGCATGGGCTGGACTTAATTATGATTGACTACTTGCAGCTTATGTATAGTGACAAAAAAACGGACAACCGTCAGTCGGAAGTTTCGGATATTTCTAGACGAATGAAAATTTTGGCAAAAGAAATTGACGTTCCGGTATTGTTGCTTAGTCAGCTGAGCCGTGCGGTAGAAAACCGTCAAGGCAAAAAACCGGTGCTATCCGACCTTAGAGAAACCGGTGCAATTGAACAAGATGCCGATATCGTTATGTTTATTCACAAGCCGGAAGAAATGCAAGGCGTGGAGCGCGAAGGTGAAGCCAGCGACTATATTGCCGAAATTATTTTTGCAAAACATCGTAATGGTAAAATTGGCAGCGTAAATATTGGTTGGAAGGGTTCGAGAGTAAGCTTTGTAAATTTGCCACGTGATGGCGAAAAGCAAAGTTTGATGGACTCTGAACCACCAGAGATAAGCCGTCAACCTCAAAAGATTGACAAGCAAGTGCTGGATAGCGTTTTTGCAGATGATGACCCACCATTTGAAGAAGATTTGCCGCCGGCGGAAGATTACGTTCCACCGTTTGACGCGGGTGACGCACCGCCGCCTGATGAAGGTTTTGATCCAAATTTAGATATGTTTGAATAAGAGGATAATATGAAAAAATTTACAAGTGAAGGCTTAAGAGAAAGCTGGATAAAATTTTATGAAGAAAGAGGGCACAAAAATATCGGTGCGGTATCGCTAATTGGTGATGGCACCACGGGGGTTATGTTTAATGTTGCGGGTATGCAACCACTAATGCCTTATTTGCTAGGCAAAAAGCATCCAATGGGCACTCGCCTTTGCAATGTGCAAGGCTGTGTGCGTACCCTAGATATTGAAGAAGTTGGTGACGAAAGCCACTTGACTTTTTTTGAAATGATGGGCAACTGGAGCCTTGGTGACTACTTTAAAAAAGAAAAAACAGCTTGGTCGTATGAACTTTTAACAAAAGTTTTTGGGCTTGACGGCAACAAAATTTGCAGCACCGTTTTTGCCGGTAACGAAAGTGCACCACGTGATGACGAAACCGCAAATTTGCTTTTAAATTTGGGAATTAAAAAAGAAAATATTTATTACCTTGGCAAAAAACCTAACGGCAAAGAAAACAACTGGTGGGAACTTGAAGGCACGGTGGGTACTCCTTGTGGGCCGGATAATGAATGGTTTTATCCTTTAACCGACACGCCATGCAGTGATCACTGTGACATAAATTGCAAATGTGGCAGATATGTAGAAATTGGCAACGATGTTTATATGCAATACAAAAAGACCGAAACGGGCTATGAACCACTAGATGGCAAAAACGTAGATACCGGTTTTGGTTTTGAGCGCTTGCTCATGTTTTTAAACGGTTTAACCGATGTTTACAAAACCGACTTGTTTGCAGATGTAATTAAAAAAATTGAAGAACTAAGCGGTGAAAAATATGGTGAGGACGCCGAACGCACTCGTCAAATGCGTATTGTTGCCGATCATATCCGTACTGCAACCATGCTTATTGGTGACGAACATGGTATCGTCCCTTCAAATGTGGGTGCGGGATATGTTTTGCGTAGATTGCTTCGTAGAGCCATTCAGTTTGCAACTCGTTTAAAATTGCCAGCTGGTACGCTTGCAACTTTGTCTTTGATGTTTATTGACAAGTACCAAAAGGCTTATCCAAATTTGGCTTTAAAGAAAGAATATATTGTTGACGAAATCAACAAAGAGGAACAAAAATTTGAAAAGACTTTGGAACAAGGCTTAAAGGAATTTCAAAAAGTAATTAACGGCTTAATTCGCAAAAAAGAGTTTATTGCAAAAAGTGATCCATCGGCTGTGGTTGATGAAATTATCCCTGGCAAAACCGCATTTAGACTTTATGAAACTTTTGGTTTTCCGCTAGAAATGACCATAGAAATGGCGGGCGAACTAGGTTACACCGTAGACAAACAAGGCTACGACGAAGCCTACAAGGCACATCAAGAACTTGCGCGTGCAGGCTCGGAGCAACACTTTAAGGGCGGGCTTGCAGAAACCAACGAAATAACCACTCGTATGCATACCGCCACTCATTTGATGCTGGCTGGACTAAGAAAAGTTTTGGGTGATACTGTTTACCAACGCGGAAGCAACACCACTACCGAACGTATCCGTTTTGACTTTTCGTACGACAAACCAATGACCAAGGAACAAATTGCTGAGGTTGAAAAGTTTGTCAATGATGCAATTGCAGCAAAAATTGATGTAGAAATGAAAGAAGTAAGTTTGAAAGAAGCAAAAGAAGCGGGCGCTATGGGTATTTTTGATAACAAGTATGGTGACCGTGTTAAAACTTACAAAATTGGTGATTTAAGTTACGAAATTTGTGGCGGGCCACATGTAAAAAATACTGCTGAAATTGGCAAGTTTGTTATAACCAAAGAACAAAGCAGTAGTGCAGGTGTGCGTCGTATTAGGGCAGAATTAAGATAATTTGGGGAAAGGAACGCCAAGATGAAAAAACTGTTGCGTAATCTTTTAATTATTTTTGGAAGCTTGTTTGCCGTTGTCGCTGTTATGGCGCTAGCGCTAGTTATTGCACCGGGCATAAACTTTTTTGGGGTGCAATTTATCTCGTATAACGGTGGTGCGGTGGACGAAACCGCTCGCGTAAACGGATTGTCGGGTGTCAGTGACCATATTTATGTGCATGTAGAAGATGTGCCTGTAAATTTGGTTTTTGATCAAACCGAAGCCTTGACGGCCAATTTGTTGCAACATTACACGGGGTATACGTCAACGGCAAAAACCTTGCTGGATATGTCTACCACCAATAGGCGTACCACCATTTTTGCGCAAGGCTACAATCGCTTTTTGTTTGGATCAAACGAAGAGGGCAATGGTTTAAACCTTTCTATACCAAAAACCTTTAATGGGCATATTACCATTGAAAGCTCAAATGCCGATGTAACTTTTTCGGGGTATGATGACATCACATTAAAAGATGTATTTATTAAAACCACCGGTCAAATAAAATTTAACAACCGCGTTTCGATGAACAATTTAAACTTAGAAATAAATTCTGCTTATGTAGAAATTCCGGAACGCGTTGTAGTAAGACAAAAAATTGGTGTGGTTAGCAGAACTGGTTCAGTTTGTATAATGGGCGCGCAGTCTAGCGACATAAAGTTTGAGAGTAAGGCCGGAACCTTGATGTTTGTTGAGTGCAACAATTTAGAAGTTGTGGGCAGAAACGCCAAACTAGAAGGCGCTACCGAAATTGCACCCAAAGTAAAGGGCAACGCCAAAGTTGTTATTGGTAGATCAGTCGTTTTAAGTGAGGTAGGTGGCAACGCAGACATTGCTACCAAACGCGGCGATATTGTTGTTGGTGAAAGTGCCGGCGTTTATAGTGGCGAATACAATTTGAGCACTATGTCGGGCAAAATTACTATGCATGGCAAATACACCAATAGCGCACTTAGCGTGGTTACCAAATCTGGTGACATATCTATTGGCAATATTGTAATGGCAGAAATAAAAAGTGACCGTGGCAAAATTGCTATTGAGCAAACCGACAAAGTAAATATAATTGGCGGAATTGGCAACATAACAATTGCCGAAGTAAAGTCGGCGGCAAACATAACCTCAAAACGCGGAAGTGTTACGCTATCAAGTGAAAACGGCAAGGCTATCGGTAATGCCGAAATAACCACAACGGGTGGACGCATAAGCATTTATAACGCTTTGGGTGATAGTTACAAACTTGCAACAAGCACCGGCGTGGTAAACTTTTATAGTACAAGCACCGGCGGACAACAACTAGAAATAACTTCAAAACATGGCAAAGTTAACGGCTTTGGAATTTGCGGAAAAACGACCATAACGACCAATGCTGATGTAAATTTGGAAGTGGCAAGAGTTAATGGTTTGATTTCGGTGAATTCAAACAACGGTGATTGCAACATCGCGCTAGACGACAACGCGCGCAACGCTTACTACAATTTGGAAAGTGTTAAAAGTAACATCGTTTCGGCGCCAAACCTTACCGCAAAAACGAAAATATACAACACCGTACCGGAAAATGGTGCGGAAGAAAAGACCATTATGGTAAGAACCAAATGGGGAAAAATTAACATAGAATAAAATAAAAATTCCAACCCTAGGGCTGGAATTTTTTTAACTTTTGTAACTAGATTGTTAAACTTCGGTAAATTCGTTGTTTGAACAATTTGGGCATGGTGGCATTTTGTCATGTTTGCCTAAGTCAACTTGGCAACCACAGTTTGTGCAACAGTAGCAACCAGTACCTGGTTTTTCACCGGTTTTGTAGATTTTGCTCATACTTAACTCCTTTTTGTATTTTTAGTAGTTTGCTCGAGTTTGAAAATTTTATACCAAATATTTGTAAATTTTATTTTGGGTATGATATAATAACAAAGGTTAATAATTATGCGAAAGAAAGTTTTAATAATTGCCAATCCTTGTTCTGGCAAATGTAAATCTAAAAAAGTAATTGGTTTTATAACCAAAGAATTTGCGCTGGCAGGCTACATTACTACCGTGTGCTTTACCGAATGTATGGGCGATGCCGAGCGCTTGGCGCGTGAGAACGCAAATGGTCAAGATTTGGTTGTTTGTATTGGCGGCGATGGAACGCTTAACGAACTAATAAATGGGCTGTTAAAGGCAGAAATAAAGGTGCCTGTGGGGTATATCCCAATGGGTTGCACCAATGATTTTGCACGCTCAATGAAAATATCCAAAAATTATAAAAAGGCAGTAAAGCAAATTTTGGCAGGCAAAGGTACAAACCTAGATATTTGCAAAATCAACGATAGATATTTTGTTTACGTTGCGTCATTTGGCTTATTTTCGGCAACGTCTAGCACACCAAAACAAAAACTAAAAAATAGACTGGGCTATTTGGCTTATGTGTTTTTGGGGGTTAAGGAGTTGTTTGATGCCAAAGAAGTGCAACTCTCGGCTGAGGTAGAAGGCGAGCAAATTTCGGGCAACTTTATTATGGGCTGCTTTTGCAACACAAAATCAATGGGCGGCGTGGTTAAATTTAAGAGCAGTCAGGTGGATATGAACGACGGCAAAATGGAAATGCTTTTAATAAGGCGTCCAAAAAGTTTGCACGCGCTTAATAGCACTTTGCGTAGTTTAAAACGCAACAAATGGGATAACCCAAACATAATAATGCGATCAATTTCTCGGGCACAGAATATAAAAATGTCTAGTGGTCGTTGGTCACTTGATGGTGAACTATACAAAGAAGACGGCGAGGTCAATGTGCAAATAATTAAAGATGCCGTGACGTTTAAGTTGTAGACTTATTGCTCCACACAAGTGGGGCATTTTTTGTGTGTAAAATAAAAATATGGTTAAAAGTAAAAAACTTTGTAAAAATAATTTCTTGTTGTAATTGTTGATGTTTTGGGCTATACTAAGCGTATGGAAGAAAAAAAGTTTGAGCTAGTAAGCAAATATAAGCCAACCGGTGACCAGCCTGAGGCTATTAAAAAGTTGGTGCAAGGCCTAAATGATGGCTTAAAAACGCAAGTGCTTTTGGGTGTTACTGGTAGTGGTAAAACTTTTACCATGGCAAATATAATAAACGAAGTTCAGCGCCCAACATTGGTTATTGCGCATAACAAAACCTTGGCGGCGCAACTTTGCAATGAGTTTAGGGAACTTTTTCCTAACAATTCGGTTAATTATTTTGTATCTTATTATGATTATTATCAACCTGAGGCTTACATTGTAAGTTCGGATACTTATATAGAAAAAGAACTATCAATCAATGACGAAATCGACAAACTAAGGCATTCGGCGACTTGTTCATTGTTTGAAAGGCGCGATGTAATTATTGTGGCATCGGTTTCGTGTATTTATGGTCTGGGCGAACCAAAGGAGTATGCTTCGCAGGCAATATCTTTGCGCAAGGGAAAGACAATGGAGCGCGATGAACTTTTGCGTCGATTGGTGGATATTCAGTACAAGCGTAACGAAATAGATTTTAGTCGTGGCACCTTTAGAAGTCGCGGCGATGTGGTGGATATTTTTCCGGCAAGTTCTAGTGATAAAGTGGTGCGCGTGGAATTTTTTGGCGATGAAATTGAAAATATCTATGAGGTTGATGCCTTAACTGGCAACAAACTTTGCGAGCTTACGCATTCGGCGATTTTTCCTGCCACCCATTATGCAATAGGCAAAGATAAGCTAAACGAACAACTGGCAGAAATTGAGCGCGACCTAAAGGTGCGCGTAAAAGAACTAGAAGACGCCGGCAAGTTGGTGGAAGCGCAGCGACTATCTCAGCGTGTTAATTATGATATAGAAATGATACGCGAAATGGGCTACACCAATGGCATAGAAAACTATTCGCGTTATTTTGATGGCAGAAAACCAGGGGAAGCACCATACACTTTGTTTGATTATTTTCCTGAGGACTACTTGCTTTTGATTGATGAAAGCCACATTACCATTCCGCAAATTAGGGCAATGTATAATGGTGACCGTGCGCGTAAAGATAATTTGGTAAATTATGGTTTTAGGTTGCCGTCCGCGTATGACAACCGTCCACTAAAGTTTGACGAATTTGAAAGTCGTATTTCGCAACTTATTTGTATTTCTGCAACGCCGGGACCTTATGAATTAAAAGAGCAGTCGCAAATTGTGGAACAAATTATTAGACCTACTGGGTTGCTTGATCCGCTTATTGAAGTGCGTCCAACCAAGGGACAAATTGATGACCTAATAGCCGAAATCGGCAAAATTACCGCCACAAATGGTAGAGTGCTTGTTACCACTCTAACAAAAAAGATGGCGGAAAAATTGACCGCGTTTTTAAACGAAAAAGGTATAAAGGTAAAGTACCTGCATAGCGAAATAACCACGTTTGAAAGGCTAAAAATTATTAACGGTCTGCGCCGCGGCGAAATTGATGTTATTGTTGGCATAAACCTTTTGCGTGAGGGGCTGGATATGCCCGAAGTTAAGTTGGTGGCCATTTTGGATGCCGACAAAGAAGGCTTTTTGCGAAGCGAGAGCGCGCTTATTCAAACCATTGGCCGTACGGCGCGAAATGCCGAGGGTCGAGTTATTATGTATGGTGACGTAATTACCGATAGTATGAAGCGTGCGATAGACGAAACAGCGCGTAGGCGTGCCATTCAAGAGGCTTACAACAAAGAGCATGGCATTGTTCCTAAAACTATTGTTAAAGGCATTTCGGATAGTTTGCTTATTTCTAAAAAAATTGACGATAAAAAAGATTTAGATAAGAAAAAATTGCCAACAATTATTGTAAAACTAAACAAAGAACTAAAACAAGCCGTGGCAAGGTTAGACTTTGAAGAGGCAATTGTGCTTAGAGATAAAATTGCAGAATTGGAAAAGGAAATTGGGAAAAGATAATGGAAGAAATTATTAAAGTTCGTGGCGCAAAGGAAAACAACTTAAAAAACATAAGTGTGGATATCCCGCGTGACAAACTGGTTGTGTTTACCGGCCTTTCTGGCAGCGGTAAATCTTCGCTGGCTTTTGATACTATTTTTGCCGAAGGACAACGACGTTATATGGAGTCGTTGTCTAGTTATGCGCGTATGTTTTTGGGGCAAATGCAAAAACCAGATGTTGACCAAATTGATGGGCTTTCGCCAGCCATCGCTATAGATCAAAAAACCACCAGCAAAAATCCGCGTTCTACTGTGGGTACTGTTACGGAAATTTATGACTATTTGCGTTTGCTGTTTTCAAGCATTGGTGTGCCTTATTGCATAAATTGCAAGAATGAAATAAAAAGTTTGTCGGCTAGTCAAATCGTAGAAAGGGTGGCGGAACTTAAAGAAGGCACCAAATTTTTGGTTGTAGCGCCCGTTGTTCGAGATAGAAAAGGTGAGTATACTAAATTGCTTGAAAGTTACAAAAAGGCGGGCTTTGCGCGCGTTATTGTGGATGGGATGGTTTATGGGCTAGATGAAGAAATAAAACTCGACAAAAACAAAAAACACACCATTTCGGTGGTGGTAGATAGACTTATTATGCGCGATAACATTTCGGCGCGCTTAACCGAAAGCGTAGAAACGGCGTTAAAACTTGCCGATGGTTTGGTGGAAATTGTAGTAGACGACAAACCAACATTGTTTTCGTCTAGGCATTCGTGCCCAAATTGTGGGTTTTCGTTTGACGAAATTGCACCACGACTATTTTCGTTTAATAGTCCTTATGGCGCTTGCCCAACTTGTACAGGGCTTGGCACAACCAGCAAAATTGATGAAAATTTGCTTATTCCAAACAAAAACTTAAGTTTGGCTGAGGGTGCGGTAGTGGCTTACGGCTGGGGTGACAGCCCAATGGCTATGATGAACTATAAGGCCGTGGCAAAAAAATATGGTTTTTCGGTAAAAGACCCAATAAACGAAATACCACTAGAGGCTCTAAAAGTGCTACTTTATGGCAGTGACGAAAAATTTGATATGAAGTATGCTACGGCACATTTTTCGGGCGAATATAGCGGCAGATTTGAGGGAATTATCCCAAATTTGATGCGTCGATACAAAGAAAGCACCAGTGACTTTGCCAAAGCCGAAATTGAAAAACTTATGGTAACCGAAACTTGCCCCGATTGTGGTGGTAAGCGTCTTTCAAAAAGTGCACTTGCGGTAAAAATTGAAGGCAAGAACATTTATGACTTAACCGAAATGCCAGTGCGTAAACTCATTGATTGGGTGGACAATTTAAAACTTTCTGCCAAAGACAAAAAAATATCTGCGCAACTTTTGAAGGAAATAAAGGCGCGTTTGACCTTTTTGGTTGATGTAGGCCTAGATTATTTAAACCTAGCGCGTAGCAGTGGAACCCTTAGTGGTGGTGAAGCGCAGCGTATTAGGCTTGCCACGCAAATTGGTAGTGGGCTGGTGGGCGTTTTGTATATTTTGGATGAACCAAGCATTGGCTTGCACCCGCGTGACACCGCCAAATTGCTTGCATCATTAAAGCACTTGCGAGATTTGGGAAATAGTCTTATTGTGGTGGAACACGATGAAGAAACCATTCGCAGTGCCGATTATATTGTGGATATTGGGCCAAAGGCCGGCGTGCATGGTGGTGAGGTGGTTGCCGTTGGAACCCCAAAACAAATTGCCGAAAACCCAAATTCTATAACGGGCGCCTATCTTTCGGGCAGGCGAGAAATTAGAGTGCCATCAAAAAGACGCCAAACGGGCGAACATTGGCTAAACATTTTGGGCGCCAAACAAAACAACCTAAAAAATATTGATGTGGCCATTCCGTTAAATTGTATTACCGCCGTTACTGGCGTGTCTGGTAGTGGAAAAAGTAGTTTGATTAACGAAATTTTGCATCCGGCACTAGTAAATAGGTTAAATGGCGCAAACCTACGCGAAGGCAATTATGAAGACATTTTGGGCGTGGAACAATTGGACAAAGCGGTGGTAATAGACCAAAGTCCAATTGGCAAAACACCACGAAGCAATCCGGCAACTTATACAGGTTTGTTTACAAAAATTAGGGAACTTTTTGCTAGCACGCCCGAAGCCAAAGCGCGTGGCTACACCAGTGGACGATTTAGTTTTAATATAAAAGGTGGACGCTGCGAAACTTGTGGCGGTGACGGACAATTAAAAATTGAAATGCACTTTTTGCCTGATGTTTATGTGCCTTGTGACGAATGTGGTGGCAAGCGCTACAATAAAGAAACTCTAGAAGTTAGGTACAAAGGTTTAAACATAAACGATGTACTGGAATTAACAGTAGAAAAAGCATTGGAATTTTTTGATAGCATTCCTGCCATAAAATCTAAAATACAATCGCTGTATGATGTGGGGCTTGGTTACATAAAACTTGGTCAGCCAGCAACTACGCTTAGCGGTGGCGAGGCGCAACGCGTTAAACTTGCTACCGAACTAAGCAAGCGCGCAACTGGCAAAACGGTGTATATTTTGGATGAACCGACAACCGGGCTGCATACCTATGATGTTGAAAAATTGATTGGCATTTTACAACGTCTTGCAAATGAGGGTAATAGTATTATTTTGATTGAGCATAATTTGGATGTTATAAAAACTGCCGATTATGTAATTGATCTTGGACCCGAAGGTGGCTTAGGCGGTGGTTTGGTTGTGGCTGCTGGCACCCCAGAAGAGGTGACAAAGTGTGCAAAAAGTTACACCGGCAAGGCGCTAAAAACCGTTTTAAAGTAAAGTAAAATATAAAAAGTTCTACCATTTGGTAGAACTTTTTGCTTTTAGTTGTGTTTCTTTTTTAGTGAGGTATGTTTTAGTTTGTAAATTTTTACAATTACTGCAATAACTAGTGCAAGGCCAATTCCGCTTAGTACCAAAATTATGGTAACTGGTGCGCTGTCATAAATTATTCCAACCACTTGATTGTTGGTGGTAAATTCTAGATAGTCGCCGTCGCGGGTGGCGTTGGCTATTAGTCTTACTGTGCCGTTTTCGTTAAAGGTTACCACACGAATATTTTTGTTTTTCATGTTTTCAGGAATAAGCATACGCACTTTAACGCCTGAGGCAGGGGTGTAAGCTTCGCCATTGTCGGTGTATTCCAAGTTGTACAAAATTGCTATTTTTGCGCTGCTTATTTTTTTTGTAACGCGTTTTTCGTATTTGTCAAAGGTTTCTTTGTCAGTAATTTTGGTGGCGTCCAAATGCAAGGTTGGAGATATACCGTTTGGGAAAGTTACTGAAATTTCATCTTTGCCATCGGCGGTAGACTTGCCAACAACTTTGGTGTTTAGCACAATAAGAGTGATACTTAATGTGTTAGATTGATTGTAGTTTTGGTTGGCTTCGGCATAAACCTCAATGGTGTAAGTGCCGGCTTCGGTTGGTGTAAGCGAGTAATGCAAGGTTTGACCGGTAGTGCAAGTTACGGTGGCGTAAACTGGCGCCCCAGTGTAAACTACATTTTGCGTCAAGGACTCTGCCGAAATGGTTGAGTCCGCTTTGGCTATGGTGTAGGTAACTTGTTTGTGCGCTTCGGTGTAGTTTTGTGATTTTTGTGCGGTAACCGTGATAGTATAAGTACCTGCGTTTGTATATTTTGCCGAATAAGTAATGGTTTGTTCGCTGTTGTTTAGGCTAGCAAGTGGAACTTGTTCGGTGCCATTAAATACAAATGATTGGTTGTCTGCCACGCTAAGCACTGGTGCAATTGGCGTGATGGTAAACTCAATAGTAACACTGCCCGCGCGGTAATGTGCGGTTTCTGCCACCGAAACAATGATGTTGTAGGTGCCGCAATTTGTGGCTGATGAACTATAATTTAGAGTTTGTTCTGTATTGTTTAAATTAACGGTAGGTGTTTGTGCCAAACCGTTGTAGCTAGCGCTTTGCACGGCATCGTAAGTAAAGGTTGGGGTGGCTTTGGTTATTTGAAAATTAACAAACATACTAGAACTTGCATAGTGTTCGCTTTCGTCGACCCAGACAAAAACCGAGTAGGTGCCGACATTGGTTGGTGTTAAGTTAAATTGTATAGTCTGTTCGCTATTGTTTATTGATGCGGTAGGAGTTTGTGCTAGGCCGTTCCAAACTTTTGATTGGTTTGCCGACACGGTTAAGTCTGGCGACAATTTTTCACTTGTGATAGTAACGGTTAGTGCGTTGCTGTCTTTGGTAAAGGTTTCGCCGTTTACATCAAAAATGATGCGCGCGGTATAAATGCCCGAATCGGTGTTCTTGCGCAAGGTTAAAACCGAACTGCTTTCGCCCGAAACTCTAACATTGTTTTTGTACCATTCGTAACTTACATTTGATATCGATAGTGGGGTGGTGTATGTGGCCTTTAATACAACTGGGTTGCCCACATTTTCTATAGCGGTAGTTTTTTCACTTGATATGCTAAAATTTAAATTTGCTTCAAATTTTGGATACAAGTTGTATACCTTTCCGCTAGAATACGAAATGTTGGTAATTTTTGTGCTACTTTCTAGCGTTTTGCTGGTATACCAACCGGCAAAAGTGTAACCACTGCGCGATAATGGCGCCAGTACCATTGCATCGGTATCGGTGGAATTAAGATAGGTTTTTAGGTTCTCCGTGCCAGTTGCGCCCGTAGGAAGGTTATGATACAAAATTATGGTTTGATTGGTTGGGCGGGTAAAGGCAAGGGTAAATTTGTAGTCTTCAAAGGTAAAGGTTGCTAGTAGGTTGGTGCCAACAACATCTACGTAAGTTAAAAAGTCTGATTTTAAAGATTCTTTAACACTAGCGGAAAAACTAAGCACGCCGTCAACTAGGCTGGTGGTGATATCAAAGTGGTTGGTGTAGTCTTTTCGACCATTTGCTTCCGTATTATTTGCAGAGTATGCGCTAAAAATTGAAATGGTTGGTTGGGCAAAAGTGCCGGACGAACTTTTTAAGTTAAAGGTGCCAGAAAATGTGCCATCTACATATAGGTTGGAATTTTCTTTGTAGTCCACGCTGACCACGTCGGTATCGTTTTCGTAATTTATTCTAATAGGGTAAATGGTGTTGAGGTCGGTATTATCGCCGGCGTCGGTGGTTACATTTAGTTTTGAGGCCTTACCAGCGTTATACAAATAAGTGCATTGATCGGCAGACAAGGTGGTGTTTGCAAAGATATAAGGCAAGTAAAGTTTGGAAATTCCGCTTATGCGCACCAAGATATATTTGCTGTTTGCAACGAACTCGGTATCTAACGGTATTTGGTTAAAGCCGGCGGTTTTTGGCAAGATGTCTTTATAAAGTTGCGGTTGGGCAACAACTGTGGCATTTTCCGCAACCAAAGTTGCTTGTTCAATTTGGGTAGATGGGGTGCCCACACCGTCAACATTTGAAAGATAAACATTTACTTTTCTAGCAGTGTAAAAAGGAGCGCTGATAGATTTTATGGTTTGGGCATTTTGGCTAGAACGCTTGATATACACTGCAATATTATCGGAGTCCGTGCAGAAAAGATAATTTGCAAAAGCAGGATTGGACAAACGATCGTAGTTGCTTTCACTTTGCTTTTGGTATAGGTTGACTTCGGTTATACCATAGCAGTCGGTTAAGATGCATGCATCTTCGTACGAAACGTAAAAGTAGCCATTGTTGCCCCACGAAGTTCCCCAAGAATTGGCAACAATAAATGCGCCGTCTTTGTTTGGAGTGCTTCCGTTGCTATTAAAGTTGTTTTTGGAGTAGTTGTCGTCAAAGCCAACAATAGTTACCGCGTGGTCAGTAGTTTCGGTGCCGGTGTAGTAAAGGGTAACATCGCCACTTGCAGTGGTGTAGTATCCAGAAGACTTTATGGCAACCGCAACGGCACTATTTGCGATAAGTTGGTTTTTGATATTTGTTATGGTTTGGTCGTCGTTTCCGCTTACCGTTAGATAAACGGCTTTGCTAACATTAAGCACCGGGCAGAGGGCGCCTTTGCTTACAAGGTTTGCAAAATCTTCATAAGCTTTTGAACTTGCAGCGGCGGTTCCGTTTAAGGTGTCGTATGTGATGTAGTCGTTTGTTGGAAAGTCAGTATCCAAAATTGGCGCGTAGCCATTATTTAGTGCGCCAAAAGAATAGATAAAGTTGCCACCCATGCTAAAAGTGCTAGATTTGACGCATCGGTTCATGTAGTAGGCGGTTGCAGTGGCAAGTCCGGCTTCCGAAAAATCGTAGTAGCCCAAATTGTGCTTTTCAAGAAAGGTTTCAAGCACGGTGTTTGCCGAATAAGTGTAGCAAGTGCCAAATGGGTTTTGGTTGCCAATACGAATAGGAATTTGGTCACGCAAGTCGTAATTACTTGGCAAGCTCTCGTTGCTCGTTAGAGTGCTTGGCAGTATCAGGTCAATGCCCGAATTTTCTATTTCGGTTTTGGTTGGGGCAATATAACCGGTTGCGTATTCGCCGGCATCTATACCAGTTGTTGCGTTTGCACCTTGGGTAGGTGCTTTTAGTAATGATAAAATTGGCGTTATGCAAAGCGCCAAGCAAAGGCTGACAAGGCCTATAAATTTAATTAAACATTGGTTTTTCTTTTTCACTTTTGTACCACCTTTATATGCTTGGTATTATATCAATTTTTACGCGTTAAAGTCAAATAAACTATTGATATATATAAATATTGTTAGTATAAAATAAATAATTATGTACAAAATAGGCGTATGGAAACAAAAAGAATGTTAAAAGCAATTTTTTATGGCACATTTGCCTTAGTTGCGGTGTTTTCCACAGTTAACTGTGGATTTATTAAAAATAATTATCAAAGCGCCTACGCCGAAGAGCAAACAAAGCCCAAACTTGCCATAGTTATAGACGACTTTGGTTATGACCGCAAAGGGGTAAGCGATATGTTAAAAATAAACTTGCCACTTACTATTGCCGTAATGCCGGGGCTGCCATATAGTGAGGCAGATGCCATGGAAGCGCACGAACATGGGCACGAGGTAATTTTGCATATGCCTATGGAGGCTTACGGCAATTTGCCGGAGTCGTGGTATGGGCCGGTAATGATACGCAATAGTGATACTCCCGAAAAGGCACGTAAAACACTAGAAGGCGCAATAGATAGCATTCCGTATGTAAACGGCGTTAATATTCACATGGGCACGGCGGTTAGTCAAAACAAAAAACTTATGAACGAAGTGCTGTCGGTAACCAAAGAACGCAATTTAGTTTTTTTGGATAGTCGTACCATCGAAAACTCCGTGTGCGAGGAAGTAGCAAAAAGTTTGAACGCACCATTTACTAGTCGTGATGTGTTTTTGGAAATAGGTTGCGCAAATTATAACACTGCACTAAAAGAAATTCGTGAAGCAGTTAAAATTGCCAAACAAAATGGCAAGGCAATTGCAATTGGTCATATTGGCTCTATGGGCAGAGGCGAAACCGCCAGAGCAATAAAAGATAGTATTGATTTCATAACTAAAGAAGTTGATGTGGTTTACCTAAGTACGTTTAAATAAACAAACAAATTTACTTCGACAAAAAATACAAAAACTTTAAAAAGTCTTGATTTTTTCAAGGCTTTTTGGGCTTTTTTTGCAGAAAAAATTTTTCGACAATTTTTTCCAAAATTTTCCAAAAACGCACATATTCGTTTGCCAAAGCGCAAATAATAAAGTATAATTTAATCACACGATAGGAGTAAAGCAAAAGCCCAAGGGGAGAAAAATGCCAAACAAAGTCAAACTAGTAGTAACAATTGTTTCTATTGTTTGCGCCATTTGCGTTATGGCGCTAGGCATTTACGCTGTTTTACTTTCGTTTGAAGACGGAGTAACCAACACAGCCAAACTTACCATGGTGCAAGTTGACGGAACTCTTTATTGTTCACGCTATGGCGCTGGTAGAAGTGATTACCGCAACGAACTTTTTTATGACAAAGAAAACGGCGTGTATCAGCAAACGGTGGACAAAGTTTTGGAAGACACCGACTTTGCAAATTATAGTTCAACAATAGAATATGTGTTTTATTTTGAACGCGATCAAATTTCGGAAAGCGACACTTGGATAAATTTGGAAAACGTTAGCATCAGTGACCCAACTTATTTGTCCGCAACCTATAAATATGCTTATTCGGAAACCGAACCAGACTGGGAAAGCGCAAGCCCAATAACTGGCACCATTATCGCAAGCCGCGAACACCCTTATGTTTGGGTGCGTGCGTGTTTGTCCGTTAAAGAATATTTGGCGGAAGAAACGGCAGTAATACACAATGTTGTTTGGAATTTTGAACTTGGTTTTTATGGAAACATGCAAACCAAATAGACCATAAAGGGGCAGGTGGGGACAACTTGCTTTGGCTTCAAGGGGTGCCGAAACCTCTTAGGAGTATATAAAACAAAAAACAAAAGGAGAAATTTATGAAAATCAGAACAAAACTAATTGCAACGATTGTATCTATGTGTGCAGCTCTTGCAGTTATGGCAGTTGGCGTTTGGGCAGCAACTACTCAATTTACAGTAAATGTTACCAACACCGTTAACTTCGCATTTGAAACTGGTGAATATGTTGTAGCTGCTGAAGCTACTGCAACCAAAAAAGTAGGTGAGGCTGATAGCGATATTACTGCCGCTTATCCAAGCACCGAATTATTTAATAAAAAAGTTATCGCAGGTGCTTATAATGAAGCAACCGAAGCTCTCGGAACCTTCAACACTTGGACAACTAATGCAAAACTTGTAGACGCTACCGCTGGTGCCGCTACAATCACTGAGGATACTACTGAAGCTAAAATTCAATATATCTTCAAACTAACCCCATCTACTGGCAACTCTTATGCAAACGACATTGTTTTCACATTAACTCAAAACACTGTTCCTGCACCAAAAGGTTTCACCAATACTGTAGCTGGTGACGGTTTTGCAGCAGTTTATGAAGTATCTACTGATGGTACCAATTACTTTGCAATCACTTCTGGTACTGCATACACCGCAGACTTCGCAAAAGAAGACTACACTGCAGGTACTCAAACCGAAGTTTATATCCGTTGCACATTAACTTACAAAAACACCAATGGCAAAGCTGTCAAAGTTGACACCGATTGGTCGTTCAACATTGTATTCAACAACGCTTCTGGCAACGCTGGTACAAGCAACATTCCTAACGCTTAATTGTTAGTAAATTTTTAAATTTTATTCTTATAAGTCCCGCTAGCAGTTCGGCCTGCTAGTGGGCAGGAATAAATTTTTTGGGCTTTTTAAAACACGGGGGAAAGTGCACTCTTTTGGGGTGCATAAAAGTGGTTATATATCCACAAATTAAGTAAGCAACTTGTTTTGAAAACTTTTGCTTTAAATTTTTTCGCGCGCGAGCGCGCACACACGTATATACGCGTAAGAGTAAAAGTTTTGAAAAGAATTTGCAAAAGCAAATTACACAAGGAAAAATAAAAGGAACAAATGAGCAAGGTTAAGGTCAAAGATCAAACATCTAGCGCTTGGCTACGTTTTTTAGACACTGCTACCAACATCATAATCATTCCGATTTTGGTGTTGTCGGTAGTGTGTTCTTTGATTATGATCAATGCAAAAAAACAAAACAACGTTCCTAACATTTTTGGTTATTCGCTGGTTACCGTACTTTCCGAAAGTATGGAAAAAAGTGGCTTTGAGGTTGACGACACCGTTGTGGTAAAAAGGGTAGATACCTCCGACATTGCAATTGGTGATGTAATTGCCTATTATAAGTTTGTGGACACAGATGTTTCGTCAGCAGTGCTAGAACAGCAGTACAAACAAAATATGCTGGCAGAAAGCATAATTAGCGAAAAAGAAATTACGGGCACGGCACTTTCTGAGGCTACCGCCGAAGAAAAACGCATAGCCGAAGCCTACTACAATTCGTCTATCGCACCTTCTTACTCCCGCGTGGACAGTTGGAAACTTGAACTTACAAAACTATTTTCAAAATTTGCATTTACGCCAAGTGAGGCGTATGCAAGGGCAATAAAAGTAAATTCGCCAATCATCTTCCACCAAGTTGTACAAATTGTAGATTACAACGGTTCGAGATGGTTTAGAACGTGGGGTACAACCAACGTTAACAAGGCAACCGGCGTCCCAGACTATGACAGTTACTGGATAAATGAAGATTACGTGGTTGGTAAATACGTAAACACCGGCAAAGCTGTGCGAAGCTTTTTGGCCTTTTCTTCCACCAACATGGGTATTGTTTGGATGGTTGAAGTCCCAAGTGGATTACACCTGATTTTATCTACGCTAGAACTCATCGAAATCATTGACATAATGAACAAGATGAAGCAAGAGCAGATAAAAAATGGTACCTACATAAACCGAAAAGAATATAAGCGAATGCTTAGAGAAAAGCGTAAGCTTATGAAGTCGGAAAACATTGATCAGAGTACGATTAAACGGCGTGAAGCGCCTTATGATAATTTTGCCGTAACCAAACAAACGGCAAGAGAGGCGAACTTGAACGCTACTACCAATGGACCGCCAGACGAGGTGCCTGCAGATGAGATTGCATGGCGAAACGGCAAAGGACAGTCTAGTGACAGCCAATTAGGCGCTTACAAGCACGGGGCAAGTAATCGCGATGGCCCACCAGTTAGAGATAAAGGTGGGGGCGACGAAGACTACGGCAAAAAAATGATTGTAACGCTGAACCAAGGTGAACGAGTCAAGAACGAACGCGAAACGGCCGAACAGATTAAAAAACTGAACGACATAAAAGCAGCGCTCGCACTGGCAACCGAAAGTCCACCTGCCGAACATCAAGAACTCAAAAAAGGCGAAGTTAAACTAACCGCAGATGAGATAAAGAAACTTAAAGATCGTTATGAATGGATTGATATGACATTTGTATCAGACGCGGAAATAACGAACAAGGGCTTACTTCCATCTCCATCTAAAAAGAACAAAATTTACTTAATAGACAACAAGACCAATCGTGAATATTCAGTTAACGAACTAGGCATTGTCCATAGCGTCGGTTCAGGTTTGGTACACACAAATACTGGTGTTTATGTTGCGTCTATTGGCGAAGACGGTGTTGATTTTGAAAAAATAGAAATTGACCCATCCTACGATTTAATATCGGCCAAACAAGATGCGTTCGGAAACATTTACATAGGTATTGTAGGTGGCCCAACCGAAGAACAAATAGTAACCACCAAGAGTGGCAAACGAATTAGTTTCTGGAACCGTAATGCACTGCTCGCTTTGGGCGACGACAGACGACTATACTTCTTGGCAATGGACGGCAACTACGACCTAGCAAAAGGTAAAGTAAAATCGCTAAATGTTTTAAATAACAAGGGCAAACTGGTTGGTATAAAACTGGATAAAAAACGTAAAGTAGTTTTTGAAGATAGCTTTAAAAAGTACGGTTTTGTAAGCCTGATTGGTAACAAATTGTTCCTAGAAGGCGGCAATAGGTTATATGACCTTGAACAGAACTTGTATGTTACAGTGCCACAAGACGTTTATTTGCTAGATGACAACTGCTTCGTGCAACTCTCAAAAAACAAAACGCTACAAAAAATTGACGCGAACGCTTTTGTAAAAGCACTAGCCGAAGGCAAAACCTTTGACGAAGCCGAACCAAAAGAAACGATCGCTACCGAAGTTTCAAACTTTGATGTAAAAGACAACACTTTGCTAATGTACAAAAGCAAAGAGTCAGGCAAAAAAGTTGTAATAACGTTGGCGCCGGCGCGCAAAGCGTAGCGCAAAAAAGACCTAGAACATGTTTCTAGGTCTTTTTGTATGTTACCACAAAGGCACAAAAAAGGCGTTTGTAAGCGTTAAAGCAAAAAGGGCAAAGAGATAAACCGAAAAGACCCACAACTTGGCTTTTTGCACCAATTTTAGCATAAAATGGATAGCAATTAAGCCCGATAGAAGGGAGCAAACCACGCCCACCGAAAGATTAAGCAAACTTATGCTAAAAGTGCTTATATCCATAAGTTCTACAATGGTGGAGCCAAGTATAACTGGTATGCTCATTAAAAAGGAAAAATTAGCAACTTGCTTTTTGTCGGCGCCGACAAACAGACCAACACAAATGGTGGTCCCGCTACGCGAGATAGCGGGGAAGACAGCCACTGCCTGACCTACGCCCATAATTAAGGCGGTTTTGGCGGTAAACTCTTTGCTTGTCGCTTGTTTTTTGCTTGCAAAAATTAGCAAAATTGCAGTAAGCAAAAAGCCAAAAGGCAAAAAGCGATTATCAAAGCCATTTGCAAGCAATTTTTTTACAAAGAGCATTACAATGGTGGCGGGAAGTGTGGCCAAAATCAGCCACCACAGCCTTTTGTGGTCGGTTTTTATTAGGGCTAGTATATCTTTATAATAATAAATAACGACCGCAATGAGGGTGCCAAAGTGCAAAATTACCGTTAAAAAAAGTTGATCACTGCCCGAAATGCCAAAGATGTTTTCTAGCAAAAATAAGTGACCGCTGCTAGAAATCGGCAAAAATTCGGTAAGCCCTTGCAACACACCTAGTATAATGATAATAAATAGTTCGCTCATACCAAACAATATTACTTTTCTGCAAAATTTATGCCCAAAAAACAAAATTGTCTTGCTTATTTGGGCGCCGTTTGCTATACTTAATGACAGTTATACATACAAGAGGCAAACAATGGCAAAAGTTAAAAAATATTTGGATGAAATTATATATAGCAACTATTTTATTGGTTTGGTGGCAGTAATTGTGGCGCTAAGTTGGGTTACTGAGTGTGAATATATTGCAGGGATATTTACCGTTTTGGTGGTGCCATATATTTTGCTTACCAGTGACAGGCTAGATGCCGTTGTGCCTTTTTTAATTGTTTTTCCGGCACTTGTATATAAGGAAATGAAGCATAGGTTGTACACGCACAAAATTGTGCTGGGCACAATTATTGCCATCATTATTGTTGCGTCGCTGGTGTACTTTGTGATAAAAAATCGCAAAAAGGCGTACCGCAAACTTACCGAAAGCAAGGTGCTTGGTGCAATGATGTTGTTTTTGGCAGCAATTATGCTTGGTGGTATTGGTTATGCCGAACACTCATTTAAGGGCTTTTTGCTAGCAAGTTTGGTGGGTTTTGGCTTTGTTGCAATTTATGTATTACTGTTTAGATTTTGCAAATCTAATTTAGTCGAAACCGTTGCATATTCCCTTATAGCACTAGGGCTAGTTATGGCTTTTCAAACCATATTTACCATCGCCGGTGCAGGTGATGTGACTGATTTTATTGTTAGCAAACAACTAGATCTTGGGTGGGCAATAACCAACTCAGTGGCTTGCGTTTTTGCAATGATAATTCCGCTTTGCTTTTATTTTAGTTACAAAAAGCCAAAATGGGTGTGGGCTTTTCAATCAATTGCATTTTTGTTTTTTGCCTTAATTTTTGTAACAAATTGCCGTAGTATGATGGTGGTTGGCAGTGCAATATATGCACTATGTTTGCTTGTTTCGGTAATAAAAATGCCATCTTTGCAACTATTTTGCTGTCTTGTAGTTTTTGCGGGGCTAGGCACTCTTGCTGCTATAAAATTTGGTGATACCATTTTTTCACAATTTAAGTATTTGGGGCTAGACAGCAACGGCCGAAAAGAACAATACGAATGGTATGTTTCGGCATTTAAAGATAACCCGATTTTTGGTATTGGTGTGTTTTCGGATACTGTTTTTCAACCGGATCACATTGTGCGCGTGCATAACTCTGCGCTTCAAATCTTGACTAGCTTTGGTATAGTTGGTATGGCTTTTTATGCTGTTTATTTTGCTCGCAAGGTGCAAGTTTTGGCAACTGGGTTTAACCCATACAAATTATTTGTAATTGTTAGCTATTTGGCGTTTATCGGTTACGGCTTGATAGACACGGCCTTTATTAGTTCGTACAAGCAAATGTTTATTATTTTGTTACTTTTAAGTGCCGAATTGCAAACTCATACAGGCTATACAAAATTTGCAAAGGGGTGGTTCCCAAACAAACAAAAACAAGCAAATGCACGCGAGCGAGTGGTGGATTTTGTGCCTTACTCGCCAGTGGTTTATGAATTTAACATTCATTGGTTTTACAAAAATTACTTAAAAAGATTTTTGGATGTTGCTTTGTCGCTTATTGCAATTATTTTACTATCGCCATTATTGATTGTGGTTGCCATTATGGTGCGCGTAAAAAACGGCAAGCCAATTTTGTTTGGTCATTGCAGAGTGGGCAAAAACGGCAAGATATTTATGTTTAAAAAGTTTAGAAGTATGACCAATGAACGCGACGAAAATGGTGACCTTTTGCCCGACTATATGAGGCTTAACAAATTTGGAAGGTTTATTCGCAAGACTTCGGTGGATGAACTCCCACAACTATTTATTGTGCTATTTGGCAAAATGAGCATAATTGGGCCACGTCCTCGCGCGGTAGCAGAATGCGTATTTTTAACGCCTGAACAATTTAAGAGGCACGATATAACTCCAGGTATTACGGGCTGGGCTCAGGTTAACGGCAGAAACTCCATTACCTTTGACAAGGTGTGTGAACTGGATAATTATTATGTAAAGCATTGCAGTTTGCTACTTGATATAAAAATTTTGTACAAAACGGTTATGTGTGTGTTTAAAAAGAGTAATATTGATGGCGCGGTAGAATCGGTGCATCAAAATGAATATCACGGTGACTATTTGTTGCGTACGGGTAAAATTACCAAAGAATATTACGACGAAAAAATTGCCGAAGCAAAAGCAATAGAACATGCCTTTAACAAAAAGGAAGCATAAAGATTTATACTTTCTTTTTGTTTTTTGTTCGCTTTAATTTGACTATGCGCTTTGCGGTGTAATATAATAAGTTTAGGAGATAAAAATTATGAAAATATTACTTACTGGCGGTCTTGGCTATATTGGTTCGCATACGGCAGTGGAACTAATAAAAGCGGGGCATAACGCGGTTGTTGTGGACAACCTTGCCAATTCAAAAATTCAAACAAAAACTGCCATCGAAAAAATTACCGGAAAAAAACTAAAGTTTTACAAACTTGATTTGATGGACTATGCCAAACTTGATAAAGTTTTTAAAAAAGAAAAGTTTGATGCGGTTATTCATTTTGCTGGGCTAAAATCGGTTAATGAATCTATTTCTATTCCAGAAAAATATTATAGCGAAAACATAGGAACAATGACCAATGTTTTGCTCTGTATGGCAAAGTATAATGTTGACAAATTGGTGTTCTCGTCTTCTGCAACGGTATATCAAGCGGGCGAAAAATTGCCTTATAGCGAAAAAACCAAACTTGGCGCCTGCAACCCTTATGGTGAAACCAAAGTTATGATTGAAAAAATCTTAGACGACTACTCAAAGGCGCATAAAGATGCAAAAATTATAATTTTGCGCTACTTTAATCCGGTTGGCGCACACGAAAGTGGGCTAATTGGCGAGGATCCAAACGGTAGACCAAACAACCTAATGCCGTTTATTACTCGCGTGGCAGTGGGCAAACTTCCAAAACTAAAAATATTTGGTAACGACTACAAAACGCCAGACGGCACGGCAGTGCGTGATTTTGTTCATGTTTGTGATCTTGCTGAGGCTCATGTGCTTGCTTTAAACAAAGCAGACGAAATTATGGGCAAACGCATTTACAACATCGGTGCTGGCAAAGGTTATAGTGTGCTTGAAGTGGTAAATTGCTTTAACAAATACACTAGCGGTCATGTAGACTTTGAATTTGCACCAAGACGCGAAGGTGATGTTGCAGAGGTTTATGCTAGCATTAACCTTGCCAAAAAGGAACTTGGCTACAAACCAAAACGTGGACTAAAAGAAATGTGCCGCTCGAGCCTAGAATATGAAATAAAAAATATGGCAAACAAAAAATAGGAGAAAAATGTGGACGGCAAGTTTGTTACAATTGAAGGACTGGACGGGTGCGGTAAAGGCACGGTAGTGGAAAGTTTGAAAGAACTTTTTGCTCAAAATGATAACGTGGTATTTTTGCGCGAGCCGGGTGGTAGCAAGATTGGCGAAACTATTCGTTCGGTTATTTTGGATCCGCAAAACAAAGGTATGACGCCAACGTGTGAATATTTGCTATTTTCGGCGTCTAGAGCCCAAATGGTAGAAACCATTTTAAAACCTTTGCTAAAAAGTGGCAAAACGGTAATTTGTGAGCGCTTTGCCGATAGTTCAATTGCCTATCAAGGATATGGCAGAGGACTTGATGTTGAAAAAATTGTTGACATCAACAATTTTGCAACGGGCGGGCTGGTGCCAGATTTAACACTTTACTTAAAAGCTGATGCAAAAACCACCTTTGCGCGCAGCACGGGCAGGGGTGAGCTTGATCGCATTGAATTGGATGGCGTAACTTTTCAGGAAAAAGTTATGTATGGCTATGAACGGCTTGCAAGTCGTTTTGCCGATAGGTATGCCGTAATTGATGCGCTAAAAAGTAGGGAAGAAGTGTATTTGCAAGTAAAGGACGCGTTAAAGCGCGCAAAAATTGTAAACGACTAACTTTTAAAATAAAAAATTTGACAAAAAACAAAACCAACGCGATATTTCGCGCTGGTTTTTTATATTTTGTTCCCAAAACTCTTGACATTTCGTGATAAAACGTGTAAAATAAGCAAACAATCATTATGAGAAAATGTGTCCATTGCCTTTAATTGGCACCGCTTTTCTCACTACAACTTAATATTTTAGGTCTCGCCTAAGTTTGTAAGTGTTAGTTTACAACAAGGGTGTTTCCAAAGTCAAGCGATTTTTCACAAAAAAATTTAAGGGGATAATTAAATGGCAGTTAAAGTAAAAGAAAAGAAATATGGTCGTAATATAAGAAAAACCTTCGGTCATATGAACGAGGTTATCGACATACCATATTTGGTGGAAATTCAAAAAGACTCTTTCAAGTCCTTCATCACTGACGGTATCCGTGAAGTGTTTAAGGACTTTTCTCCTATTTCCGATTCTGACAATTTAAATCGTGATGGGAGTGACAACAAAGATAGTCGTATCGAACTATACTTTTTGGATCACACAATCACCGGCACACCAAAATACAGTGAAAGAGAATGCAGAATGCGCGACGCAACTTATTCTTTGCCACTAAAAGCAAAAGTGCGTTTGGTTTACAAAGAAACAGGGGAAGTTGTTGACCAAGAGGTTTATATGGGTGAAATGCCTATTATGACCGACAATGGCTCGTTTATTATAAACGGTGCTGATCGTGCAATTGTATCACAACTCGTTAGAAGTCCTGGCGTATATTGCAAACAGGGCGTTAACAAAACTGGTAACTTTGTTATTGAAACCGCAATGATGCCAGCGCGTGGTGCATGGCTTGAATTTGAAGAAGACACAAACGGCGTTTTGTGGGTTCATATTGACCGCACCCGTAAATTGGTTGCAACCATTTTGCTTCGCGGCTTGGGTTTAAGCTCAGACGAAGAAATTTTGGAAACCTTTGACAACCATCCAATTATCAAAAAAACCATCGAAAAAGATATTACCAAATCAGAAGAAGAGGCACTTGTTGAACTATCAAAGCGTCTTCGTCCTGGTGAGGTTTTAAACTTAAAGGCTATTAAACGCTATATAATGAGCCTATTTTACAATTCAAGACGTTACGACATGAGCCGTGTTGGTAGATACAAATACAACCAAAAACTCTCAGTTGCAAACCGTGTTGAAAATTTGGAATGCGCCAAAGATGTTAAAGTTGGTTCAAAAACCTTAATTAAAGCCGGCGAAATTATTTCGCTAGACAAAGCATGGGAAGCGCAAAACGCAGGCGTTAATAACATTTGGGTAAAAACCAAAAAAGGCGACTTTAACGTTTTGGGTAACAACCGCGCTGACCTTGAAAAATATGCTGGTATTAACGCAGAAGAAGTTGGCATTAAGGAAATGATTCACGTTCCAACCTTAAATGCTCTTCTTGAAAATGCAAAAACAAAAGAAGAAAAGAAAAATATTATTCGCGCAAACGCTGATGAACTTGTTGGCAGACACGTTTTGCTAGATGATATTATTGCAACCATTAGTTACCATTTGTCACTAGGTGAAGGCATTGGTCATTATGACGATGTTGACCACCTTGGCAATCGTAGAGTTAAAACGGTAGGTGAGTTGTTGCAATACCAATTCTTTATAGGTATGACTCGTCTAGAAAAAGTTATCCGTGAAAGAATGCAAGTTCAAAACATTAACGAAGTATCGCCAACTTCACTTATTAACGTTCGTCCGGTTGCTTCGGCAATTAGAGAATTCTTTGGCTCTTCGCAAATGTCGCAGTTTATGGAACAAACCAACCCAATTGCTGCGCTTGCACACAAACGTAAACTTACCACTCTTGGTCCTGGCGGTTTGTCGAGAGATCGTGCCGGCTTTGATGTGCGTGATGTACACTACACTCACTATAGCCGTCTTTGCCCTAACGAAACCCCAGAAGGTCAAAACATTGGTCTTATTAACTCCCTTGCAACTTTTGTTAAAATTAACGAATACGGCTTTTTGGAAGCCCCATACCGCAAGGTTGATAAATCTACTGGTCGCGTAACCGACGAAGTAGAATACATGACAGCGGATCGTGAAGATCGCTTTGTAGTTGCACAAGCGAACGAACCATTAAACGAAGATGGCACTTTCCAAAACAAACGTGTAATTTGCCGTTCAAAAGAAGATATCGTAGAAAAATCTCCTTATGATGTTGACTACATGGATGTTTCGCCAAAACAACTATTCTCGGTTGCTACAACCTTAATTCCATTCCTTGGCTCAAACGACTCGGTTCGTGCGCTTACTGCATCAAACATGCAACGCCAAGCGGTACCTCTACTAAAAACCGAAGCGCCAATTGTTGCTACCGGTATGGAAAACAAAATCGCCGTAGATAGTGGGGCAGTTATCTGCGCTAAAAAAGACGGTGTTGTAAAATATGCTTCTTCGGACGTTATTATTATCAAAAATGACGACAAAACCGAAGATGAATTCCACCTAGACTCTTTCGTACGTTCTAACAACGGTACTTGCATGAAGCAACGTCCAATTGTTGTTGATGGCGAAAAAGTTAAAGCTGGTGATGTTATTGCCGATGGCCCTGCAACTTCGGGCGGTGAACTTTCGGTTGGTAAAAACATTCTTATGGCATATATGCCTTGGGAAGGTTACAACTTTGAAGATGCGGTGCTTATTAGTGATGAACTAGTTAAAGATGATGTATTAACCTCTATCCATATTGAAGAATACGAACTAGATTGCCGTGATACCAAACTTGGACCAGAAGATATCACTCGTGATATTCCAAACGTTGGTGATGACGCATTAAAAGATCTAGACGAAAACGGTATTGTTCGTATTGGTGCGGAAGTTGAACCTGGTGATATTTTGGTTGGTAAAGTTACTCCAAAAGGTGAAACCGAACTAACTCCAGAAGAACGTTTGCTAAGAGCAATCTTTGGTGAAAAAGCACGTGAAGTTAGAGATACCTCTCTTCGTGTTCAACACGGTGAAGGTGGTATTGTTGTTGATGTTAAGGTATTAAGTCGCGAAAACAAAGACGAACTTTCAACCGGCGTCAACAAACTTGTTAGAGTTTATATCGCTCAAAAACGTAAAATGTCGGTCGGTGATAAAATGTCTGGTCGTCATGGTAACAAAGGCGTTGTATCTCGCATTTTACCACAAGCTGATATGCCTTTCTTGGCTGACGGTACTCCAATTCAAATTCTTTTAAACCCAATGGGTGTTCCTTCTCGTATGAACGTTGGTCAGTTGCTTGAAGTTCACCTTGGTATGATTGCAAAAGCAATCGGCTGGAAGGTTGCAACTCCAATTTTTGACTGCGCTACCGATAAAGAAATTCAAGAATTGTTTGTAGAAAATGGTATGCGTGCTGACGGTAAAACCACCGTTTACGATGGTAGAACGGGTGAAAAGTTAGAAAACCCAATTACCGTTGGTTACATGTATATGTTAAAACTTCATCACCTTGTTGATGATAAAATGCACGCTAGATCAACTGGTCCTTACAGTTTGGTTACTCAACAACCTTTGGGTGGTAAAGCTCAATTTGGTGGCCAGAGATTTGGTGAAATGGAAGTTTGGGCACTTGAAGCGTATGGTGCTGCAAATGTTCTTCAAGAAATGTTAACCGTTAAATCTGATGATATTATGGGTAGAACAAAGACTTATGAATCTATTGTTCGCTCCGAAAATGTTGCTGAACACGGTATTCCTGAATCATTTAAAGTCTTAATTAAAGAACTTCAAGGTTTGGCGCTGGATGTTAAAGTGCTTACCGAAGATAAAGAAGAAATCGGTCTACGTGAATTGGTAGAAGATGATGACGATATGGATCGTCCACAACAAAAACCAAAGAAGGTAGAAAAAGAAGAAATAGACTTGGATTTGGCAAATGAACCTACAACCGAAGAGTTGATGGGCGCAACCGAAGTTCCGGCACAAAAAGATGATGATCTATTTGATTTTGACGACGAATTTTAGGCTTTTAGTTAAATAAAACTATGGGGAGAACAAAATGTTTGAATTAAACAACTTTGATGCTATGCAAATTGGCATCGCAAGTCCAGAAAAAATCCGCGAATGGTCGTATGGCGAAGTTACAAAGCCAGAAACCATTAACTATCGTACGCAAAAACCAGAACGCGACGGTTTGTTCTGTGAACGTATTTTTGGACCTACCAAAGACTGGGAATGTCATTGTGGAAAGTACAAACGTATCCGTTACAAAGGTGTAATTTGTGATCGTTGTGGGGTAGAAGTTACCCGCTCCAAAGTTCGTCGTGATCGTATGGGTCATATCGAATTAGTTTCACCGGTATCTCATATTTGGTATTTTAAGGGTGTGCCATCTCGTATTGGTATGGTACTAGACCTATCTGTAAAACAACTAGAACAAGTTTTGTACTTTACTTCGTTTATTGTGCTTGATCCAGGTCAAACAAACTTTGAGTACAAACAAGTAATTAACGACCGTGAATACCGCGAAGCGCTTGAACAATTTGGACCAAAATCTTTTAGAGCAGGTATGGGCGCGGAAGCAATAAAAGAACTTTTAGCAAATGTTAATGTAGAAAAAGAAGTAGAAGACTTAAAACAAATTGTTGCAACAAGCAAAGGGCAGAAAAAGCTAAAAGCATCTAAAAAACTAGAAATTATGGAAGCTTTTAGAGCAAACAAAACCGAACCAAAGTGGATGATACTAGACGTTATTCCGGTTATTCCACCAGAATTACGCCCAATGGTTCCACTAGATGGTGGTAGATTTGCAACCAGCGACTTGAACGATTTGTATCGTAGAGTTATCAACCGTAACAATCGTTTGCGCAAACTTATGGATCTTGGCGCACCAGATATTATTATTCGAAACGAAAAGCGTATGCTCCAAGAAGCCGTTGATGCACTTATTGATAACGGCAGAAGAGGCAAAGCAATTACTGGTGCGGGCAACCGTGAACTTAAATCTCTTTCGGGACTTTTAAGAGGAAAACAAGGTCGTTTCCGTCAAAACTTGCTTGGTAAACGTGTAGACTACTCTGGTCGTTCGGTTATAGTCGTTGGTCCAACTCTAAAATTGTATCAATGTGGTGTTCCAAAGGAAATGGCGCTAGAACTATTTAAGCCATTTGTTATGAAACGCTTAGTAGACCTTAACCACGCACACAACATCAAGAGTGCAAAACGTTTGGTAGAGCGCGCTCGTCCGGTTGTTTGGGACGTGCTTGATGATGTAATTAAAGACCATCCAGTACTTCTAAACCGTGCACCTACGCTTCACCGCTTGGGTATTCAAGCGTTTGAACCAGTGCTAATAGAAGGTAGAGCAATTAAATTGCATCCATTGACTTGTCAAGCCTTTAACGCCGACTTCGATGGTGACCAAATGGCTATTCACGTTCCACTATCAGTGGAAGCACAATCGGAAGCAAGATTTTTAATGCTTGCATCTAACAACATCTTAAAACCATCTGATGGTGAACCTATTGCAACGCCATCGCAAGATATGATTTTGGGTAACTATTATCTAACAATCGAAAAACCAAACGCTCTTGGCACTGGTAGCACTTTTGCTAGCCCAGAAGAAGCTGTTTTGGCTTATCAAGCAAAACAAATTCATCCAGAAGCGCTAATTAACGTTAGATTTACCAAAACTATTGATGGAAAAACCTATTCAAAGATTATTAAAACCACAGCTGGTAGAATTATTTTCAATCAAATTATCCCACAAGACTTGGGTTTTGCAGAACGCAATACTCCAGAGGATATGTTGGATCTTGAAATCAACTTTAAGGTTGGCAAAAAAGAATTAAAGAAAATAATTAAACGCTGCTACGATGTTCATAATGCTAGTGAAACCGCTGCAATGCTAGACCGCATTAAGGACTATGGTTACAAATATTGTACTTTGGCTGGTTTGACAATTGCTGTGTTTGATATTGAAGTTCCAAAAGAACGTGAAGCAATTATTGAAGAAGCAAACAACTTAACCCTAGAATCGGAAAAACAATTCCGTCGTGGTTTAATTACCAAACCTGAAAAGAACGCAAGACTAACCGAAATTTGGTCGGGCGCAATGAGCAAAATGAGTAAGACTGTCGCAGACAACTACGACACCTTTAACCCAATAAAGATGATGAGCGAATCTGGCTCTCGTGGTTCTGCAGCGCAGATCAACCAGCTATCTGGTATGCGTGGTCTTATGAGTAGTACTTCGGGTAAACTGATTGAAGTGCCGGTACGTAATAGCTTTAAGAAAGGTTTGTCAGTTATTGAGTACTTTATTTCAACCCGTGGTGGTAGAAAAGGTTTGGTAGATAAATCTCTAAAAACCGCGGACGCTGGTTACTTAACTCGTCGTTTGGTAGACGTTGCGCAAGATGTTATTGTTCGTGATGACGACTGCTTTGAAACCCTTGGCGAAAAAGTTAAAGGTATGGAAGTTTCGGCAATTTACGATGGTAACTCAGTTGTAGAAACTTTGGCAGAACGTGTTGCAGGTAGATTTGTTGTTAATGATGTAATTGACCCAACAACTGGTGAAGTTATTGTAAAAGCCAACACAATGGCAACCAAAGCACAAGCTGAACAAATTGAAAAAGCAGGAATTAAGTCTGTTGCAATTCGTACCGCACTTACTTGCCGTGCAAAAGTTGGTATTTGTGCAAAATGCTATGGCAAAAATATGTCAACCAAAGAGATTGTTCCTTATGGTGAAGCCGTTGGTATCATCGCAGCGCAAGCTATCGGTGAACCTGGTACACAGCTTACCATGAACGTCTTCCACGAAGGTGGTATTGCTGCCGGCGACGATATTACGCAAGGTTTGCCTCGTGTCGAAGAATTGTTTGAAGCACGCAAACCAAAAGGTGTTGCTGTTATTTCGGAAGTTTCGGGTAAAGTTAAATCAATTGATGCTGGCAAACAACAAATTGTTATCAAAAATGTTGATGGCGCAGATATTGAATACGATACTCCATACGGCGCAAAAATGCGTGTTGCAGTGGGCGATGAGGTAGAACCTGGTACACAACTTACTGAAGGTTCAATTAACCCACATGATATTTTAAAGACCAAAGGTGTTAAGGGCGTTCAAGACTATTTGATGTCTGAAGTTCACAAAGTTTATAAGAAAAACGGTGTTGATGTTAACGATAAACACATTGAAATTATTGTTCGTCAAATGCTTCGCAAAGTTCGTATTGAAGATTCGGGCGATACTGGTATTTTACCTGGTGAGCTTGTAGACTTGTACACCTACGAAGAACTAAACGAAAAAGCTATTGCTGAAGGTAAAGAACCAGCAACCGCAAAACGCGTATTGCTATCAATTACCAAAGCATCGCTTGCAACAGATAGCTTCTTGTCTGCCGCTTCGTTCCAAGAAACCGTTAGAGTTTTGACCGACGCAGCAATTAAAGGCAAGGTAGACCCACTCGTTGGTTTGAAAGAAAATGTTATCATTGGTAAATTTATTCCAGCTGGTACTGGTTTAAAACGCTATCGCGAGATTGTTCCTAGTGAAAATTAAATTTTCCGCCCCACGCAAGTGGGGCGGTTTATATTTATCTCAAAAATCTAAACAAAATTGCTAGTGAGTAAATTTGAAGTTTAAAAGGAAAAATAGTTATAAAAAATCTCAAAATGCCCTAAAAACATTTTGAGATTTTATTTTTTTGTTATATAATGCTATATATACGTTAATACTAACGGAAGAGGAATGAATTCATGAACAAAAGTACAAAAACAAAGTTAATTGCTACCATAATTTCTGTGGTATGCGCAATTTCACTTTTGGCAGTTGGCGTTATGGCGTCGCTTACTAACTTTCAAGTTGCAATTGCCAACCAACTTAACTTAAAGTTTGATACGGTAGAAGGCACTCTTTATGCAACTCGTGTAGGTGATGTTGCGGGCATTGATAGAACAACTAGCAAAGTGCTAAGCGAAAGTACAACCGCAACCGACTGGTTAAAAGTGTATGACGGCACCACCACCGAAGGGGTACAAAATGACGCACTGACCAGCATACAAGAAAAGGTAGATTTTATCTCAAATGATGCGATAAAAGCAAAAGTTAATGCCGGCACAACCAGCATAGCAATAACTTACTATTTTTACTATACCTTGCCAACTAACGCAGAATCTAACGATGTCGTATTAACGGCGCCAGCAGTGGCAGATGGCAATGTTGCGGTTACTTATTCGTATGTAAAAGGCACGGGGGCAACTTTGCCGGACTTTACTAGCGGAACAGTGCTAACAAACGGAGAAACAGTACAAGTAGCCGGTGGTGAACACTTATTTATTAAAGCCGAAGCAAAAGTAGATTTGAGCAAATCAGTAAAAATAGAAAATGCGAATTGGAATTTTACTCTCAATTTTGGTATTAGCAAATATACATTAACTGGTGATACGCTGAACTTTAAAGCTGTATCTGGTGCAGAAACCTACGAAGTATGGGCAAAAGAAACCACCACAAGTGGTGCATCACTTTTGGCGCAAACAAGCGCAGTAGGTGATACTGATGCTACTCTTGGCACATTAAAGAAAATTTTGAATAAAGATACCACAAGCCTTGATTTAAAATCGGCACTTGCTGGATTGAATAGTGGTGATTATTTGATAACGGTTTTGCCAAAGAACGCAAGTGGTGTGGAGATTACAGGCAATAGAGTTGCAACCAAATATACTTTTGAATCAACAATTACTATAACTTTTGTTTTCAAAGATTTAAATGGCTATGGCAATTACAGTTCTCAAGGGTTTAAAAAGATTGGTTCAAACGGAACAGCATTGTCTAATAATGCAATCACGGTTGAAGCCGGCCTTACTTGGAAGCAAATTGTGGCTAAATTAAGCTTGCAATTGTACTACGCTAACGACAGTTTCAGTTGGGCAAATGCTAGCGCACATTGGGTTTCGGCAACTGCAACATCAATTACATATACAAAGTCGGGCGGTACATCTCAAACTGACCCATTGACAGAGTATTATAATGGTTTGAATATGGATGCAGTTATAAGTAGCAATACAACCATAACACTAACTTACAAGTCATGGATGTGTTTAACCTCAGAAACAGACATTCTTGTTTATGATGAAAAGAAGAAAAAATATGTAACTAAGAAAATAAAAGACATAACTTATAATGACCTTGTTGCATGTTGGGATTTTGATAACGGCAAATTGACATACGCTAAACCGGTATGGATAAGTAAGTCGTACAAAGCGGGAAAAGTAACTCGCGTGACTTATAGTGACGGTACCGTGCTTGATGTTTGTGGCAACCATAGTTTGCTATCTGTAGAAGATGGTGCGTTTGTACACGAAGTATCTAAATATAAACTAGGCACAACCAACTACAAAGCAAATGGTGAATTTGTAACAATTACAAAGATAGAAACCATAAACAAAACCGTAAAAACAAATTCTATTATTACCAATTATCATATGAACTGTTTTGCAAACGGCGTATTAACTTCGGTACCATACAACAACTTGTATCCAATAAAAGATATGAAGTTTGTGAAAGACGATCGCAAGTTGCGTAAGTTTGAAGAATATGATGTTCCTCGTGAATTTTACGACGGATTTAGACTTGGTGAAGTACAATATCGTTCAATTGACACTATTAACAAGTCAATTAAAGATACGTTTATCAAACCAATGTTACCAAAAGAATAACAAAAAGCCTCACCATTTCGGTGAGGCTTTTGTGTTTTTATTTGATTTAGGTAGGTAGGATAAGGTAGGTTTATCCATTTATGGTTTATTGGTGCTATTTGACCTTATTTTCGTCTATATCGACCACAACAGTTTCGGTGGTAAGAATAGTCGAAGCAACACTTGCTGCGTTTTTTAGGGCCGTTTTTGTAACCTTAGTAGGGTCAACAATGCCTGCGTTAAACATATTAACAAAACGGTTGGCGTCAGCGTCATAGCCAAGCGCAACTTCGGTTTTGCGCGCATACAAAGTTGTGGTAATCTTTCCGCTATCTATGCCGGCATTTTCAGCAATTTGTTTTATTGGTGCTTCGATGGCTTTTAATACAATTTTGGCGCCTGTTAATTCATCGCCTTTCATGGTTTCCAAATAGGCTTTTAATGGTTCAATACATCTAAATAGCGCTACGCCACCACCCATAACAATGCCGTCTTCGCGCCCGGCTTTGGTGGCGGATAGGGCGTCTTCAATGCGCAGTTTCTTTTCTTGCATTTCAATTTCGCTATTTGCACCAACTTTAATAACGCCAATTCCGCCTGTCAATTTTGCTAGGCGTTCGGCAAGTTGTTCGCGCTCAAAGGTTCCTGTTTCGGCGCTAAGTTTGCTATTTATTTGTTCTATGCGTTCATTTAGTTTTTCGGTGTTTACATTGCCATCAATTATGGTAGTGGTGTCTTTGTTTGTGCGAATTTTCTTTGCAAAACCCAAATAATTGCTGTCAGCATCGCTAAAATTCATGGCTAGGTCGGCGGAAATTAGGGTGGCGCCGGTCAGCGCGCAAAGGTCTTGCAAAATTTCCTTGCGTTGTTCACCAAAAGATGGCGCTTTTATGCAAACGCAAGATAGGTTACCTCTAACTTTGTTTAAAATGAGAGTGGCAAGGGCGTCGCTGTCGTATTCTTCGGCAATAATTAAAAGAGGCTTATTGTCTTTTATTACTGGTTCAATAATTGGCAAAATTTCTTGCACCGAAGATATTTTTTTGTCAGTAACCAAAATGTAGGCATTTTCCAAAACGGCTTCCATTTTTTGGTTGTCGGTTATCATGTAAGGGCTTTCGTAGCCACGGTCTAGTTGCAAACCTTCCAAAACCACCAGTTCGGTTTTGCCGGTGGTGTTTTCTTCGGTGGTAAGTACGCCGTTTGTCCCAACCGTTTCTAGCGCCGAGGCAATAAGTTCGCCAATGGCACTGTCACCTGCCGAAATAGTGGCAATTTGCTCAATTTCGTCTTTTGTTTTAACTTGTCTTTTAAAGCCATCTAGTTGCAAACAAACATAATCGGTGGCTTTGCTTATGCCTCTGCGCAGTTTTATTGGGCTGGCGCCCGCCACCAAATTTTTGTAGCCCTCTTTGACAATTGCTTCGGTTAAAACAATGGCGGTGGTAGTACCATCGCCAGCGATATCATTTGTTTTTATTGATGCTTCTTTTATTAGTTTTGCACCCGCATTTTCCACTTCGTCGGCAAGTTCTATTTCTTTGGCAATGGTTACGCCATCGTTGGTGATGAGTGGGGAAGCGTATTTGCGGTCAAGTGCCACGTTTTTGCCTTTTGGACCAAGAGTGACCTTTACCGCGCGGGAAAGTTTTTCGATGCCCGCAATAAGTCCTTGCAAGGCATCGTTTCCGTAAATAATTTTTTTCATAATTTTCTCCTTAGTCTACAATTGCTAAAATATCAGTTTGTCTAATTATTACAATTTCTTTGTCGTCGATTTTGTAACTTACACTTGCGTATTTGCTGTACAAAACTTTTTGCTTTGGCTTAACTACCATGGTTGAGAGCTTTCCGTCAACTTCATTTCCGGGGCCAACCTCAATCACTTCAGCAAGCAAAGGACGCTCCTGAACGCTTTCTGGCAAGACAAGACCAGCAACGCTCTTTGAAGATTTGTCCTTGATAGGCTTTATTACAACCCTATCAAAAAGTGGTTTAATTTTCATATTTCTCCTCCTTTTAAATTATATTGCGCATAAACTTTTGGCGCAAAGAATAAAATATAAAAAACACTCGAATGGTGTCGAATGTTTTTGTACGCCATTATAATAACCCGAGGTTTTGCAAAATGCAAATTCTTGTCACGAGAAATTTTTCAAAGATTTACATTTTTGTTTGTTTTTTACTTGTAAGCATAGTTTTGACCATAGTCGTCTGTGGAAATGTCAACAACTTTTCAAAAAAAATTTTTTCAAGAAATTTTTATTTTGCAGTAAGTTCGGTCGAAAATTCAATAGAAAAAGCCTCTGATGCAGCGGGAGATTTACTTAGTCAAGGATATGCAGGGTGTATATTTGTTAACAAAGATTTTTATGTTATTGCCAAGTTTTCGGAGAATAAAAACAACATAAAAACCTTTTGTGAAAAAAATACTTGCAAGCTTATTGAGTATAGGGTGTCGAGTTTGCCACCAAAGTTTTTAAAGCAAACTAAAGAAGATAGTTCTAACAAAGCTTTGCTTTTGGCCATAAACGAAGTGGTAGTTAATATTTTGGAGGCTCATGCCAAACAAAGCACTGTTACCGATGCTGAGGTTGTAACAATGTTACTTGAGAACAAGCGCGAACTTAGTCAAAAAATGTTTTGGAGTGAGTCAGGGCAAAGTACTGAATTAAATTTGCTGGCAAATAACATAGTGGACGAAATCGACCAAGGCATAGAGGAAATAAATTCCACGCTTAGTGTGGCGCCGTATTTGGAGCGTTTGTGCATAAGGCTGGTAATTGCGTGCGGGGAATTTTCAAAAAATTTGTAGAATGCTGTAAAAATATTAGACATCGAAAAATAGATATGTTAAAATATTAAAAGAAAAAACAACAATTGGGAGTAATATGGGACTTTTTGATTGGGTGATGAAAGGCATAGGCTTTGAGCCAGAAGAAGAACCAGAGAGCTACATCAATCAAGCGGATGTAGATGCCTCTGGTGAGCCAATTAAAAAATCTCGTAAAGAACTCAGGCGCGAACGCAAAGAAGCAAAAAGGCTGGAAAAATTAAAACGCAACCAAGAGGCTGTGGAGCCTACACAACCGACCGACTACAACTTTACCAACACGTTTAGTGCCAAGCAACTCGGTGAGGACGACTTGCCGGAGGGCTTTGGTGCGGGCTTGCCTAACTCGGTAGATGGGTATGGGACAAAAAATTTCGTATTTTTTCAATTAACTTGTTATGAAGATGTAAAACAGTTAATAGAATATTTAAGGGAAAATGAACCCGCAATTATCGACCTTAATGAAATTACGGAAAGTGAAGCGCAACGCATATTGGACTTTGCAAGCGGTGCTATTTGTGCACTTAACGGAAGTATCCAACGCATAACTGGTAATATTTTCTTGTTGGTTCCTGATGGGTTCAAAATTACTAAGCCTCAAAGCAACAAATAGTTGCGTTGAAATAAAAAAATAAAAGGAGATTTAAAATATATGGCAAAAAAAGGTGATTATTTTGGTTTGGGTTATATTGTTAGCTTAATTTTGGCTATCATCCCAGTAACCGCTTGGATCTGCGGTATCGTTACCCGTTTCACAGAGGGCAAAATCGTTGCTGGTATTATCCGTATTTTCGGTGGCTGGTTGATTTGGGTTGCTGACCTAGTTCTGATGATTGTTTCTAAACATATTTTAAGACTACTCAACGTATAGCAGCGCTCCAACTTGGACTTTTGGCTTGCTTTAATGTAGTCACATCAAAGCGTATTTTTGCAGTGACTACTACAAAATGAGCCACAAGGTCAAGTCGCAGCGTAAGGAAACCTGTTTTGCGTATTTTAATTCAAAATTTAAGCAAAATTGCTATCAAGTGAGTTTGGAGTTTAAAAGAAAAAATAGTTATAAGAAAATTCTCAAAATGAGCAAAAATCGTTTTGAGAATTTTTTATTTTGTAATATAATTTGTTTATACGTTAACACTAACGAAAAGGTAATAATTTATGAACAAAAGTACAAAAACAAAGTTAATTGCTACCATAATTTCTATGGTGTGTGCATTATCCTTAATTGCGGTTGGCGTTATGGCAAGTTTAACCAACTTTCAAGTTGCAATAGCCAACCAACTTAATTTAAAGTTTGATGCGGTAGGAGGCACGCTTTATGCAACGCGTGTAGGTGATGTTGCAGGCACTGACCGTACCACCAGCAAAGTACTGAGTGAAAGCACGACCGCAACCGACTGGTTAAAAGTATATGATGGCACAACCACCGAAGGGGTGCAAAATGCCGCTTTAACCAGCATACAAGAAAAAGTAGACTTTGTAAGCAATGACAAAATTAAAGAAATAGTAAATGGTGGCAGAACCTATGTTGTCATAACCTATTATTTTTATTACACCTTGCCAACCGATGCGGTAGCAAACTCAATTACCCTAACAGCCCCAGCAGTAGCGAACACAAATGTTGCAGTTACTTATTCGTATGTAAAAGGCACGGGGGCAACTTTGCCGGACTTTACTAGCGGAACAGCACTAACAAATGGAGAAACAGTACAAGTAGCCGGTGGTGAACACTTATTTATTAAAGCCGAAGCAAAAGTAAATTTAACCAAATCAGTAAAGATAGAGAATGCTGATTGGAGTTTTACTCTCAACTTTGGTATAGCAACCACCCAATCTACATCATCAAGAATAAAAGTAACCGATGAACCGATTGGTGGCAATTACTATTATTATATAGAATTAGGCGAATACCCACAAACAGTAGTGGAAGACACAACAACCGTATCTGCACTAAACGCTTTAGGAGATAGCGCCAAAACTGGCAGAACCTTTACCGTAGGTGCAAGTGACGATAGCGCGCAAACGGCACATGTAGAATATTATTACAATGGTGCAAAATATGTAAAAGTAGCGAGTGCGGTAGTTCGTGATAGTGGCTCAAAATTTGCTAGTGGTACTGCACCAACCAGTGGAAATAGCTATTGGTTTAAGGTAGAACCAATAAAATGGTTTTTACTAGAAGCATATAGCGCGACCAAAACTGCCTATACTGGTTCAACTACCAACCTAAGAGTAATTAGTGAAAATATATTAACTGCTAATGTAATGTTTGATAAAAGTACCAGCTCTTGGAACACAAGTAATATCCGTATTTGGCTAAATGACGTCTTTTACACCAGCGCGTTTAGCGCTAGTGATAAAGCGTGTATTGTTAAAAACACGACCAGATACTTTGGCACTAATGAATACAATACCCAAGACGACTACACCATAACAACAGGTGGAAGCACGACCGAAGATAATGTATGGCTACCAAGTTATTACGAAATGGGCAACACGTACTATGGTACCAACGCATATTTAAACAAAAACACACGCAAAGCGACCCCAACCGATTTTGCGGTTGTTAATAATGTGATTATGATCTCAAAAGGCAGCGGTGTATATTGGCTCCGCTCGGCGGGCAACTCTGTTAACTATGCATGTTATGTTTACTTTGACGGCAGCTTGGGCAACATCTACTCTGTGATTGATCCCAGCTACGGCGTGCGTCCCGCTTTGCTTCTTTCAATCTAGCATCGAGAATAAATATCTAATAAGCCTTTCATGGTTATGAAGGGCTTATTTTTTTGTTTTGTTTTGCTCACAAAACTTGAAATATTACTTGAAGACAAGGGTTTGTTGTGTTATACTAAAAACAAAATATAATTTGGAGCTACTGTATGGAATACGACCACAAGAAAATTGAGGCAAAATGGAGAGAATATTGGGATAAACATCAAACCTTTAAGACTGATGTTTGGGATTTTTCTAAGCCTAAATATTATGCCCTAGATATGTTTCCATATCCATCGGGGGCGGGGCTACATGTTGGACATCCAGAAGGCTATACTGCAACAGATATTGTTTGCAGAATGAAGCGCATGCAAGGGTACAATGTTTTGCATCCAATGGGGTATGATTCGTTTGGGTTGCCTGCTGAGCAGTACGCAATAGACACTGGCAACAATCCTGCAATATTTACCGAAAAAAACATCAAATTCTTTACCAAGCAATTAAAAAACATTTGTCTTTCGTTTGACTGGGACAAGGAGATAGAAACTAGCGACCCGTCTTTTTATAAGTGGACGCAATGGATTTTTGTGCAAATGTACAAAGATGGTTTGGCAAGATGTGAAAATATGCCAGTGAATTGGTGTGAGGAGCTTGGTTCGGTTTTGGCAAATGACGAGATTGTTGATGGCAAGAGCGAACGCGGTGGGTATCCGGTTGTTAAGCGGGATATGAAGCAATGGGTTATTGATATGCCAAAGTATGCCGAAAAGCTTTTGGAAGGCTTGGAAGAAATTGACTGGCCGGAATCTACCAAAGCAATGCAGCGCAACAGAATTGGCAAAAGCATCGGTGTGGAAGTGGATTTTAAGATTGTAGGCGGCGGCGAATTTTCGATATTTACTACTTGTATTGAAACCATTTATGGCATCACTTTTATGGTGCTTGCACCTGAAAGCAAGTTGGTTGAAAGCCTAAAACCACGCATAAAGAACTGGGATGAGGTTGAGGCTTACCGCAAAAAGACGGAAGCACTAAGTGACCTTGAACGTACTGACCTAAACAAAGGTAAATCTGGCGTTAAACTTGAAGGAATCTTTGCAATCAACCCAGTAAACGGCAAAGAAGTTCCGGTTTTTGTTGGAGATTTTGTAGTTGCAAGTTATGGCACGGGTGCGGTTATGGCGGTGCCGGCGCACGATCAGCGTGACTATGAATATGCTATGTGGCACCATTTGCCTTTAATTCAAGTTATTAGTGGTGGAGATATTTCGGCTCATGCCTTTGAAAAGGCAGATTATTTGGGCAAAAACTGCACGCTGGAAAATAGTGAAGAGTTTTCGGGAATGATTGTGGAAGACGCAAAAAAAGCAATAACCGAAAAACTAAAAAAGCAAGGCGTTGCGCGTGAAAAAGTTAATTATAAATTGCGCGATTGGATTTTTGCTCGTCAGCGATATTGGGGCGAACCGGTACCAATTGTATTTTTTGAAGACGGCACAATAAAGGCGCTTGAAGATAGCGAATTGCCTTTGGTTTTGCCAGAAATTAGTGATTATCGTCCAAGCAAAGACGGAACAAGTCCGCTTGCAAGAGCCACCGATTGGGTTAATGTGGTGGTGGACGGCAAACCGGCAAAGCGTGAAACTAACACCATGCCAGGCAGTGCGGGTTCTAGTTGGTATTATTTAAGGTATATCGACCCACACAATAATAACGAATTTGCAAATAGTGAATTATTAAAGCATTGGATGCCGGTTGACCTATATGTAGGTGGGCCGGAGCACGCGGTTGGGCATTTGCTTTATAGCCGTATGTGGAACCGATATTTGTACGACAAAGGTTTGGTTCCGGTAAAAGAACCATTTAAAAAGTTGGTGCATCAAGGTATGATTCTTGGGGCAAACGGCATAAAAATGGGCAAAAGATACCCTGAGTTTGTGGTTAATCCAAACGATGTAGTAGATAAGTATGGCGCCGATACCCTAAGACTTTATGAAATGTTTATGGGGCCACTAGAAGAAAGCAAACCATGGGACGAAAACGGGGTGGTTGGTTCACGAAGGTTTTTGGAAAGAGTGTTTAGAATTTTTGCCGAAAAGAAAATTGTAAACGCAGAAAACAAAAATTTGGAACAGCTTTATCATCAAACGGTAAAAAAGGTGACCAGCGACTACGAAACCTTAAACTTTAACACCGCAATTTCTAGTTTGATGATATTTATCAACAATGTTAGCAAAGAAGAAGTTTTGCCACTAGAATACGCCGAAGGCTTTTTAAAACTTTTAAACCCAATTTGTCCATGTTTAACGGAAGAATTGTGGCAAATGCTTGGTCATAACAAAACAATGGCTTATGAGCCTTGGCCGGTTTATGACGAGGCAAAAACAGTGGTTAGCACCATTGAATTGCCAGTGCAAGTAAATGGAAAGGTGCGTGCGCGTGTGTTAGTTGGCCGTGATGCAAGCGACGAAGAAGTGCAAAAAATTGCCTTAGATGGCGTTAAAAGTTATGTGCAAGACGGTTACAAAAAAATTATTTATGTTAAAGGCAGAATATTTAACGTAATTGTATAGGAGATGAAAAATGGAAGTAAATAAACAAAAAATTGACGAATTTATTGAAGAATTAAAAGCCTGTGCAGTAGATATTTTTGGGCTAGAAGATTTGAAAGAACGTATGTATGCGGGCGAAAAATTACGTATTAAGTTTGGTGCTGACCCATCGCGCCCTGACTTGCATTTGGGACACACTGTGCCACTAAGAATGCTTAAAAAGTTTCAAGATTTGGGACACGAAGTTGTATTTTTGATTGGTGACTTTACTGCTATGATTGGTGATCCAAGTGGCAGAAGCAAAACCCGTCCGGCTTTGACTTTTGAAGAAACCAGAAAAAATAGTGAAACATATTACAATCAAGTTGCAAAAGTTTTGGACACCAGTAAAACAAAAATTATGTTTAATAGCGAATGGCTATCTAAAATGACCTTTAAAGATGTTTTGGAACTTGGTGGAAAATATACATTGGCGCGACTACTTGAACGCGACGACTTTGCGTTGCGTTACAAAGACGGAGTGCCTATTGGTATTCACGAATTATTTTATCCACTTATGCAAGGCTATGACAGTGTTGCAATGGATGCAGATGTAGAAATTGGCGGAACTGACCAAACCTTTAATGTTTTGGTTGGTAGGGAACTACTAAAAGATTATGGCAAACGTCCACAATCGGTTATTACCTTTCCACTTTTGCCAGGTCTTGATGGCGTGAACAAAATGAGTAAATCGCTAGATAACTACATTGGTATTGATGAAGAACCGGGGCTTACTTTTGAAAAATGTATGAAGGTGCCGGACAGTCTTTTAAGAGATTATTTTAGGCTTACCACCGACTTAAAGTTTTGCGAGGTAGAACCAATTATTGCTGAAGATATTCGCAAGGCGCATTTTTTGTATGCAAGAACCATAGTAACTATGTATCATGGCGCTGAAGCCGCAAAAAAAGCGGAAGAACGCTACAACCAAGTTGCAAAAGGTGGCATTCCTAAAAATGTTAAAGAGGTGCAAACCGCCGAAGATAGTTTGAATATAGCGCAAATGTTGGTTTTGGCTGGTTTTGCATCAAGCAACAGTGAGGCAAGAAAACTAGTTCAAAATAAGGGCGTAAAACTAAACAACGTTTTGGTAGAAGACGCTTTAATGCAAGTGGAAATTGCAAAAAATCCAATTATTAGCAAAGGTAAATCTAATTTTGCTAAATTTGGCAAAAAATAGGAGTAATAATGGACGAAACACTAAACGAAAAGCGCGATGAGTTTATGCAAATCGTTAAAGAAAAAATTGAGCGTGATGGAATTGACAAACTGGTAGATTATTTGCAAAAAAGCGATTATTTTACTGCTCCTGCAAGTAAAAACAATCATTCCGATTTTGAGGGCGGGCTACTGGTGCATAGCTTAAATGTTTACAAACGTTTGCGCAAGTGCGTGCTAGATGAATATGGTGGCTTTGACAAAATCAGCGAAGAAAGTATTGCAATTTGCGGGCTTTTTCATGATTTGTGCAAAGTTGACTACTATGTTACCGAAATGCGCAATGTAAAAGAAAACGGCGTTTGGGTGCAAAAACCATATTACAAAGTTGAAGAAAAACTGCCTTATGGTCACGGTGAAAAATCGGTGTACATTTTAAGCGGGTTTATAAAACTTTCGCGCGATGAAGCGCTTGCCATAAACTGGCATATGGGTGGTTTTGACCATCGCGTACAAGGCGGAAATATGACTAGCGTTGGTGAATGTTACCGACGTTGGCCACTTGCTTTTTGGCTTCATATAGCTGATATGCAAGCAACATATATTGACGAAAATAGTTTAAGTATGCAAGATAAAAACGCATAAAAGGAGAAGTTATGCCAACATTAGAAGAGTATAAAAAAATTGCAGATTTGTTGTATCCAAACATCAACAAAACCATTGCAGACTACTTAAAAATTTATCCGGAAAGAAATTTGCCACAAGGTGCGGAAGTAACTCGTTTTGCACCAAGTCCAACGGGATATATGCATATTGGTGGGGTGTATCAATGTTTGGTAGATAGGCAAATTGCAAAAACCAGCGGTGGCGTTATGATTTTGCGCAATGAAGACACCGATAGCAAGCGTGAGGTAGAAGGCGCAGCCAACATTTTTGTTCCGGCTTTAAAAAAGTTTGGAATAGAATTTGATGAAGGCTTTGTACAAGAAAACTTGCCAGACAAAGGCGCTTATGGACCATACACTCAAAGCAAGCGTAAAGAAATTTATCAAGCGTTTGCCAAAGAATTGGTTTCAAAGGGTCTTGCTTATCCATGTTTTTGCAGTGAAGCAGACGAAGAAAGCAAAAAAGAACAATTGCGACTGGGCGTACCAACCGGTTATTATGGTAGATGGGCAAAGTGCCGTAATTTAAGTTACGAACAAGTAAAAGCGCATATTGACAACGGCGATAAATTTACTATTCGTATAAAATCCAACGGCGACGGCAACAAAAAGTTTAAGTTTAAAGATTTGCGTATGGGCGAAACTTTGTTGCCGGTTAACAGCAACGATTATGTTTTGCTAAAAAGTGATGGTTTGGCTGTTTATCACATGGCGCATTTGGTTGATGATACGCTTATGCACACAACAACTGTAGTGCGCGACGAAAGTTGGTTTCCAAGCGTACCGTTGCATGTGCAACTATTTGAATATTGTGGCTTAATGGCACCAAAATATTTCCATACCGCAACCATAAACACCATAGATGCCGAAACCGGCAATGCGCGAAAAGTTAGCAAACGTAAGGATAGTTGGGCGGACGCAAGATTTTTCCATGAAAAAGGATATCCAGCCGAAGCCGTTGTAGATTACTTAATGAACATCATTAACTCCAACTTTGAAGACTGGCGCGCCAAAAATCCAGATGCATCAGTGCTAGAATTTGGCTTTAATCCAGAAAAAATGAGCAAGAGTGGGGCAATGTTTGACCTTGCAAAACTAGACAACATTTCAAAGAATATTATTTCGCGTATGAGCGGCGAAAAGTTATTTACTCGTGCGCTTGCTTGGGCAGAAGAATATAATCCAGATTATGCGAAACTTTTAAAAGCAAACGAAAAATTTGCCAAAGAAGTATTTGATATGGACAAAAACCCACTTCGTCCTCGCAAAGATATCACTACTTATAGCGAACTACCAGATTTTTATAGTTATATGTTTGACGGCAACTTTGAGCGTGTGTTTGACGAAAAGTATGATAGCAAGTTTGTAAAACAAGTGCTAAATTCTTATGCAAAAGCCTACACTGCTGGTGTGACCAAAGAAGAATGGTTTGACGGTATGAAGGCAGTCGCCGAGGCAAAAGGTTTTGCCACCGATAACAAACTTTATAAAGCAAACCCAGAAGCCTACAAGGGCAATATGGCAGATTTTTCGTGTCTGGTTAGGGTGGCAGTAACGGGCAGAAGACAGACACCAGATTTGTACGCAATTTTGGCGCTTTTGGGCAAAGATGAAGTTATTAGCAGACTTAGCAAATAAATTTAAAGTTTTACCGAAAGGTAAAACTTTTTTATGTTTTTTTTGTTTTGATTGTGGTGGGGTTTATGGTATAATTTTTGTATGGATAAAAAATTGCCAATTATTATTGATGTAGATACCGGAATAGATGATGCGCTGGCGCTTATTATGGCGTTTTCGTCTAACAAACTTGATATAAAACTTATTACAACGGTGGCGGGGAATGTAGATTTGCTTACTGCCACACAAAATACTTTGTACGTTACACAAAAATTTGCAAAGCAAAATATAAAAGTATGCAGCGGCGCCGAACGCCCGCTGAGTGGCAAGCAAGTTTTTGCAAAACATGTGCATGGCAAAGGCGGTCTGGGCAATCAGCAATTTAAGCGTCAAATGCTAGACCTAAAAGGCGATGCAGTTATGCAAATTGCTGAGATTTTGCGCGGTGGCGCTGAGCCTATTACTATTGTTGGACTTGGTGCAATGACTAACCTTGCTGGGCTGGTTACTATGCATCCAGAACTCACCCACAAAATTAAAGCGTTTTACTTAATGTGCGGTTCGGTTTCGGGCAAAGGCAACATTACCGATTATGCCGAGTTTAATGCTTACGCAGACGCTGAGGCGTTAAAAATTGTGCTTAATTCGGGCGTCAAAGTGGTGCTGTCACCGCAAGAACTGGGGGTGCAAACAAGCCTACCCAATGAGCTATTTTTGTGCAAAAACACTAGCATGCGTGAGCAGTTTGTGCATAATTTAATTGAAGGCTCAAATGAAACGGTTACCGATAACAAGTTTTGCCTTCATGACCCCAATACCATAAACGCGCTGTTGTCGCCAAGGCTATATTCGTATTTTAGGGCTGATGTAACGGTAGAAACGGAAGGAAAAACGCGCGGGCAAACGCATATTGTAAAAAATGCGCGTGGAAAAATTTGGGTTCAGCAAATAAAAGATTTGCAAAAAACCAAGCAAGATTTGTTTAATAAGATTTATGGTGAGAAGTAATGAAAAAAATTGCAATTGTAGGAAGCATTAACACTGATATGGTTTTTGAAACCGACCGTGCACCGGTGTGTGGCGAAACAGTTTCGGGCAAGAGTTTTTCGTTTGCATTTGGAGGCAAGGGCGCTAACGAAGCAGTGGCAGTAGCGCGACTTGGCGCCAAGGCAGTGCTTTTTGGTGCGGTGGGCGATGATGTGTTTTCGGCAGAAAATATAAAAAATTTAAAGCGGGAAAAAGTTGATGTGCAAAACGTGCAAACCATAACAAACTGTTATGGCGGAGTGGCGGGCATCACTTTAACGAGCGGAAAAAATAGTATTGTGGTGGCAAGTGGTGCCAATGCGAAATATACCGCGTCAATGCTGGCAAAAAGCAAAGATGAACTAATCAAGTGTGAGGCGCTTGGCGTGCAAGCAGAGATAGACGTAAAGGTTATAGAAAAGGCAATAGACATCATGCATAAGGCCGGCAAAATTGTGGTATTTAATCCATCGCCAATGCAAAATTTTGATGCCAAACTATACGAGCAAAGCACTTACATTGTGGTAAACGAAATTGAAATTTCCGGAATGCCCGATTTTGTTTCGGTAGAAAACGAATTAAAAAAATATCCAAACAAGCTAATTTTAACCCAAGGCGACAAAGGTGCATACTATTTTGACGGCGAGAAAATTTGTAATGTGCCGGCGGTAAAAATCAAAAAAGTGGTGGACACTACAGGTGCGGGTGACACTTTTTTGGGGGCATTTTTGGTCGCGGTTTCGGGAGGCAAAAACATAAAAGAGGCAATAGAATTTGCTTGCAAATGTGCAAGTTTAAAGTGCGCCAAACTAGGCGCTCAAAGTGGAATGCCAACCAAAGAAATGGTAAGTCAAAATTAACTAGCGCGCTGGTACTATGTCTTGCATAACTTGTTTAAAATAAAGGGTTTTTAACAGTTTTTTGAGTGATTGTTAAAAACTGCTTTTGAGCGCATGGTGGCATAAAAACTTATTAAAAACTAAAGTCACAAAGGAGAAAAATATGCAAAATAAGTGGGATAACCGATTTATGGAAATGGCCGAACTTGTTGCCACCTGGAGCAGTTGTTACAAACAAAATCGAAAGGTGGGTACGGTGATTGTAAAAAATAAAAGAGTGCTTACCACTGGTTACAATGGGGCTCCCGCCGGAGTAAAAAGTTGCGTGGAGCGCGGGGAATGTTTGCGAATAAAAAATAACATTCCAAGTGGCAAAAATGCCGAATTGTGCTATGCGGTGCATTCGGAACAAAACGCCATAATTCAGGGCGCCAAACTTGGCATCAGTTTGGACGGCGCAACTCTTTATTGTACCCATCAGCCTTGCTCAATGTGTACAAGGCAAATAATTAACGCGGGCATAACTCGCGTGGTATACAAGGACCCGTATCCGGATGATTTTTCAAAAAAATTGTTTGATGAAGCGGGAGTAAAACTAGAGGTCTTTGAGCCATAAACTAAAAACTAAATTAGGCGGTAAGTGTATGCGTGCAGTAACTCAAAAGATAAATACATTTTTTCTTGTCACCACAAAAGTGGTGGCTCTTTTTGCTGTGATTGGCGTTTTGTTTTGCTTGATTGGTTGCGCACCGGCGGCCACTGAGGCAAAAGTGCAAGTGGAAGACAAAATTTATACTATTTCAAACACGCTTGCTGATGTTGCAATTTCGGTTGCTGATGAAAATTTTGATGGCGAGGTAAGTTGGGTAGACGCCAGTCAAATGCTTTTGCAGGGTGAACATAATTATGCTTATAGGCTTGAAAATTTTTCCACTGGCAAGTCGGTGCAAGGCGAGGCAAAAATTACGGCTTATAAACTTTTGGATGTAACTGGTACCACGTTTGCGGACAGAGAAATGAAATACACCGGCAAAAATTTGCTTACGCAGCTATATGATGGCCACTTTGGCAACTTTGCCGTTAAATTAGAAGATAGACAATGTGTGATGGTTGGGGAATACTCCAACATAAAAGTAACTTTGCGCCCAATGGAAGATTTTGTATTGCTTTGTGATAGCGGAAATATTTGCAGCAGTGTGGACAGATTTTTTAATTTAACCATAACAAAAAACGAACTTCCAAATGCGAGAATAGCTACTATAAACCAAATCTTTAATGGTAAAAATAATTATCCGAAAAATTTGATGGGTAATTTGGTGGAAAATGTAGACTACATAGGAACCTGGCAATACAAATCGCCTGCTAGTGATACTTTTGTGACCTTAAATAAACAAAACGGCACTTATGATATGACTATGGTAGGCGAATATAAATTTACGGCAGTTGGGCTTGGTGGATACGAGGGCAAAGCGGAAACTTTGCTAGTTGTTAAAAAAAATGTGCGCCAAATTGAAGATACCGGAACAATTTACGAAGTTGATTTTAGCGCTCAAAAAGAAAATGTTTTGCAAAACGCGCCACTTACCTTTGATTATGTAAATTGTAATGAAGGTGCGGCAACTGCGCCAAACGCGGATGGTGTTATTTTGTCGGGTGGAACTTATCTTATTGATGGCGACTTTAATAAAATTAACATTACGGCAGAGGCGGGAACAATTGTGACGCTTGTATTAAAGGGCGCCCACCTTCCTTGCATAACTGCATCAAATGCGATTAAACTGATGGTAATGGTTGGCGCCGGCACCGAAAACAAGGTGGGTTATATTAGCGCGCAAAATGCCGATGTGTATATTTTTGGAAGCGGAACGCTTTTAATAAATTCTGGCGATGTGGGAATAACTGCCGAAAAACTGCAAATAACCGAGGCCACGTTAAAAATTGAGTTTGCTTTGTCAGCAATAAATGCGTCCGTTGTGGCAATAAAAAACGCGGAAATTAGCCTTGATGGCGTGGCGCGAAATACGCCAAGTGGTGGCGGAATAACTTCAATTGCTAGTGGTAAAAATGATGGTTCTATCACCATTATTGACACAGCCCTAAAATATAAAGGCTATGGCAATGCCCTTTACGCAAATGGTAATATTTGTGTTTTAGGTGGGCGCTATGAAGCGGAAATAGTAACAACTTTGGTGCCATTAAGTGCCGAAAATATGCAAAAATACAACCTAGAAGAAAGTGACTTTAAGTTTGTAAAACGCGACGACAAGTTCTACCGAGTTACACTAAGAAAATATAAGGGGAACGAACTTCGTTATGCCTTAAGCCAGCGTGGGGTGGCGATTTATGCCAAAAACCCTAACAAAAACAAAGTAAGCGCAATTGTACTAAACACTGATATTAGCTTAAATGTTGTTGATCATGGCGTGGTTGCAAAATGTGGAAATGTGTTTGTGCTTGGTGGCAATATTCAAATTACCAGCATAAGCAATGCGTTTGCGCCAGATGGACTGTTGCAATTTGAAGGCGGAAATATTGAAGTGCTAAGTTCTCGCGAGGGCTATGAGGCGGGTTGCGTCAAAATTTTGGCGGGCAAACATAAAATTTTTGCTCAGGACGATGGTATTAACGCGTCCGGAGATTTTTTGGGGCAAAACAGTATAATTATTTCGGGCGGCGAATTAACCATTAACGCACTCGCTGATGCGCTAGATTCAAACGGGCCAATTTTGATTTCGGGTGGGACGCAAACTTTGTTTAGTGCAAATGATGGAATAGATACCGCATTCGATGCAGATAACGGTTCGAAAATTGAGGGTGGCACCACCTTTGCAACAACTGGATACGAACTAATTGAATTACCGGTAAAAAGTTGCACGCAAAACGTCTTGGTGGCGTCTTTTTGGCAGGAACTACCAGCAGAAAGCGCAATAAAAATAACGGACGAAGCCGGGCAAGTGGTTTTTGAAACCGTTTTGTTGAAAGATTGCAACACCATTATATTTAGCGCAAGTACTTTAAAAATTGGAAGCAAGTACAATATCGTTTGTGGCGGCAAGGTGCTGGCAGAAATAACTATTACGCAAACCATAACTTTGTTTGGGGTATAACTTGCAAAATTTGCATTAAATAGATATAATAAAAAAGATAAAATTTTGGAGAAGAACAAATGAACTTAGGTGATACCGTTCTGCTAATTCCATCGCTAGAACCAGACGAAAAATTGATTAAGCTGGTAAAGGAATTAAAAGAATTTAATTTTGAAAACATCGTAATTATAAATGACGGCAGTAATGAAAGCTATGACCCGATTTTTAATGAATTAAAAAATGATTATGGTTGCAAACTTTTTAAGCATTTTAAAAATTTGGGGAAGGGTCGAGCGCTTAAAACAGGCTTTGGTTTTATTTTAAATGAATTTCCTAACGTAAAATATGTAGTTAGCTTAGATTCTGATGGACAACATACGCCCAAAGACGTTTTAAAGATGGTGGAGCAAATTTCAGCGGAAACTGAGCAAAATATTTTGGTGCTTGGCACGCGTGAGTTTAAGCAAAAGCAGGTGCCTTTTAGGAGTAAGTTTGGGAACATTTTAACTCGAAATGTAATGAAAGTGTTGTGTGGGGTGTCGGTTACCGATACACAAACAGGGTTAAGAGCTTTTACTCGCTCTGATCTTATTGAATTTTTGGATGTCCCGGGTGAGCGCTTTGAATACGAACTTAACATGTTGCTTGCAACCAAAGAGAAAGACATAAAAATCAAGGAATGCCCAATTGAAACCATTTATCTAGAAAATAACAAAAGTTCACATTTTAGACCTTTTAAGGATAGTTTAAGAATTTACAAACTGTTTTTTAAATTTATTGCGAGTTCATTGATTTCTTTTGTACTAGATTTTTTACTTTTTTATTTGTTTGTATTTTTAACCAAAAATTTAACTTATGCATATTACATTTACATTAGTACCATTGGCGCGCGAATAATCTCGGCGGTGTTTAACTATGCACTAAACAAAAAGAGCGTGTTTAAAAGTAAAAACAAGAATTCGGTCGCAGGAACCAAATATTTTATTTTGGCAGTGGCGATATTGATTTTGTCTGCGCTTGGAACAAATTTGTTTGTAAAGACTTGGCACTTTAATGAGTTGTTGGCAAAAATCATTGTAGATGGCACTTTGTTTGTGCTAAGTTTTGTTATACAACGTGAATTTATTTTTAATTGCAAAAGGAGAAAATCAAAATAATGTTCGCATTTATCGTTGCATTTGTTGTATTTTTGGCATTAGCAATTAACATTAAACTAAGGTATAAACTGAATTATGTTTATGCCTTTCCTTTTTCAGCCTTTTCAATTATTTTCGTTTTGTACTTATGCGGGCTTTTTAAGTGCTTAATTTTGGGTTCGGTTCTAGTTGTTGTGGGAGTGCTAATATTAACTTATTTAAACATTTTTAAAGCTAAAACAACTGTTAATTTAAAAGATATATTTAATCCAATATTTTTTGTAGTTATTGCTTTTGTGTGTGTAAATTTTGTAGTTTCTTGGGTTTGCAAAGCGCACAATTGGGATGAATTTTCGCATTGGGCACTGATTGTAAAAAATATGCATTATTACAACAATTTTGCAAATGGGGTAGAAACCAGCACGGTGTGCAATGGTTATCCACCGGCGGTATCACTGCTACTATATTTTTTCCAATTTTTTGGTAATGGTTTTTTTGAAGGTGGATTGTTTGTAACTTTAAACTTGTTAAACTTATGCTTGCTTTTGCCTTTATGTAAAAGTTTTGAAGAAAAGCCAACAATTGCTTCGGCGCTTTTGTCTTTAATTATTTGCGCTTTGCCAATTGTGGTCTATGCTGATTTTTATTCTTCGCTGCTAATTGATGCCTACCTAGGTTTGATGTTTGCTTATTTGGTAGTGTCTTCTTGTCTTTGCAAAATTGACGGCTTTTGGCTGGCAAATTTATCTATTGGCTCTTTTGTTTTGGTGGCAAGTAAGGCCTCTGGTGCGGGGCTTGTTGTAATGGCGCTTATTATCATTTATTTGTACAAACTATTTTTTGCACGTTCAAGCCTAAAACTATGTGCAAACAAGTGGAAAAATTTGTTACTTCTTGCTTTGCCGATTGCTGCCGTAATTATGTCCAAAATTAGTTGGAGTTTGTATATTAAATTGAATGATGTTCCAAAGGCGTGGGGCTCAATTGCCATGAAAGATGTTTTTGCGCTATTTGGCGGATTGACAGATTTTCAGCAATCAATACTTAACAAGTTTGTTTCAGCAACGCTAAATTCGTCTCGTTTGTTTTGCTTTTTAACAATTATATTTTTGGTCGTGGGTGTAGTGTTCTGCATTTTTAAAAAAATGAAGGTAACAGAAATAGTATTTTGGTTAGTTGCTACTTTGTTTGCAAATGTGATTTACCTGTTGTCGCTACTTATTTTGTATTGGTTTACTTTTACACCAGCAGAAGCGCTTGCACTGGCGAGTTTTGATAGATATTATGGAACCATAATTGTTGGGATTTCACTAATTTTGAGTGCAATTATAGGTCAAAAAATAATGGATAATTATAATGTTACATTAAAAGAATTTTGTGCACAATTTAAAAACAAAGGCCGAAGAATACTAAGTACAATTTCAATTGCTTTGGTGGCGTTTTTGTCAGCAAGCGCGCTAGGTGCGATAACATATTATCCTGCATTAAAGCGAGCAATGTCTGATGCGCAAAGTTCTACCTATATTATGAACTATTTAAGCGACCTAGATAACTTTTGTAAAGAGCTGGATCCTAAAACCGAAAAGGTGTTTTATATTTCTGCAAATGATCCTGGGTGCTATTTCGTAATTTTACACTATGTAATTTCGCCAGTAAGAAGCAATTATAATGATTATTATTTTACTATTGACAGGTTTTCGGTTGACCAATTAAAAGAAATGATAAGCGACTATGACTATGTTTACTTTATTTTTGGTGATGATGTTTTTGCAAGAGATTATACAGAGTTGTTTGACGATGCCGAAAAAGTTGCGGACAACACCATGTTCAAGGTGGAAAAATCCGGCACTGATCTAAAATTGGTGTGGGTGAACATGAAAAAATATTAAACTACCGAAAAAAGTACGTACATATAATGCGTTAAAAACTGTTCCATTTACAGTCTGTTGTGAAGAAAAAAAATGTATTATATTGACATGTGTAAGTGGATAAGTTATAATGACAATACTAAAAAGAGGGAATATTATGAGAGAAGAAATTCTAGAAATTTTGCAAGATGTTATGCCAGGTGTAGACTTTGAAAACAGCAAATCGTTAGCGGATGATGGAATAATAGATTCTGTTAATGTTGTTAATATCGTAACGGAACTTGCAATTGCATTTGACATTCAAGTTCCATTTGAAGCGCTAGTAAACGAAAATTTTAATTCACTTGATGCAATTGTCGCTTTAGTAAAATCTTTGCAAGGCAAATAAAATGAACAATGTGTTAGAATGGCTGGACAATAGCGCGCGTAGCTATTCCAGCAAAGTTGCTTTTTGCGATTCTGAGGGCAATGAAATAACATTTAAGGATTTAAATTATGAGATTGAAACGATAGGTTCCAATCTTATTTGCTGTCTCAAAAAAACGAAATCGCCAATTATGGTTTTAACAGAAAGAAATATAAAAAGTATATCTGCCTTTTGGGGCGTTGTATATTCAGGTAATTTTTATCTGCCAATTGATGCTAGTTTGCCGGAAAATAGAATTAACGATATGATAGCTCTTGCAAAGCCAATTGCTATCATAAATTGTAGTGACAGAGTTTTTAATAGTGATAGTGTAAAAATTTTTAATGTAGAAGAGTTAAAGTGTTGCACTAACAAAATGACACGTATAAACTTGATTCAAACTGACCCACTATACGGGATTTTTACATCTGGTTCTACAGGTTTTCCTAAATTGGTATTAAAAAACCATTTGTCAATTATTTCTTTTGTAAATGAATATGTAAAGACCTTTGGTTTTAAAGCAGAAGATACTCAAGGGAACCAAATACCCTTTTATTTTGATGCATCAACAAAAGATTTGTTCACTACTATAAAAGTTGGTTGTACGACTAATATAATAAATAAGTCATATTTTTCGTGGCCTGGTAAATTAGCTAATTATTTGGTTGATAATCAAATTACTTCAATTTGTTGGGTTCCGTCAGCACTTAGTATGTTAAGTTTGTTTAATGTATTTGAAAAAATAGACTTATCCCAGATTAAAAGAGTATTGTTTGTTGGAGAGCCAATGCCAACCAAGCAATTGAATATCTGGTATAAGGCGTTGCCAAAAACACAATTTATAAATTTATATGGTTCAACTGAAAATGCTGGTAATTGCCTATATTATGTACTAAACCATCCGTTAAATGATGATGAAAGGGTGCCAATTGGTAAAGAATTTTGTAATTGCAATGTTCTATTGCTTGATGATAACGAAAAGTTAATAGAAAAATCGGACACAACCAGCATTGGTGAAATTTGCGTGCTAGGGGATATTTTATCTTTGGGATATTATCAAAATTTTGAGGCAACAAGCGAAAAATTTTGTCAAAATCCATTAAATGATAAATATTACGAAAGAATGTTTAAAACAGGTGATGTGGGGCAGTATGACGTCGATGGGAACATCGTTTGCTTGGGCAGAAAAGACTATCAAATAAAATTAAATGGCTATCGCATAGAACTAGGTGATATAGATGTAAAGGCATTAACCATGGAGGGTATAACATCTGCATGTTCAATTTACGATGCCCCAAAAAAGAAAATTGTGTTGTATTATTCGGGAGCTAAAGACTTGGGTACGGAACTCGTAAGATTTTTAAAAGACAAATTGCCTAGTTATATGGTTCCTTCAAAATATATTTATTTAAAGGCAATGCCATTAAATAAAAATGGTAAGATTGATAGAAATCTTTTAAAAGAAAACTATTTTAATAGGTAAGCAAAACGCTTATTAACAAAGGACAAAAATGAGCATTACTTCTACGGTATTTTTATTTATTTTTTTACCACTTGCAGTTGGTATATATTTTATTTTGCCTAAGAAAAATATAATTTGGCGAAATATCTATTTACTAATTTTGTCGTTGGCGTTTTATGCCTATGGTGAAGCGTTGCGATTATTGCTATTGGTGGCGCTAATTATTGCAACCTATTTTTTGGGTATTATGGCATCGGGTAAACGCAATACTAAATGTGGCAAATGGGCAGTCGCGTTAACGGTAATCATAAATATTGGAGCGCTGTTTTTTTATAAATATTTTTCTATAATTTGGCAAAAAGTTTTGCCTAGTTTTGGGATAACTGAATTGCCGGCAATAAATTTTGTGTTGCCACTGGGTCTTTCATTTTTCTGTTTTTCTTCAATTTCCTATGTGGTTGATGTGTATCGTGAAAAAACACCAGTGCAAAAAAACTTCTTAAATTTGGCATTGTATTTATCTATTTTTTACAAGGTAACACAGGGGCCGATCACTCAATACAATCAGTTTGAAAAATATCTTTATGAACGCAAGGTAACTTTTGATCTATTTGCAAATGGCGTATGGCGATTTATATTTGGATTAGGCAAAAAAATATTGCTAGCGGGAACTCTTGGAATTGTTGCGTCTAGGGCCTTTGACGCCGATTATAACACTTTGCCAGTATTGGTTGCTTGGCTTGGTTCTTTTGCCTATATGTTACAATTGTATTTTGATTTTTCAGGCTATTCAGATATGGCAATTGGTCTTGGTAAAATGTTTGGCTTTGAAACGCCAGAAAATTTTGATTATCCATATTTTGCAACATCAGTTACTGAATATTGGCAAAAGTGGCATAAAACTTTGGGTGAATGGTTTAGAGATTATTTGTATTATCCAATCACTCTAGGTCCGGCAATTAAATTGCGTAAATCACTTGCCAAAAAGCATAGTAGAGCTTACGGCAAATTTATGGTTAATGTGCTTACTTTGGGCATTATTTGGCTTGCAACATCAGTATGGCATGGCTCTTCTATAAATTACCTAATATGGGGCTTAATTAACGGCGGGGTTTCGCTTGCCGAAGTATATCAAAAACCACATAAAGATAACAAGTCTTTCAAATTTTTGGGGTGGTGCTATACTTTTTTTATTGCCTTAATGGTAAAGACCTTGACAAATGTGGCAACGGTTGGGGAGGCTCTTCATTACTATGGTGCGATGTTTGGGTTTAATGGCAACGCGCTTTATTCGGGCGAATTTCTTAGACTTTTGCTTGATTATGCACCATTTTTAATTGTTGGAACCATAGCGAGTTTCCCAGTTTTTAGATGGATTAAAACAAAAGTTGAAAACTCAAATAAAAAATGGTTGCAAATAAGTTACACTGTGGTAAGTTCGGTGTTTGCAATTGTCGTTTTGGTATTGTCAATAAGTTATATAGAGCGTTTGGGATTTTCTGCCTTTATGTATCAAAAATTTTAGAGGGTGTTATGAAGAATATTGGAAAGAAGATAATAAGTGTAATCTGCTGTTTAATTTTGCTAATATGTGGTGGTTTTTCAGTATGTAAGGCAATACCTCAAATTGGTGGCATTTTTGAAAATAAAAGCTTAAATTTTGCAGGGAAATTGTCAGGTGTCAAAAATGAACTTGAACAAGACTGTAAGGAAAATCATCCATTTATAAACTATTTTTATTATCTGTACGGTAAGACTATTTCAGTGCTTGGGCAGAGAGAAGTTGTTGATAGTGAGTTGAATGTTTATAAATTAAAGAATGGTTGGCTAACGCACATGCAAAAAGATGTTTCGCCCAAAGATTATGCGCGTGAGATAGATGATTTTAACAATTTTTTAACTTCGCAGGGCATACCAAATGTATATGTTATTACGGCAATGAGTGGCGATGAGAGAACAGGACAGTTGCCCCTTGGTGTTACACACAATTATAAAGAGAGAACTAAAGAGTTGACCGATATCTTAGATGCAAATGGTATAGGCTATTTGGACGGCTATAAATTATTAGCAAATTCTGGTGATGAATATTTTTCTTACTTTTATAAAACTGACCATCACTGGAATGACAAAGCAGGGATATTTATTGCGGGAGAAATTACAAATTACCTAAATTTAAAATTTCAGTATAATCTTGATGCTAGTATATATAATTTGGATAATTACGACCTAAAAACATATAAAAAAATTTTTTTAGGTTCGCTAGGTAGAAAAACTTCTGCTGGATATGTTTCACCAGAAAATTTTGATATTTATTTGCCAAAATACGAAACTTCTTTTGTAGTTTCTGCGGACAATTTGCATACCGAAGGCGATTACTTTACGGCATTTATAAATAAAAGTCTGTTAGAAAATGTTAAAAAGTATAGCCATTTATGTTATGACGCGTTTTTATATAGCAATCACCCTCTAATGACAATAGAGAACAGATTGTGTAATAATGGTAAACGCCTTTTGGTTATAAAAGACTCAAAAGCCAATGTTGTAGATGCGCATCTTGCAAGTTCGGTACAATATTTAGACATCATTGACCCGCGCTATATGAAAAGTGGTATAAGAGATTATATAAAAAATACAAATCCAGATGTTGTTTTGTCAATTTTTGCTATTGACCAAACAAGCGAGTATTATGATTTACACTAAAAGTGATCCATATTTAGAAGTGTGCGATGTTTACTCTAAAACGGACAAGCAAATTGAAAAATATTTAGCAAATGCTGATTATTACATTAAATCTAGGGTGAAGCGTTTGACTGATGAATTGAAAAAAAAGACTTCTATTTGTGCAAACGCATTACGCAAAAAAATGGTAAAAAAATATTACAATATTTGTTATAGAAACGAAGAATTGATTTTTTCACCAAACGGAAAACCTGAGTATATGGGTAACAACGCGGTAAAATTTAGTGTTAGTCATAGCGGACATTATGTTGCTGCTGCGGTGTCAAAATTTAAGGTTGGGGTGGACATTCAAATTATATTAAAATGCAATAGCAAGATAGTCAATTATTGGTTTAATGATGACGAAAAATTAGTAATTAAAAATAGTTTAAATAAGGATATTGACTTTACAATAATTTGGACAAAAAAAGAAGCATATTTAAAATTGATTGGCGGCGGACTATGCAAAAACTTTAATGAAGTAGATTATAACAATGTGGTCTTTAACACTTGGGTGACCAACGACTATGTGTTAACCATGGCTAAATTTTTCGGTGAATAATTATATTTTTTAAGAGGTGAAAATGATCAAATTTGAAAAAGTGCCATATAGCGAATACAAAAACAGTAGGCTGATTATAAATAGCAAATTAACCGAAGAAGAAATAAAGGCTGAGTATGACCAAATAAAATTACCGTCGCGCGATACGACGGGTACGGCGGCGTATGATTTTTTTGTTCCGTATGATGTAACGCTGACAAAAAAATTTCAAGTTGTTTTAACGGGTGTGCGTTTTTGTACTGACCGCACCGATGTGGCTTTGTTGTGTTTGCCACGAAGTGGGCTAGGGTTTAAGTTTAATACCATGCTGGCAAATACAATTGGTCTAATTGATGCTGACCAAAGCCAATCGTCGCATGGTGGGCATATTTTAATAAAAATGAACGCGCAAAAAAAGTGTGAACTAAAAAGAAACGCAGCGTTTGCGCAGGCAATAATTGTTCCGTTTGTTACCATAGATAATGATCCAGCCAAACCTTGGAACGGCAAATATATTAACAATTGTGGAATAATGCACCTAGAAAAATAGTTTTTTAATTAAGCAAAAATTCCAAATCAAAATTTTTATATTTTTGGCTTGGAATTTTTTTATTTTGATAAATTTTTATTTGTCAAAAATATATGGATGTAGTAAAATTTTTGTATAAGAAAAGGAGATTTTGTTGTGGAAACTTTAATTGTATATTTTTCATGGTCAGGTAACACTGAAAAACTAGTGAAAGATGTTAATAAACAATTTGAATATGACGTTTTTAAATTGGAACGCAAAAAACCATATTCAAGCGATTACAACACTTGCGCGTATGTTGAAGCCAAAGAAGAGTGGCAAAAGCAACACCATCCAATCGTTAAAATGCCAGAGTATAATATGCTTGCATACGACCGCATTTTGTTATTTTTCCCAATTTGGTGGTACACTTTTCCAATGCCAATTGCAACCCTAATTGAGAACCTACGCGGATATAAAGGTGAGATTATTTTATTTGAAAATAGTTATACCAATGATCCACAATATGTTAAAAATGTAATGGATAATTTTAAGAATATAGACAGCAAAATAAATGTTTCGCAAGGGTTATTTAATGAACCTGCTAGCAAACATATAGAATTTATTAAAAAACTAAACTAGAATTTTGCAAATAAGTTTGAGTACGGAGATGGGTGTTTATAAGATGGGTGTTTATAATTTAATCACACCATATGAAAAATGTTCTTAATTTCTTTACTTGATGCCATTATTATCTCCATAATTTGAATTTGTCATTTAACGAGCATTTTAAATTTGTTAAAAATGAACAAAATAATACATAAAAAAACGCCGCAAATTTGCGGCGTTTGTGGTAGGGACAAGTGGACTCGAACCACCGACCCCCACCTTATCAGGGTGGTGCTCTAACCATCTGAGCTATGTCCCTATAATAAAAATATTTAGTTTTTGTTGGTAAGTGGGGGTTCCCACCTTATACTGCGCTGCGCTTCGTGGCGTTCGCTACGCTCGGCTTCACAATGGTGCTTAACCATCTGAGCTATGTCCCTATAATTATATTAAAAAAATAACCCGTTAGGGTGGTGGAGAATATCGGAATCGAACCGATGACCTCCTGCTTGCAAGGCAGGCGCTCTAGCCAGCTGAGCTAATCCCCCACATAAAATGGGTGCACCTTTCGGCGACTTAACTATATTATCACTTTATTATGGCTTTGTCAATAAAAATTTTTCAAATTGTGCAAAATTTTTCGTTTTATTTAGCGTAATGATATTATTACATTTACAAATTTCTATCACTATTGACATAACTGCCTATTTATGCTAAACTTAAAGTAATAATAAAAGGGGCACATTTTATGGATAACAAACTTTCAAGAACAAAAATACTCGAAATTTTGCGTGAACAAAATGTGGGGGTGGCTTCGCCTCTTGCCGATGTAGACGCTGAAATTATCGCAAGTCGCGTTTCTGGCTTAACCGAAGAAGAGTTTAAAAAAGTCATTGTTGGCGCCAGTTTGGTTTCAAAAGAGTTTTCTTTTGCTGTAAAAAACTTAAGTTTGAAAGACTTGATTAAAAGTCTTGAACAGATAGACAAAAAGTTTTTGGCGGCATTTGGAAAACTCTTTTTTAATTATAAAGCTAGGAATCCTGAACTTAGTGATGAAGCGGTGGCAAGTTTTGTCTTTTCTGCGCGTAGGCTAGCAGGAGCAGAAACAAGTGATCTTTCAAAACTTGCAGGTTCGGCCATGACAAAAATTGAGCAAACATTAAGCAGTTTGAATATGAGGGCAGCTAGCGAAATTCGCAATTCCACCATTTCTGCTTTTGATAGTAGAGAAATTGGCAATCAAGTTTATGCCAACTGTGTGGATAGAATTGCAAGCTTTTTAAAGCAAAGTAGCACTAAGCGTGCTGGCGAAATAGTTAAAACTTTAAAGAGTGGGCTAAGTGAACAAAATATTTTTACCGATGCTGAAATTTTGGAAATTTCTAGCCGTTGCGGTTCACTTTTTGTGGCGTCATCGGTAGAAAAATTACAACTTGCCGAAAAAGCCGTAGAAGACTTTAAAAATATGATTATGCTAAAAGATTTTGGTAAAGATACAAACTTTTTAGATGAGCAATACAAGCAAGCAATACAAGGTATGAGCCTTAAAAAACTTTTGGTTATGTCACCAACCGTGGGTACTTTTAATATGGATGACTTTGCCTTTAGTTTAAGGTTTTTAACCGAAAAACCTCTTTGTGAGATAGCTAGTGAAGAGGTAAGCCCAAAGTACAAATGGTTAAAAGGTAAATTTTACCTAGAGGATGTTATAAAACTTATTAACAATAGTCCGTCGTGTTTGTGTGTTAACGCAGAAAAGGTGCAAGAAGTTGCAAGCACTATAATTGAAACATTTGGCGAACATGGGATAAAAGTTTCACAAACGGGTCTTATTAACGCGGACAACTTTCCAGATATTTGCGCGCTTAGAAAAATGAAAAACCGCAAACAAAACTTTTCGGCCGTTTATGAAATTTTGACTGAGTTTTTTACGCCGCAAGCACTTGCTGAAGTACTGCATAAGCGTTTGGATCTTTTGAATACTGAGCCATACGAATTGCTAATTGGGGTGTATGAAAATGCTAAAAAGGCAACTAACACTACCGAATTTAAAGATGGGCTATTTGCAGATTTGCAAACTGGTTTTGAAAAGTATCGTATAAAACAATCAGGCGAAAAACGCAATGTGGAAATAAAGCTATACAAAAAAGGTGATTGGGTGTTTGACAAATCGCTAGAAGCAGATTTTGGCAGAGGGTCGACTTTTGCAGATGTGGTACTATTTAACAAGATTTCATCACAAAGCATAGGAAACTTTTTTGCTGCTTATCACGATTTTTATGAAGGCTTTGCTGATTTTGCTGGGTTTGATTATCGCAAAATAGCAGATAGTGGAGAGCGTAAAGAATACAAAATTGCGGGGGCTAAACGCGCCCGCGCTAATAGTACAGAAAATGCTACCGTGCGTGAAAAGAGCAAAAAAGAAAAACTTGCAAATAAAGACGCAGAACTTTCATCGCTTTGGCATCGTATAATTGCTACAGTAAAAGTTATGGACTACAACGCACATCGCAAAAATGTGGTACTTTCTAGAACGGCGCAAATTGAAGCGTGGAAAGCGAGAATGGACGAAAGGTATAGAGAACTACAAGAGCAAGAAGCACAGTCTATGCAAGAAAATTACAGCGGATATTTGCTATACATAGAAGGCAAAAAGAAAATTGAGAAAAAGGCTTCAAAACTACTAAAAAAACTCTTTGCAACAAACAACCGTTTTAATCCGCCAAACCAGCTAAATATGTTTCTAGATTTTGTGGATGTAACCATTGAGCCTCAAACAATGAAATTTTTGGGTGCGGTACTTGGACAAGATTTGCAAAAATACAATTTGCAGGGTTTGCATCCGGCGGTGTATCAAAAGATGCAAGATGTTTTTGCGGATACAGCAGAAGAGTTCGCTATGCTGGAAGCGGAGTGCTATGGTGAATATCGTTTGTTTAAGGACGCAAAAGAGGGAAGTAGCGAAATTAAGGCGCAAAAAGAAAAGCGTGACCGCATTTTACAACTAATTGAACAAATTAAAAAGTTTGATCAAGCAAAAGCAATTAAAGAATTAGAATCGCTGCTCGCTGAGTACAAACGATTGAAAGATGAAAAGCAGGCAATTTCGGTCGGCGCCGGCGAAACACAAATAGCAAATGAAAAGTAGGTAAAGAGGGCTAGAAATTAGCCCTTTTGCTTGACTTTTTTTGAGTTTATAGTTGACAAAAATAAATTTATGTGATAAATTATAAGCACACTTACCGATTGGGGGTGTTAATTTTTTGGGAGAAAAAATTATGAGAACAAAAATCACACTTGAATGCACCGAATGCAAACAACGTAATTACGACGATTACAAAAACAAAAAAAATGATCCAGACAGACTTGAAATGAAAAAATATTGCAAGTTCTGCAAAAAACATACAGTTCATAAAGAAACAAAGTAACTTTAAGGAGCGCATAAATGGCAAAAAAAGACAATATTGCTGAAACCGCTACAACAGAAGAAATTAAAACTGAGGCTGTGGTTGATAGCAGTGCCAAAAAAACCGACAAAAAACAAAAGGTTAAAAAAGCAAAAGTTACAACTACCGCAAAAAAAGGTAAGCTAAAAGAAACCATGGGTGAACTTAAAAAAGTTACCTGGCCAACTTTTGGCAAAACCATGAAGCAAACTGGTATGGTATTATCAGTTATTTTGCTATTTGGAGTTGTTGTACTTGGAATAGATGTATTTGTTTCGTGGATAATTAAACTTTTGACATCATTTTAATAGTTGTTGCGATAGGAGAATATATGGAAAATAAAGAAATCGTAGAACCAAAGTGGTATGTCGTGCATACCTTTTCAGGTTATGAAAATATGGTTCTGGACAATCTTTACAAAGTCGTTGAAAAAAACGGCTTGCAAGAAGAAATTCTTGAAGTAAAGATACCAATGGAAGACGTTATTGAAGAAAAAAACGGCAAGCGCAAAGTTGTTCAACGCAAAATGTTTCCTTGCTATGTTCTTGTAAAAATGCGTTATACCGATGGCTTGTGGCACACAATTGTTAACACTCGTGGCGTAACTGGCTTTGTAGGACCTGCGGGGCGTCCATTGCCTTTAACCCAAGAAGAAATTGTTCGTATGAAGCTTGAAAAAGTTAATGTGGACATCAAAGTCGCAGTGGGTGACAAAATTAAAATTACATCGGGTCCACTAGAAGGTTTTGTTGGCGATGTCGTTAATGTCGACACCGAAAACCAAAAGTGCAAAGTTACCGTATCTATGTTTGGTCGCTTAACACCGGTGGAAGTTGACTTTGGTCAAATTGAAATAATTTAGATATTTTTGCGCTTTTGCGCTTGAATATATAGTGGGAGAAGTAAATTTTGTATGCTTCGGTAAACCACAAAACTATCATTGATAGTAAAGGAGAAAAATATGGCACCAGTAAAAAAGATTACAGCGGTTGTCAAATTGCAATTACCAGCAGGTAAAGCAACAGCAGGTCCTCCAGTAGGTAGCTCTCTTGGACCACACGGAATTAACATTCCGGGCTTCGTTAAAGAATTTAACGAAAAAACAGCCAAACAAGCAGGTCTTATTATTCCAGTAGTAATGACTATTTATCAAGACCGTTCATTTGACTTTATTTTAAAAACACCACCAGTTCCTGTTCTTATTTTGAAAGCACTTGGAATAGAAAGTGGTAGCGGAAAGCCTAATCGTGATAAGGTTGGCAAATTAACTCAAGCACAAGTTAAGGAAATTGCCGAAACCAAAATGAAAGACCTTAACGCAAATAGCATCGAAGCTGCTATGAGCATGGTTAAAGGTACTGCACGTAGCATGGGCGTTACCGTGGAAGACTAAGGGGGAGAGTAGACTATGAAACACGGAAAACGTACAGAAGCTGCAAGAAGCGCAGTTGAAAGAGCAAAATTGTATGAAGTTAACGATGCAGTAGATACCGTTATCAAAACTGCAACCGCTAAGTTTGATGAAACCATTGAATTGCACGTTCGTCTTGGCGTTGATGGCCGTAACGCTGATCAACAAGTTAGAGGCACGGTAGTTCTTCCACACGGAACCGGTCGCGAACTAAAAGTTTTGGTTATCGCAAAAGGTGACAAAGCTGAAGAAGCTAAAAAATGTGGCGCAGACTTTGTTGGCGCAGAAGAATTGATCGCTAAAATTCAAACCGAAAACTGGCTTGGATTTGACGCCTGCATTACCACGCCTGACATGATGGGCTTGGTTGGTAGAATTGCTAAAATTCTTGGACCTCGTGGCTTAATGCCAAACCCAAAATCAGGCACTGTAACAACCGACGTTGCAAAAGCAATTAAGGATATCAAATCTGGTAAAGTTGAATATCGTTTGGACAAAAATAACATTGTTCACGTAATTATTGGTAAAAAGAGTTTTGGTGCTGAAAAACTTGCCGAAAACTTCAACACCGTTATGGAAGCAATTGTTAAATCAAAACCACAAGCTGCAAAAGGTCAATACTTAAAATCGATCTCTCTTGCAAGCACTATGGGTCCTGGCGTAAGAGTTAACTACAAAATTCAATAACTAAAAAAAGGCAGTCTAAAAATTTAGGCTGTTTTTTTTGTAAAAAATATTGCGTAGTAAGAATAAAGTACGACAAAAATCCGTACTTTATTTTTGATTTAAAAAGTAGACTAACTATATTTTATTGTGATATAATTTAAATAAGGAGTTTGCTATGCAAAATCAAAAACTCGAAAAACAACTTTTGCGCGACCTACACAAACAAGATAGGCAAGCAAAAAAGCAATATAAAAAAGATTTGGCGCAGCAGAACAAGGCGTTTGTCGCAGCCCAAAAAATAAGAAAAAAACAACACAAAGCCAAAGAACTTGCAAAACCACTAAGTTGGTTTAGGCTGGATAATGCCGCCACCATTTATCCATCAATTCAGGACGAAAACTGGAACTTTGTTTTTAGAGTTTCGGCAGTGTTAAATGAAGAGGTGGACAAAAAAGTTTTGCAAAAAGCGGTGGACGAAACAATGCCACGTTTCCCATCGTTTAATGTGGGTTTAAAAAAGGGCGTGTTTTGGAACTACTTTGAAGAATTACCGAAGGCGCCAATTGTGGAAGAGGAGCAAAAGTTTCCTTGCACGCAGTTTAATATTTCACGCTCAAAATATCACTTGGTTAGGGTGATTTATTACAAAAATAGAGTATCGGTAGAAGTCTTTCACGCTATTTGCGATGGCAGAAGTGCGCTCAAATTTTTCAATTCGCTTTTGCGTCATTATTTTGAACTTTTGGGTAAAAAGTTGACGGGTTACGACGGATGTTTGGACACCAAAGATCGTCCAGCGCCAGAAGAGTTGCAGGATAGTTTTTTTGAAAATGCTACCGACGAAAAAGGTTCTAAGCACAAAGAACAAAAGGCTTTTAAAATTAGTGGTACACCTGAAGAGTATGGCGTGGTTAATTCTACAATGGGAATTATGAGCGTGTCGCAAATTAAGGAAATTGCAAAAAAATACAACACTGGCTTGTTTCAATTTTTGGCATCGGTGTTGGGACTTTCTATTTGGCAAAAAAACAAACATGCCAAAAGGCCAATAAAATTGTCTATACCAATAGACTTGCGCAGTTTTTTTCCATCAAAGTCATTACGAAATTTTTCGGGCTATGTAAATGTGGTAATTCCACCTGCAAAGGACTATACGCTTGAACAAATTATAGAAATCGTAAAAGCCGAATTTTCACGCATAAGTAAAGAAAATATGCAAGGCTTTATTAACGGTAATATTGGCTTTCAAAAAAATCCACTTATTAAAATAGTCCCACTTTTTATAAAAAATTTGGTGGTAAAACTTTGCTACAAGTCTTGGGGTGAGGTGTACCAAACGGTAGCAGTGTCTAACATCGGTTTGGTTAGTGCACCACCAGAGTTTGTCGAGTATGTGGATAAATATGAGGTAAATTTGGGAAGGCCAAAATACAATCCATATTCTATTGGTGTTATTTCGTTTAATGATAAGTTGGTTTGGACATTTTCTTCAAAAATTAAAGAAAATGTTATTGAGCGCACCTTTTTCACAAATTTAGCAAGTCTTGGCGCAAAGGTTTGTATTGAAACCAACAGGAGAGATTTATATGTATAATCATTGTGACAATTGTGGGGTGGATATTAGCGACGACTTGAAATATTGTCCATTTTGTGGAAAATGCGTAAGCGATAAGCCGGCGCAAGGCAAACAAAGTTTCCCAATTGTTGACCAAAGTTACATTTACCGCGAAAAGTGGTTTAAAATTGTGTCGCAAGCAACTTTGCTACTTGCATTACTTTTGGTTGCTATTAACTTAATTTTTACGACCAAAATATTTTGGTTCCCGTATGCTGTTTATGCGCTTTTTTGTGTGTATATGGTGGTTATTTATCCTTTCGGTGCATCACGCGGGCATATTTCGTGTGTGCCATTAAGCGGCTTGATTTTGGCATCGTTTATGGTGGGCATTGATATTTACGCGCATTTTACTATAGGCACTACTTTTGGTTGGGGGTATGCACTTGTCGCGCCTATCATCGTGGGGGCAACTTCGGTGCTGGCTTTTATTTTGGCACTTTGCACCAAAAGATATAGCGGCTTTTTGGTAAGAGGTCTTATTGCTATTGAACTAATTTCATTGTTGTATTTGATTTTTAAAATGGTATTTTTTAGAAATTTGTCTACTATACCTGTTTTTATAACCTTTGCATTAAATAGTTTGGCCTTATTCTTTGTTTTCTGCTTTAAACGCAAAAATATGAAAAAAGAGATGGACAAAGAGTTCCATCTGTGAGGAATTATGAACAAAAGTTTAATTTTGGACGCCTTAAAAAGGCAAAAGAATACTTATTTTGGTGAAAGAGAATTGATGAAAATGCTTTGCCGAGAAATTGGCGAAGATAGTTTGGCTATAAAAGCGGCAATACGTGAACTTTTGGAAAGCGGTGAAATTATTGAAACCGAAAGATACAAGTATGCGCTTACCGAAAGGAGTGATTACATAAAAGGCACTTTTGTAGGCAACAGCAAAGGTTTTGGTTTTGTTGAACCCACCGACCGCACCAAAGAAGATTTGTTTATTCCTGAAAGGTCGGTAAATGGCGCGTTCCATGGCGATACGGTGCTTGCAAGGCTGGCACAAAAACGCTTAAAGGGCTACAAAAAATTTAACTCAAGTGAGGGTAACCGCAAAGAAGCAGAAATTGTTAAGGTGCTTAAACGCGGTATAAGCATTTTGGTTGGCACCTATACGGCGATCAATGGCGGTGGGGTGGTAAAGCCTGACGATGCACGCATAGCCGATCAAGTTTTTGTATCAATGGACAAAACGAATAACGCGCGCACCAATGAAAAAGTGGTGTTAAAATTAACTTGTTACCCTTCGCGAAACGAGATGGCAATGGGTGAAATTGTAGAGGTTCTTGGCAATGCAAATGACCTAGGGGTAGACACGTTGTCGATTGTGCGCTCGTTTGGGCTTTTTGAAAAATTTCCAGATAACGTGCTAGAAGAAGCAAAAAAGGTAGCGGTAGAGCCTACCGCAAAAGATATTAAGGGCAGAACCGATTTTACCAAAGATTTGGTGTTTACCATAGACGGCGAAGATGCAAAAGATTTTGACGATGCAATCTCGCTAACAAAAAATGCAAAAGGCTACTTATTAAAAGTTCATATTGCCGATGTTTCTAATTATGTTAGAGCCGGGAGCGCGCTTGATAGCGAGGCGTACAACCGTGCAACAAGCGTGTATTTTCCTGATATGGTAATTCCTATGCTTCCGGTGGAATTATCCAATGATGTATGTTCGCTTAACCCAAATGTGCTAAGATTGACGCTTTCGGTAGTGATGCAGCTTGATAAAGAAGGCAATATTTTAGATTATCAAATAACCAATGGTGCTATTGTAAGTAAGTATCGTATGACTTATACCAAAGTTTCAAAAATTTTTGCAGGTGATAAGGCCTTGTGCAAAGAATACAAAGAATTGGTACCAATGCTACTGGATATGAAGGAACTTGCTGAACTACTTATTAAACGCAGAGATAATGCAGGTGAGCTTGATTTTGATTTGCCGGAAGTGCAAATTGATGTTGATGAAAACAAAAAAATTGTGGATATTTATCGCAAGCCAAGAGGGCTAGCAGATAGACTTATTGAGCAATTTATGGTGGTTACCAACGAGGTCGTTGCGAGATATGCAAAAGATGTTGGGTTGCCATTTATTTACCGCGTGCATGAAGTGCCAACGCCCGAACGCATAAAAGCCTTTAATGACTTTGTGCGTGGCGTGGGGCTAAACTTGACAATTGCCGAAAATGAACCAAAACCAAAAGATGTGCAAAAGGTGCTTGTTACCATAAAGGATACACCGGCAAAAAATGTTATTTCGTCCTTGTTATTGCGTTCAATGCAAAAGGCGAGATATTACGAGTTGCCACTTGGTCACTTTGGTTTGGCGCTTGCCGATTATTGCCACTTTACTTCGCCTATTCGTCGTTTGCCAGATTTGATTATTCACCGAATATTAAAGGCATCTTTAGCCGGCGAGCTAGATTCACGCAAGTTTGAACAATTTGAAGATTTCGTGCACAATGCGTCGGAGCAGGCAAGTGCAAGAGAGCGTTTGGCTGATGATGCTGAGCGGGCAGTTGATGATTTAAAGAAAACCGAATATATGAGCAAAAAAATTGGTGAGATTTATGACGGCGTCATTTCGGGAGTAACACAAAGCGGGTTTTATGTTGCTCTTGAAAACACTGTTGAAGGTTTTGTACGCGAAGACACTTTACCAACCGATAATTACTATTATGATGAACGCAAAATGGCGTTTATTGGCAAAAAGCATAAGTTTATGCTTGGTGGATCAGTAAAAATTAAAGTTGCAAACACAAACTTGCAAGAACGCAAAATAGATTTTGTATTAGTGGAGTAGATCAATTGGGGCTTGCAAATAGTTAAAGCTTGTGCTAAAATAATTGCAAGCAAACGGGGAATAGATGGAAAAACTTATTGCAGACAACAAAAAAGCCTTTTTTGATTACACAATTGTAGAAAAATTGGAGGCAGGAATAGAACTAGTGGGTGCGGAAGTAAAATCGGTACGCGACGCACGAGTTAATTTGAAGGATAGTTATATAATTATCAAAAACAACGAAGCTTTTTTGCTTAATGCGCATATTGCAGAATATACCAAAGTGAGCGGTTTTTCTAAGGTTGACCCAATGCGAACGCGCAAACTGCTTTTGCATAAGGCGGAAATAGCAAAACTAGCAAAATATGCCGAAATACAAGGTTACACCTTGGTTCCAACCAAAATGTACTTTAAAGGAGGCAAAGCAAAAGTGGAAGTTGGGGTGGCAAAAGGTAAGGAAGGCTTTAACAAAAAGCAGTCAATAAAGGAAAAGGACCTGACTCGTGAAGCCAATAGACAATTAAAAAATGTGCGCGTAAGATAACATCTTGGGGGTGAAATAGCTTCGACAGCAGTTTTGGGCAGTAATTAGCACGCAGTTAGGCGTAACTTTAAACACGCAAAACTTTAAATAAACGCAGACAATTCTGTAAATTACGCTGTAGCCGCTTAATGGCTTGGCCGTTAACTTGGCGGTACCAATACGCTGAGATTTAACGTCATTTTATTGGTGAACGATTGCACGGGTTAGTCTTTGCCGTGCAACCGCATAAAAAGGCTATAAGTGAAAGGTGTTTCTATGCTAAATTTCACTTGAATTTTTGCCATAGAATAAGCGTGTAGAAGATTGTTGTGTAAGATTGTTGGACATGGGGGCGGAACCCATCACCTCCACCAATCAAAGAGCCGAAAGGCTCTTTTTTATATCAAAAAGTGTTTAGTAGGAAATTTTTTTGCAAAACACCTATAATTCGTTTTGAAAATAAAAATTTGTGTGATAAAATTATATAGAATAATAAGGCTAATTTTGAACAGATTAAATTAAGAAGGTTTAATAGGTGACAAATGAAAAATAAAAGACCATTAAAAACCAAATTGATTGCAGTAATAATTTCTATGGTAAGTGCCGTATCGCTTATTGCGGTAGGTGTTTTGGCGTCAATTACCAAATTTACCATAACCATTAGCAACCAACTTGATGTAAAAATTGAAACAGTAGAAGGTAATTTGTACGCAACGCGTATGGGTGATGTTTGTTATGCCGGTGATAGACAAAACACGGCAACAGCAAACCTAAATTCTGCAAATGACCTTGTTGCCACCAATTGGCTAAATTTGTATGATATGGCAAATGGTGGGGCAAACGAAACAAACATTACGGAAATTAGCAAGGCAGTAGATTTTGTTAGTGATGATGCTGTAGCTGCTGCTGTAGCAAACAATCGCACCAGTGTTTCTATTGTTTATTATTTTTACTATTCGTTAAAAGATGAAGCAATGGCAAACAGCCGTATTTACTTAACGGCAGACGCGCCAACCACAATACCTAATGGTTTAACTATTAGTTATGCCTACGAATATACCACATCGGCAACCCTTCCAGATTTTACAAATGGGGTGGCAATGGTGAGTGGCGATAGCGTTATTGTTGACGTTGGTCATAGTTCGGTGTTTATAAAAGCCGAAGCCAAAGTTGATTTAACAAAATCGGTAACCTTGACAGCACTTGATTGGCACTTTATTTTAAACTTTAAAGTTTCTACTGAAGGAACTTCGGGTGTTGTAAAAATAGACGGCAAGCCAATTATGGGCAATTTCTACCACTATGTAGAACTTGGTGAATATCCACAAACTCACGTTAGCGATAGTGCTACCATTTCGGCGCTTAATAGCTTGACGGACTCGGCAAAAACTTCACGCAGCTTTACAGTTGGTGGTGCAAACGATGCAAAAGTTGCTTATCCAGAATACAACTATAGCGGTAGCAAGTATGTAAAAGTACAAAGCGCAATGGTTGCAGGCACCGGTTATAAATTTACTGACGGCGAAACCGTTACTAATGGAAACACCTATTGGTTTAAGGTTGAACCAATCAAATGGTACTTGCTAGAATCGTATGCAAATTCTAGTGGCCCATACACTGGTTCCACAAAAAATGTAAAACTTATTAGTGAAAAAGTTTTAACGGCAAACGTTATGTGGAATACTGTTGCTGGTGGAACTCTTTGGGCAAACAGCAATGTGCGTTCGTGGCTAAATGACAGTTTTTACAACAGCGCGTTTAGCACAGCGGACAAGGCAAAAATAAAAACAAATCTTACTCGTTACAACAGCGGTGGTGGCTCTAATCATACCTTGCAAGATGACTATAAGGCAACAAGCAGTGAATACTCTTGCCACGACAATGTATGGCTGTTAAGTTACTACGAGGGTTCTAAAACTTTTAATGGTGACAATATGTATTTCCATCGCGCAATGGTTGATGCGTATAAGGGTGGAGGTATTTACCAAAGCTCAACAAGTGAAGCGGTTATCCCAACCGACTTTGCTCTTGCAAACCGCACATTTGTTAGCGCTGATGGCAAAAATGCTGCATCATTCTGGCTACGTACTGCCGGCTTTGAACTAGAAGGTAATAAATATGTCGGCGTTGTTACCGCAGTTGACGGCGGTCTTGGATTTACTTATCCACCAACACAAAATACTGTGGGCGTAAGACCGGTTATTATTGCTGATATTGACTAATTTGTTAGCAAGCACAAAAAGTGCTTGCTAATTTTTTACCTATTTGTTTTGAGATTTTGATTTATTGTGGTATACTAAAAATATGGAAAACGAATTAGAGGGCTATTATTTAAAGCGCAAGGTAGATTTTAATGGTGACAAAAAGGCGGTAACGCTGGTAAATCTTTTGTGTATGTTTTTGATGCTAACCTTGGCTTTTGTTGTGTATATTTGCTTTTTGCACGGGCTAGACAAACATCAACTTGCACAACTAATTTATTATCCAAATTTTATAATTATTGTGCTTGGTTTAATATGGCTTCCGGTGGTGCATGAACTTATTCATTCGCTTGCTTTTAGGTGTTTTGGCGTAAAGACCAAACGCGTGGACAAGTTTAGCGGACTCTTTGCGTATTCGGGGGCGTTGTCGGCGCTATATAAAAACAGGTATATTCTTGTGGCGCTTGCGCCAACGGTGATTTTAAGCTTAATTTTTGGCGTTTTATTGGCATTTTTACCTCTTAAATGGATATTTGGCGTGGCAATTTTGGAATGTACAGTAATAGGACAGTCGGCTGGTGATTTTTATATCATAAAAGAGATTATAACTGAACCTAAAACAAGCAAGATTTTAGATGAGGGATTAAATATTGCAATTTATCGCAAAAAGGAATCGACAAAATAACCTACAATACCCCATAAACTTTTTTGGTGATTTTTTGGTCTTATCTTATAATTAAGGTAAGACTTTTTATTTAGGGGAAAAAATGGGTAGAGTAATTGTAGTAACGAGTGGAAAAGGCGGGGTAGGTAAAACCACCATAATAGCCAATTTGGGTATTGGGCTTGCCACTATGGGTGAAAAAGTGGTTATGCTTGATGGTGATATTGGCCTTAATAACTTGGATGTTGTTATGCAGGTGGAAAACAAAGTGGTTTACGACTTGGTGGACTGCTTGGAGGGTAAGTGTAGGGTATCGCAGGCGCTTATTCAAAACCCAATTATTGAAAACTTGTTTGTGCTTCCAACTAGCAGATTTGTAAGCAAAGATAAAATTGTGCCCGAAGACTTTCAAAAAATTGTGCAAAAACTTGCAAGTTGCTTTGATTATGTGCTTATAGACTGTCCGGCGGGGATAGACAAAGGCTTTTATTTGAGTGTATCCTACGCTACCGAAGCGTTGGTTGTAGTAACACCACATCTTTCATCGGTGCGCGATGCCGATCGTGTTATTGGAATTTTGGCTAGCCAAAATTTGTCTAGTATTAACCTAGTGGTAAATCGCATTAGGGGAGATTTGGTGGCGCGGCGCGAAATGCTATCAAGTGAAGAAATTGAACGCTTAATGGGCATTAGGGCGGTGGGGGTAATACCTGAAAGTGACAACATAAATTTGTATAGTTCTTTTTTGGGGTTTAGCGAAAGTTTGCAGAAAAGCAGTGTGGGCGTGGCGTTTGGAATATTGGCGCGCAATATTCAAAATTACAAATTTAGTCAATTTGATTATCTTTCAAAGTATCGTGGAATTTTTGGCTCCATTAGACGAAACCTAAAACGTAACGCATAAGGAGAATTTATGAAATCTAAACTGGCCGATACCAAAGCCCGACTAAAACGAATTTTGGTGCAAGACAAATATTTTGCCCCCAAAAGGCTAGAAAATATTTTAAAAAGCGAATTAACTGATTCGTTGTCCGCTTATATGAATTTGGAAGATTTGCAACTTGTTTTGAGAGTAAATGAAGCGGGCAAGTATGAACTTTTTGTAAAAGCAATTGCAAGTAGGTTACTTGTTACAAATGTGGCGGAAGTTGAGTAAAATAAAGGTACTATGTGTGACAATAGTGCCTAAATCTAGCAAAAAAGGCATTTTAACAAAAATTTAAGCATAACCATATAAAAGAAAATATGGAAACGCAACAAAAAAAATTTTATAAGGCGCTTGCCTTTTATGCACTAACCGCGTTAGTGCTTTTTCCATATTTTGTAAATGGTGCGTTGCTTTATGGTGTGCGTCAAATTGCCATGAGTTGGTCGCTGATTCCGGATACCGATAGCAAACTTAAATTTGTTTCGGGTGGGGTAAATGGTGAGGTTTCGGGGGAGGCCTATGAAGTTATGGATGGTTACACCTTGCCGGTGGAGATTAAAAAATTAAGCGTGGTGGGTGATGGCAAAATTGTTATTTTAACAAACGACAAAAGCGTGGTAAAAGCGCCTACCGATGCAAGCGTTACGGCAGGGCAGATAAACGGCACACGGCAAGTAAGGTTAAAGTATTTTATGTTTTCGGCAGTGATGTATGGGTTTGAAACCGTGGGGGTAAAAACTGGACAAAAATTAAAGGCCGGACAACCAATTGGCACTCTTTGGGGTGACACTCTTACCATAGAAATTTACAAGGGGGATAGTTTGGTTCCAAAACGGACGCTAGAAACATACTTAAAGGAGTGGTTATGATAAAATCTGTATGGCAAAGAGTAAAGAAAAAATTTACAAAATGTCCGGTGGTTATGCACCCGCTGTTTATTATTTTTGGTCTGGTTACCATAGTTGTCCGCAAAGCAGATTTGTTTGTTATGTACACGGTTTTAGCACTTTTGCACGAGGGCGCGCATTATTTGGTGGCAAAAAAATTGGGCTACAAGATGTGCAAGGTAAGGTTGATGCCGTTTGGTGCCGAACTCTTTGGCGAAACGGACGAGTTTGCAGATAACGACGAAATTTTAATAAGTTTGGCGGGGCCGGTATTTAATCTGTTGCTATGTTTGGCGTTGGTTACTATGTGGTGGATAGTGCCAATTACCTACGCGTACACGGTGGATATGTGTCTTGCTAGTTTGATGCTCGCTCTGTTCAATTTGCTGCCAATTTTTCCGCTGGACGGCGGGCGAGTGCTACTGGCGATTTTAAGTAAAAACACCACGCGTGAAACAGCAACCAAACGCATAAAATGTTTGACGCAGGTGTTTGCATTTATTTTGCTTGGTCTGTTTGTGCTGTCGCTATTTTGGGGAATAAATTTGTCGCTTGGAATTGCTGGAATAATGCTTTTTGCAAGTTCGCTGGCGCCTAGTGATGCGGGATATGTAAGATATTTTTGTTGGGAAAAACGCAAGCGTGCCCTTCTTCGCGGAACTGAAGAAGTGGTTGTGGCGGTGTTAGAAGATGTAAGTTTGGCAAAACTTTATAAAAGATTGTCGGCAAAAAAACTAACATTATTTAAGGTGTTTTCGGGTGACGGCAAAGAACTTTATATGGTTAGCGAACAAAAACTAGAAGAACTTATTGGCAAAAATGACGCAAAAACAACTTTGCGCGCAATCTTTAATTAACAGAGATACTTTGTAAGGCAAAAAGGCAGTGGCTTTTTTGCTTTATTTTATTGACAAAAAACAAAGTATGTGGTATTATTCTAAACGTGCCACACGAACAAGGCATTTTTAAGTATGCGCTAAATTTGGTGCATCGCCTTTAAGGTGAGACTGGAGAAGGGAGGAAATATCAATGTACGCTATCGTAGTTTGCGGAGGTAAACAACACAAAGCTGAAGTTGGCAAATTTTTCAAAGTTGAAAAAATTGACGCTGAAGTTGGCGCAAAGACTGAACTAAAAGCCGTTTTGTTTGTAGATGACAATGGCAAAGCAGTTTATGGCAAAGACGCTGAAAAAATCAAAGTTGTTGCCGAAGTATTAGAACAAGGCAAAGATGACAAAGTTACTGTTTTCAAGTACAAAGCAAAAAAGAATGAACGTAAAAAACAAGGTCATCGTCAACCTTACACAAAATTAAAAATTGTATCTATGGGTAACTAATAATGACAAACGTTCTCGTAGAGAAAAAAAATGGTAGTATTGTAAAAGTAACTTGCGACGGCCATACAAATTATGGTGAGCAAGGGGAAGACATTGTTTGTGCAGCGCTTTCGTCTATTGTTCAAACGGCTTTACTTGGGCTTTTAACAGTTGCTAAAATAAATGTTAAAAGCAAACGCGACGATAATCGTGGATACCTAGAAATGGTTTTGCCGGACAATATGACAGCTAGCGAAAGACACGACGCTGATGTTATTACAACTACAATGCTTATGGGAATATCCGACTTGCACGAAGGATTTTCCGATTTTATAGAATTGGAGGTAAAATAGTTATGTTTATGAATATCCAACTGTTTGCTCACAAAAAGGGTGGCGGTTCGACCAAAAACGGTAGAGATAGTAACGCACAACGTTTGGGCGTTAAAGTTGCAGATGGTCAACACATCAACGCTGGTGGCATTATTGTTCGTCAACGCGGAACAAAAATACATCCAGGTACCAATGTTGGCATCGGTGACGACGACACTTTGTATGCAAAAGCAACTGGTGTTGTTAAATTTGAAAGAGTTGGCAAAGACAAAAAGAAAGTCTCTGTTATGTAGCTATATTCCGACCGCTCGCGCGGTCGGCACTATAATACGCACTTTTGCAGTCTTTTTGTTTAAAATACCCGAAACAGAACGCCCATGTAACAATACTATGGGCAACCTGTTTTGGGTATTTTAATTCAAAAATTCAAGCAAAATGCTATCAAGTGAGTTTAGAGTTTAAAAGAAAAAATAGTTATAAAAAAATCTCGAAATGCCCCCAAAAACATTTTGAGATTTTTATTTTATGTTATATAATGTAGTTGTTAGTAACAAACTAACACCACCCAAAACTCAAAAAAGGAGGAAATCATAATGGCAATAGTAAAAAGCGTAAAAGTGGCTAAAAGCCTTATAATTCCAGCAGTTTCATGGGGGGGGGGGGGCGCCATTTAGTCGCTAAAAGCGACTGGGCAAACGCTAGTTCTAGGGCAGGAAATAACAACCGAATAAATGGCAATTTTGTGCGTTATACGAGGTAAACGAAATAATCGTTTGCCCATTTTTGTGTTGCAAAAAAATGGCGAAGTAAAAAGTAATAGTTAATAGTGAAGAAGTAATCAATAAGGACAAGAGGAGAAACTTATGAAAAAGAAAAACACAACAAAGACAAAGTTGGTGGCGACTATTGTTTCTATGGTGAGTGCATTATGTTTGCTTGCAGTGGGTGTGTTTGCAACACTTACTAATTTTCAAGTTGCAATTGCAAACCAACTTAATTTGGAGTTTAGTGCGGTAGAGGGTACACTTTATGCAACTCGCTTGGGTGACGTTGCGGGCACTGACCGTACCACCAGCAAAGTGCTAAGTGAAAGTACTACGGCAACTGATTGGCTAAAAGTGTATGATGGCGCCACCACTGAAGGTGTGCAAAGTGACGCGCTAACCAGCATACAAGAAAAGGTGGATTTTATCTCTAATGATAAGATTAAGGAAAAGGTTAATGCGGGCAGCACAAGTATAGCAATAACTTACTACTTTTACTACACTTTACCAGAGAACGCTGTGGCAAATAATGTGGTTTTGACAGCACCAGCGGTAGCGGATAGCAATGTTGTGGTTACATACTCGTATGTAAAAGCCACCAGCGCGAGCCTACCAGCCTTCACTGATGCAACAACAATAGCAGACGGTGCAGTTATGACCGTAAGCGGTGGTGAACATCTATTTATTAAAGCGGAAGCAAAGGTAGATTTAAGCAAGTCAGTAAAGATAGAAAACGCTGATTGGAGCTTTACCTTGGCGTTTGGCGTAAGCACATATAGCCTAAATGGTGATATATTAACTTTTAACGCCATAACTGGCGCGGAAACTTATGAAGTTTGGGCAAAGCAAACAACCACAAGTGGTACAGCGCTTTTGGCTCAAACAAGCGCAGTAGGTGATACCGACGACGCTCTTGGCACTTTGGTTAAAATTTTGGATAAAGATACAACTAGTGTAAATCTAGCCGAAGCGTTGGGTGACTTTAATACGGCAAATTACAAGCTAACAGTTTTACCGAAAAATTCAAGTGACGCAGAAATAACAGGCAATCGTATTGTAGTGGATTATGCGCATACCAAAAAAGTTAAAGTTAGAGTAACCGATACGACAATAGGCGGCAACTACTACTATTATGTAGAACTGGGTGAATACCCACAAACAGTAGTAGAAGACACGGCAACGCTTAGCGTCTTAAACGCCCTAGGCGATAGTGCCAAAACTGGTAGAACTTTTGTTGTAGGAGCAAGTGATGATGCTGCGCAAACCGCACACGAAGAATACACTTACAATGGCGCTAAATATGTAAAAGTGGCAAGTGCGGTGGTCTATGGCACTGATGCGCAATATAAATTTTCAACTGGCACCCAAGCAACAAGTGGGAATACTTACTGGTTCAAGGTGGAACCAATAAAATGGTTTTTACTTGAAGCATATTCAACTACAAAAACTTCATATACTGGTTCAACTACCAATTTAAGGGTAATTAGTGAAAAATTGCTAACATCAAATGTAATGTTTAAAAAAGATGGTGGTGGAAATGATTGGGGAACTAGTAACATACGAAGCTGGCTAAATAACACTTTTTACATCAGTGTGTTTAGCGCTAGTGATAAAGGCCACATTGTTAAAAATAAAACCAGATACTTTGGCACAGATCAATATACTACCAAAGACGACTATACCACAACAACAGGTGGTAGTACCATCGAAGACAATGTGTGGCTAACAAGTTATTACGAAATGGGTAACACGTACTATGGTGAAAACATGTATTTAAACAAAAACACACGCAAAGCGACGCCAACTGATTTTGCGGTTATTAATAAAGTATACATGAGCACAAATGGCTGCGGGTGGTATTGGCTCCGCTCGGCTGGTGGCCTTGTTAACGGTGACTGTTCTGTTGGTCCTGACGGCAGCGTGAACAACCACCGCATTACTTACTATACTTACATCGGCCTTCGCCCGGCTTTAACAATTTCAATCTAGCACTAAGTTGTTCATATTTTTAATCACCCAAGCCACCGTAATGCGGTGGCTTGGGTGTTGCTTATTTGCCACACACGCTCTGTATATTTTTCTTTATTTTTGGCAAACTAAGGCAAAACAGATGGAGAAAAATATGAATAGCGAAGAAAATTACAAAAATGTAAACGAAAAGTGGTATCACAAATTATCACGAAAAGCCAAAGAACAATGGCAGAAATTTAGGCAGAATAAATATTTTGAGCAAATTTTGGTTTGGTCGGGTTTGGGGCTAGTGTTTGTAGCATCAGTGGTAACCATTTTGTGCACCAAAACAACGGTTAATCAAGTAGAGCAGGAGCCTACAAAATATGATGTAACTCAAAATGCGGATAGTCCGTATCCGGACAAAATGCTAGCGCCGTTTGTAGATATGGTGTCTTGGGTGGACACAACCAATAATTATAGCATAAATGGGGTGCCGGATCTTGGCAAAATTTATGACGATATTGGTTTGGATTATTTTAACTTGGGTTTTGTGCGCGTTAGCGATAGCAAACCGCTTGAAGATGATGGCACCATAAGGTGGTGTTGGGGTGGGTATTACAACCTTTCGCCAAAGGGTGATGATGGCACCCAATATGCAGGCATAAAGCGTAGCATTGCCAATTTGCGTTCGCGTGGTGGTGATGTTATTGTGTCGGTTGGCGGTCAACTTGGCAAGGCGCCTTGGGTTGTTTCGAGCAATGTGGACAAACTTGCGCAAATGTATTTGGAAATTATTGATGCCTATGGCCTAAAGCGTATAGATTTGGATATTGAAGAAAGCAACCAAGGTTACGAAGTTAATTTGGCAAATGCCAAAGCAGTTAAAAAAGTGCAAGATCAAACCGAAGTGGAAGTTACTTTAACAATTCCTATTATGCCAAGTGGCTGGTCAAGCACGCAAGAAAATTTGATAAAAGCCTACTTGGAGTCGGGCGTTAAAGTTAAAATGGTAAACATTATGGCAATGTGCTATGGTGGTGGGCTATATTCTGGCGAAGACTATGGTGATGCGTCCATTCGCGCCATAGACAACGCGGCAGGGCAATTGTCTTATTTATACAAAGAAGTATTAAACAAAACCGTTAGCGTGGAAGATGCCTACAAAATGCTTGGTGTTACCGTGGATATAGGTTATGAGAGTAGTTTATACCCAACCTTTACGGCGGAAATGACGCGAAAAGTGGCAGACTATGCAAACGAACGCAATTTGCAGATGTTTTCTTATTGGAGTATGAACCGTGATGCAAAGTTGCAATCAAACAAAGGCGTTAATTTTATGTACGAATTTTTTGATGCGTCACTAAATTTTTTAGAAAAATAGAAAAATTTTTCAAAAATGGCGTTTTTTAGGTGCAAAAAGGTTTTTCGTTTGTTATAATAGTTTTAACTAAAATAATAGGAACTTATGAAAAATGGGATTATTTGGAAACAAGAATAACAACAATCAAAACAACGTTTCACCGGAACTACAAGAACTTATGAAACAATTTAGCAATTTGCAAGATGACAACAGCGACCCTTTTGGCGAAGAAGTTGTGGACGAACCATTTGCAAATGGTGTTAAATCAGGTGAAGTGACGGCGCAACATATTGAGGATAACTCAAAAACTTACGAAACCACACCGGAAGAAACCGAGCAGATTGAAGACTTTTTGACGGGCAAGCAACCGGAAAAAGTGGAAGAGAAAATTGAAGAACCTACCGAAGAGGTTGTTGATGAAGACACAGAAGACAATGCTGAAATTGTTGAGGAAAAACCGGAAGAAGAGATTGTAGAAGAGCCTACCGAAGAAGTGGTAGAAGACGGCGACGAGATTTTGGACGAGGACGAACTAGAAGATACTGACGAAATTTTGGATGACGAGGTAGAAGAACCTACCGAGGCAATAACCGAACCAGAAAAAGAAACCGAAGAGAGTTTGTCGCCGGAAGAACAAGAGTTTTATAATACCTTGCTTGCAAGATATGGATCAAAAAAACAAGCAGCAGAAGAACCTACTGATGTAACTGAACCAGAAGAGGTTGAAGAGCCGGAAGAGGACGAAATTGTTCAACCAGACGATGATGTAGAAGAACCGGAAGAAGTGGTTGAGCCTAAACCTGTTAAAAAGGCACCAGCCCAAAAGCCTGCTACCAAAAAAGCAAAAACAACCACTAAAAAAGCTACAACCACTCGCGCAAAAAAGACTACTACCGAAACCAAAAAGCCAGCAAGAAAACGCAAAGTTGCAGTGGTGCCAGATTTGAGCGTTTACGAAACAACTGACGATGTTCAGGTAATAAACGGCGAAGAGTTTTATGGTCAAGTTATCACTTTTATGGCGCTTGATAACATAAAACAAGCAACTTGGGAAGATGTGGTAAGGCGTAAAGGTCATGTAGATTACCACATGACTTCGGCACCAAACGGCGGTTGGTTTATTAAGCGCTCGGGAGTGCCAAACCCTTATGCTTATGCAAAACGCAAAGATGAAGCACTTAAACTTGCGCGCATTTACGCTGAACGCGAAAAAGCCGAACTAAAAGTTCATAACGAAAAAGGTATTATTGAAAAATCTTATAGTTATGGAAGAGAGAAATTGAGAGGGTAGCGCTACGACTTGACCTTGTGGCTCATTTTGCAGTAGTCACTGCAAAACTACGCTTAGCGGTCAGTCTCCGCGCTTCTCGCGACCAAACGAAAACAGCACTCCATTCGGGGTGCTGTTTTGTCGCGACTTCTAAGGAACCTTAATAGAGTTTTCCCGCTAACGCTTTAAGGGTTGCGCTCCAACTTGGACTTTTGGCTTGCTTTAATGTGGTCACATCAAAGCGTCGCTTATAGTCCAGTTTCCGCGCTTATCACCGCCAAACGAAAAACGGAAGCAAGTTCCGTTTTTGCGGTGACTTCGGGAGAACCTTAATAGAGTTTTCCCGCTTCGCTATAAGGATACATATTTTTTATATAATATATTTATCTATGTACTAAACAAACTAAGAACTAACTTGCTAGCAATTTTGTTTAGATTTTTGAGATAAAAATGTTTTGACAGGTTGTCCATAGTATTTTTACATGGACGTTCTGGCAAGACTTTTTTAGCCAAAAAGATAACAAAAGTGCGCATAAAAGAGCCGCCCCACGAAAGTGGGGCGGAACAAAATCACGTTCTGTTTTGGGCATTTTAAACAAAAAGGCTGCAAAAGTGCGTCTAGTCGTGCCGGCGGGTCGGTAGAGAGCCGGAACGAAATCTTTTCAGCAGATTGAGCACTTCGGCTTTGACTGGTTTTATGGCTTTTTCTTTTTCGGTGACGATGCGATAAATAAGTTTTGCAACTTGTTTCATATCGTCTTCTTTTAGACCAATGGTGGTAACGGCAGGGGTGCCAAGGCGAAGTCCGCTAGTTACTTTTGGAGGCAATGGATCGTTTGGTATTGCGTTCATGTTGGTGGTAATGTTTGCGCTATGCAATAGTTCGCTCGCTTCTTTGCCAGTAATGTGGAAAGGTGTGAGGTCAACAAGTACCAAATGATTATCTGAGCCGCCCGAAATAATTCTAAAACCAAGTTTGGTTAGTTCGGTGGCGAGTGCTTGGTTGTTCTTTAAAATTTGTTTTTGGTATTCCTTAAATTCAGGTTTTAAGGCTTCGCCGAGTGCAACGGCTTTGCCGGCAATAACGTGTTCTAGTGGGCCGCCTTGGGTGCCAGGGAATACGGCGCTATCTATCTTTTTTGCCCATTCCGCTTTGCAAAGTATCATACCACCACGAGGACCGCGCAAGGTTTTGTGAGTGGTGGTGGTTACAAAGTCGGCGTAAGGTACAGGAGATGGGTGTAAACCGGTTGCAACAAGACCGGCAATGTGGGCCATGTCTACCATAAGCAAGGCACCAACGCTATCGGCAATTTTGCGCAGGCGAGCAAAGTCGATGGTGCGAGAATAAGCGCTTGCACCGGCAACAATTAGTTTTGGGTGATGTTCTTTGGCTAGACGCTCAACTTCGTCATAGTCAATAAGTTCAGTTTCTGGGTTTAAGCCATAGCCGATGGCGTTAAAAAATTTACCACTAATATTAACTTTGCTACCATGAGTAAGGTGTCCGCCGGCAGGCAAGTTCATTCCTAAAAAGGTGTCGCCCGGTTTCATACATGCCAAAAATACGGCAAGATTGGCGCTTGCGCCGGAGTGAGGTTGAACATTTGCGTGTTCTGCTTTAAACAGTTTTTTGGCGCGTTCTATTGCCAAACTTTCAATAATGTCTACATTTTCGCAGCCGCAATAGTATCTTGCATTTGGATAGCCTTCGCTGTATTTGTTGGTCAAAACTGAGCCTACTGCTTGTAAAACGGCTTTGGATACAAAGTTTTCACTTGCAATAAGTTCCAAATGTTCTCTTTGGCGCTTTTCTTCTTTTTTTATTGCCGAATACACTTCTGGGTCGGCTTGTTTTAGGTTGGTCTTGCTTATCATTTGGTATCTCCTTTTAGGTTGTTTTGCCTATTATACCACATTTTCACCAAAAGTGTTAATAAAAAACGACCTTTTGGGTTGCTATTTTTTTTGTTATGGATATAATTTAAGTTATGGATACAATTTTAACAAATATTATTGATGGCAAACAACTTGCCACGGAAATTAAACAGCAAATTCGCACTGAGGTAATAAACGAGTTTTTGGCGTATGATCGTCCGGCGCCAACGCTTGCGGTAATTTTGGTTGGGGAAGACCCAGCGAGTGAAATTTATGTGCGTAACAAACAGCGCGCGTGTGAGGTTTGTGCCATAAACTCCATTGTGCACCGTATGAAAGCCAACACCGGCGAAGATAATGTTATAAAAACTATAAAAATGCTAAACGGCGACCCAGAGATTTCGGGCATATTGGTGCAATTGCCACTGCCAAAAGGTTACAACGAAAAGCGCGTGCTTGAAGCAATTTCACCGGACAAAGATGTGGACGCATTAACGCCAACCAATCAAGCCAAACTGCTAGACGGCAGCTATTTGGTGGCGCCATGCACGCCATCTGGCATTATGGAAATCTTAAAGAGTAAAAAAATTAACCCCGATGGCAAAGTTGCGGTTGTGGTTGGCAGAAGCAAACTAGTTGGTAGACCAATTGAACTAATGCTAAACAGTGCAAATGCAACCACCATTTTGTGCCATAGTCATACCAAAAATTTGAAGGAATTAACTGCGCTTGCAGATATTTTGGTAGTTGCGGTAGGCAAGCCAAAACTTATTGATGCAAGTTATGTAAAAACGGGTGCGGTGGTTATTGATGTTGGTATAAACCGTGGCTCAGACGGCAAACTTTGCGGTGATGTGGACTACCAAAGCGTGCAAGCAAAAGCCAGCCTAATAACGCCGGTGCCGGGCGGAGTGGGACCTATGACAATTGCAATGCTGTTACAAAACACGCTAAAACTTGCAAAAAGCAAAATTTAAAAAGGGTCTAGACAAAACAAAGATTTTGTGCTAATATATTTGATGTAAAAACATATAAAATTTATTAGACAAATTCCGCTCAGTTTGTTAAAATATATACGAATAAGTTTGAGAAGGAAAGAGATATGAAGTTATATGTTTATCCAGCGATACTATTTGAAAGAAATGAAGAGTATTTTGTTTCTATTCCAGATTTAAATCTGTTAGTTGTCGCTGATGATGAAAAAAAGGCATTTTTGAAGGCAAAAGATAGTTTAAAAGCCTATGTAGAACTTGCAAAACGTTACGAGTCCGAAATTCCTTTCCCATCAACTTTTGACGAAGTAAAAAAACAAAATGCAAAAGATGCAGGCAAGCAAGTTATTATGCTTGATGTGGCTGTACCGATTGAAAGTGTGGAACAAACCACCTTTGACAACGACTACAACCGCTTTATGAAAATGTTTTTTGATGAGGAGTAGCATAATGGACAAACGCAAAAAATACGACGATTTGGCAGTTTTGGCTTTATCTCTTGGTTTTCATGGGATGCTAGACGAGCAAAAAAGGATGTGGCTTACCACAAAATATCAAGGTCAACCGGTGCCTATTTTGCTAACACCCGACGCCGAAGACTTGTTTGGCGGAAGAGCAGATTTGGTTTTAAAAATTGTGGATGAGCGCCTTGGCATCAATTCCACCAGCAAAGACCTAAGTTTGCGCTTTAACAAACTTAATGAAATTTACAACAGTGAAGATCATCCATTTTGGGATAAAGCAAAAAAATAAATTTTAACGAGGGGGCAAATTACGATGAGAACAAACAAAAACAACATCACAGGTGCATACAAAAAATTTATTGAACAAGTTGCAAAAGATTTTAAAGAAAAAGGAGTAAACAATTTGCGCTATGCCGGCATTGCTGATGCAGTAAAGACCTTGTGTGCAGAACGCGGCGAACAACGCGAAGCTTAATATATGTCCGACCCACAACTTACCGAACTTGCAAAAACTATTGGCTTTAACTTTGTAAATGACGACTTAGGCTTTGATGTATACGAGTACACCATTGTGCGCAAAGATGAAGCTGTTAGCAAAATAGTTCGCATATTAGAAACGCCAACCGATTTGGAGCGATATGAAATAATATCCTTACTTAAAAGCGTTTTACCTTTTGACCTTAGGTGGAAACTCACCAAAATTGTTGAAAGTGTAAAATTGTCTTCCCTTGCAAAAATGGTGGAAGTACTTACTTTTGCAGTAGAAGAATATAAGTCGCAAACCGATTACGCCAAACTAAAGCGTTATGGTGAAGTTTTGGGTGTGGATATTGAAGCGCTTGGTTACAAGTTTGCTTACAAATTGCCTAAAAAGACCAAACAAGAAATTTTGGCGATTATTGAGCGTAATGTTCCTGCCGAAGTTGCACCAATTTTGGGCAAAATTAAAAAAATTGACTACAAGATTGCGTTTGTTAAAGACAGAAACAATCTAGAGGTTAAGGAAGACTAGTCAAAGAGCTCGCAACACTAAAAGTGTTGTGGGCTCTTTTAATGAAATAAATCATTTGGATTTATGAACTTGTGCCGCCCGCTCTAGCGGTCGGCACTGCGATACGCACTTTTGTTATCTTATTTATCTCAAAAATCTAAACAAAATTGCTAGCAAGTGAGTTTAGAGTTGGAAAGAAATATTAGTTATATAAAATTTTCTAAAAAGCCGTTAAATTATTTGACGGCTTTTTAATTTTGTTATAAAATATTATTGTTAGCATGAGTTAATGCCAACCCCAAAACTTATGAAAAGGAGGAAATTGTAATGGCGATATTGAGTAATGCAAAAGTGGCTGAAAGCCTTATAATTCCAGCATTTTCGTGGGGGGGGGGCGCCATTTAGTCGCTAAACGCGACTGGGCAAACTCAAAACGCAAAACAGAAAATAACAACCGAATAAGAGGCATTTTTGTGCGTTATACAAGGTAAGCAAATTCTTTGCTTATCTCTTTTGCGTTTGCCATGAAATTACTAACGCAATGCAATTTGTGGCGATGCCACAAATGAAATACTGCCCAGTGGCAGTATGAAATTCACGCCTTTGGCGTGAGTGATAATGAGGGAAATATATGACAAAGAAAAAAGCAAAAAGAAATTTAAATGGGGAGAAAAGAAGAATTTCAAGGTTTAAGTTGGTTACCATAATTATTTCTATGGTAAGTGCAGTTACTTTGCTTGCAGTTGGTGTGTTTGCGTCACTGTTCAATTTTGACCTAACCATAGCCAACCAATTAAACTTAAATTTTGAGATTATTGAAGGTAATTTGTATGCTACAAGAATGGGGCAAGTAGCAGACGTAACGAGAACCACTAGCAAGGTGCTTAGTGAAAGCACCAACCCATTAGATTGGACACATGTGTATAGTTCCAGTGAAAAAAATGGCGTTATAGGCTCTGGGCTAGAAACCATACAAGAAAAAGTGAATTTTATATCAGACAACGCCATACTGGACGAAAAGTACGATAACAACCTAAGTAGTGTTGCAATAACTTATTACTTTTACTATATGAACTCCAATGGCTCCACATCAACTAATATTAAGTTGACCAAACTAGCGGGTACTTCACAATATGGCATCAACTTTTACTACAAGTACATAAAAGCGGGGAGTTCTACCCTAAATGCGGCAGATTTTACCAATGGTTCGGCAACAGAACTGGCAAATGGAGATATAATTACTGCGGCGCCAAATGAAAATTTGTTTATTATGGCAGAGTGCCGAGTAAGTTTGAACACATCAATAAAGTTTGATGACATAGACTGGAAGTTCAATTTGGACTTTACAGTATCTCACCACTCACTACAAGATGGAATACTAACATACAATCCAGTAATAAACGCAAGCACTTATGAATTATGGGTAAAGGCTGATGCGTCGAATGGTGCAAGTTTACAAAATGGCGAAAATTTGCAAGATACTGAGGGTCTGCAAAATACTGCACTTGGTGACGCCGATAGCATACTTGGTACTTGCATAAAGATTGTTGATAAAGGCACCTTGGCAATAAACGTAAAAGAAGCGTTAAAAGGTTACCCAACCGGTGACTACACCTTAACGGTTATTCCAAAAGACGACAATGGGGACGAGATATCCAACAACAGAATTGTGGTGCACTATGCCTACACGGTTCCGGCACTAGAAGTGAACGTTACCGACACAGCGATTGGTGGCAATTACTTTTATTATGTAGAACTAGGTGAATATCCACAAACTATAGTGAGTGATAGTATTTTATTAACATCTTTAAATTCTTTGGGTGACAGCGCAAAAACTGGTAGAACCTTTACAGTTGGTTACAACGACGACAGCGCACAAACGGCACATGCAGAGTATATGCATAACGGCATAAAATATGTAAAAGTAGCAAGTGCGGTAGTTAATGGCACTGATGCGCAATACAAATTTTCCAACGGTGCAAAGGCGACCACTGGTAACACTTATTGGTTTAAGGTAGAACCAATAAGATGGTATTTGTTAGAAGAGTTTAGCACAACTAAAAGAGCCTATGGTGGTGCAACCACAAACATAAGAGTTATTAGTGAAAAATCTTTGACAGCAAATGTAATGTTTAATAAAAGTGTGTCAAACCAAACCTGCAACATTTGGGGTACTAGCAACATAAGGTTATGGTTAAACTTGGTGTTTTATGAGGACGCCTTTACTGCGGCAGATAAAGGCAAGATACAGACAAATTTGACCAGATATAATTCAACTGGTAATTATACAACAAAGGATGACTACACCGTAACTAGTGGTGGAACCACCAACGAAGATAAAGTATGGCTCCCAAGTTATTATGAGATGGGCAACACTTATTACGGTACCAACTTATATGTAAATAAATCTGGAAGGTATGCGTACCACACAGATTTTGCGGTGGCAAATAAATTATATATAGATTCCAATACTTTGCGCGGGTGGTATTGGCTCCGCTCGGCGGGCTCCGCTTCTTCTACTGCGTGTACTGTTGGCAGTGGCGGCAGCTTGTACGGCAACGGCACTGCGTATAATTCCCTCCTCGGCGTGCGTCCCGCTTTGCTAATTTCAATCTAGCATCGAAAATCTTAGTGGCCGACAGGCCACTTCGGCGCATTCCAAATGCGCCGCACGCGCGCAAAATTTCAAATTTGCAATAAATAAAGAAAGGTTTGTAAAGTATTAGCGCAAGCCAACCCCCGCCCCTTGTACGGGGCGGGGTGAATTTAAAAATTTTAAAAGGTTTTGTGAGTACTCGTGGATAAAAACAAAGAAAAAAACGAGCAAATGTCGTTTGTGGAAGATTTGGCTCTCGAAAGGCCCGACGAAGTTGGGCTCGAGGCCAAATATGGCTTTGATGTGCCGTGGTATGGCGAAATAAACGATGAAGCAGAAACCGAAGAAGACAATAACTCGTACCAAATAACAGACGAAGAAATTGAGGCGCTTGAACAAAAGTATGAAGAAACCATAAGCGCCGAGGCCTTGCTGGCGCAAGCCGAGACGCAAGAAAAAGGCGTCAAATTTGAAAGCAAAAATTTGTCGGCGGACGCTGCGACGCAGCTAGAAGGCGCAGAAACCAAAGCCGAGCCGACGGGCGAAACTGCAAAGCCAAAATTTAAAAAGAAAAAAATTCCACCAGTAAAATATTATCCACAAACCAAAATGCAGGAACTTGGGTTACTGCTTAGCCCGCGGTACAAATATTGTCCACCCTTGCCAGATAAGGATGGCAAAGTGGTTGACCGCAAAATCTACAACTCAAAGCAACTAAGGTTGGCGCTAAAAATGAAAAAGCGTGAAGATGACCGCTTGCGCAGAGAGAGCAAAACGGCAATAGATAATGCAATTGCAATAGCCAAAGGTATCGCCCCCAAAAACAAGGTATTTGAAGATATTCGTGAGGTGGTTGACCCCGCTTTTGTGCGCTATGATGCCAAAGAGTTGGTGGTTATTACCAAAACTAAACAATTGGTTGCCTACCTGTTTGTGGCGACGCACAAAGCGCCAAAAAGTTTTAGATATAGTTTTATAAACCGCATACATAACTTGGGGCTAGATATTTTGGAGGATATGTTTTATGCAAATTCGCTCCGCAAAGACAATGTCCGCACAGCAAACAAAAGGCTAGAAAAACAACACGACGCTTACACCAAACTAAAACTGCTAGATTATTTTAGCTTTTTGGCGTTTGAGAACAAATGCCTGCTGATGCGTCAGTACAAGCAAATTGCCATACAAATTAGCAATTGTATTGCGCTTTTGCTTGCTTGGACAAAAAAATAAAATACTTATGGGTTGTATGTTGCAAAAATTTATTTTTAGCAGCAATATATAACTAAGCAAAAGCTAAAAAGACGCCGGTCGCTCTTTGTTATTTGCTTACTGGTGGCTCCGCTCGGCGGGCTCCGCTTCTAATAATGCATGTAATGTTAACAATGACGGCAGCTTGAACAACAACAACAATGTGAATAATACCAACAACGGCGTGCGTCCCGATTTGCTCAGAGTGCAGCCAAGTAGCTAGCGCTTAAACAGACAGGTTTTTGTGGTAAGTACCACAAAAGAGGTTCTTTTGAGCAAAGGAGTTTTTGCTTGCTGACCTAGACGAAATGTTTTGGTTAGCAAATCTAAGTCGTCTTACTCTTACGGTTATTAAGAGTATGTGCCTTAAAGCCATCTTTGTATCTCCAATATAGTTAGGCTTTAAGGCGGCGGCTTTATTTATTGGGAAAAATTATGATTTTTGAAGAATGTTTTAGTTTTGAAAACTTGCTTAAAGCACACCAAAAGTGCCGACGACAAAAAGGTCACAAAAACGAAACGGTAAAATTTGAGTTAAATCTTGGCAAAAACCTAGCCGATTTACAGCGCGAACTACTAAACGGAACTTACCGCGTGGGCAAGTATCATCAATTTACCATTTATGAACCCAAAAAACGAATTGTGGAAGCGTTGCCATACCGTGACCGTGTGGTGCAAATGGCACTTTGTAACAACATATTGGAGCCATATTTTGAGAAAAAACTAATCTATGATAATTGCGCTTGCCGCAAAGGTAAGGGTACTAGTTTTGCCATAAAACGGCTTAAAAGACATTACGCCGAAGCGTACAAAAGTTATGGTGCCAACTTTTATGCGCTAAAATGTGACGTAAAACATTTTTTTGCATCAATAGACCGCAGAATTTTGCTAAACCACTTGCTAAAATGCAATTTTGATAGCAAAACCAAGTGGCTACTAAAAATTATTATAAATTCGTGCACGCCAACTGATTTGGGGTTGCCAATTGGCAATCAAACCAGTCAGTGGTTTGCGCTTTTTTATTTGGACGGGCTGGATAAGTTTATTAAGCGCAAGTTAAAATGCAAACTATATGTTAGGTATATGGACGACTTTGTTATTTTGCACTCTTCCAAAGCCTTTTTAAGGCGCGCTGCCCAGTTCATTCAAATGTATTTGCAACAAAATCTTAATATATCTTTAAATCGAAAAACGGAACTGCAACGAGTGTGTTTTGCAGTTCCGTTTTTGGGACATTCTTTTAGACTTCTTGCAAGTGGAAAACTTGAACAAACCGCCTTGCGCAAAAACCTTTCGCGCGCTATTATTCGTTTAAAAATGGCGCACAAAGTAGAAGGCGCTAGCAAAAGTTATTTGGACTTTTTGCTATTAAGGCAAAATTGTTACAGCTAAAAAAGCCCCTAAGTAGGGGGCTTTTGCTATTTATTAAAGTTGCTCTTTAGTTTGTTAAAGTTGGTTTTGCGGTATTCTTCCGCTTTGGCAATTAGCGCTGGTTCGGTTTCTGGGTAAAGTTTGGTGAGGTAGAAATAGCGCGATTGTTTGTCCGTAAACTCTTTGTATGAAGTGCTTGCAAATGGTGGGTCTAGGGTGAGTTTTTTGCCCTCTGGCGCGTCTGGGTTAAACCTATATAGTGGCCAGTAGCCGCTGGTTACGGCTTCGCGTTGAAGTTCTGGGGTTTTGGACATGTTTATGCCGTGGTTTATGCAAGTTGCGTAGGCAATAATTATTGCAGGGCCGTTATGCTTTTCGGCTTCAACAAAGGCAGTGTTTACTTGGTTTGGGTTTGCGCCCATTGCAACATAAGCAACATAGCAATTTGGATAGTTTAGAGCAATTGCGCCAAGGTCTTTCTTTTGCGTCTTTTTGCCGTCACTTGCAAAGCCTGCACGGCTACCAAGTGGGGTGGACTTGCTTGCTTGTCCGCCGGTGTTGCTATACACTTCGGTGTCTAGCACTAGCACTTTGATATTTTCGCCCGAACTTAGCACGTGGTCTAGTCCGCCAAAGCCAATATCGTATGCCCAACCGTCACCACCAACAATCCAGAACGATTTGCGGGTTAGGTTGCTCTTTAAACCTAGTAGCATATTTGCGTTTGCAACGGCAGTGCTGTCGGTTTGCTCTTCGGCTTGTTTTATTATCTCGCTTGCTATTTTGTCGCTATGGTCGCCTTTTAGCCATTTTTTAAGGCTAGCGGTTAGTGCTGGATTAACGAGTTTGTTATTTACAATATTTTCGGCAATTGCGGTTAATGATTTTTCATTTTTCTTGTTTGCCATATACATGCCATAACCAAATTCGGCGTTGTCTTCAAACAAACTGTTGCTCCAAGCCGGACCTTTGCCTTTTGCATTTTTAGTGTATGGGCAAGTTGGGCTAGAGCCACCATAAATGGACGAACAACCAGTTGCGTTGGCAATAACCAAGTGGTCACCGACCAATTGAGTTAGTAGTTTGATGTATGGTGTTTCGCCGCAGCCTGCGCAAGCGCCTGAAAATTCAAAAAGTGGCTTTGCAAATTGGCTACCTTTTATGGTGTTGGCGCCAAAGGTGGTTTGGCTGTTGATTATATCTTTTACCACCGTATATTTTTGCTCTTCGGCGGAAATAACCTTGGTTTTTTCTACCATTTTTAGCGCCTTGTTTTTGGCTGGGCAGATGTTTACGCAGTTTTCGCAACCAGTGCAATCTTTTGGGCTGACCTGAATGGCAAAATCTTTTCCGGCTATGCCAAGTGCTGGACGGCTGCCAAGTGCTTTGCTTTGGCTAGAGCCACTTTCGGTGAGGTAAGGTCTTAAACAAGCGTGTGGGCAGACTGCCGAGCACATATTGCATTGGATACAGTTTTCGGGTATCCAAACCGGAATTTCTTGCGCAATATTGCGTTTTTCGTAGGCGGTAGTACCGGTTGGAACTTCACCGTTTGGCGAAAAGGCTGATACCGGCAAGTCGTTGCCTTCGCGTTTTAAAATTGGGGCTATCACATCGTTATAATAAGTGTTGTCGGTGGCACCGGTGGTAACTTTTGCTTCGGCGTTCTTCCATTCTTTTGGAACGACTACCTGTCTTAGTTCGCCGTCAGCACTGTCTATGGCGCGATAGTTCATTAAAACAACAGCGTCGCCTTTTTTGGCGTAAGATTTTTTGGCAGCGTCTTTCATTTTTTGTTTAACGTCTTCCCATGGCAAAAGATTGGTTAATCTAAAGAAGCAGGCTTGCATTATGGTGTTTATGCGTCGGCCAAGGCCAATGCTGTCCGCAATTTTGTTTGCGTCTATTGCAAAAACTTTAACGCCCAAATTTGCAATTTTGCTCTTTAAGTTTGCAGGCAAAATTTGGTTAAGTTCGGCATCGGTATAAGCAGTGTTAATCAAAAATACACCATTTTTCTTGATGCCTTTTAGGCAATCAAACTTAGTGAGGTAGTTTTGGTTATGGCAAGCAATAAAGTCCGCATTTTCTACATAGTAGGTGGATTTTATTGGGCTGTTGCCAAAGCGTAAGTGAGATATGGTTACACCGCCGCTCTTTTTGCTGTCGTATTCAAAGTATGCTTGAGAGTAAAGCGCGGTGTTGTCACCAATAATTTTGATACTATTTTTGTTTGCCGAAACTGTACCGTCACTGCCAAGACCCCAAAATTTGCATTCTATGGTGCCAGCGGGCAAAGTCACAATGTGTTTTTTGATTGGAAGCGACAAGTTGGTTACGTCGTCCGTTATGCCGACGGTAAAGTGATTTTTTGGTTTTGCCAAAGCCAAATTTTGGAAAACTGCCAAAACTTGGTCTGGGTTAAAGTCTTTGCTAGAAAGACCATAACGGCCGCCAATTACTAGTCGGTCGGTTATGCCGTTTTCAACAAGAGCGGTGCAGATGTCTTGGTAAAGTGGTTCGCCAAGTGCGCCGGCTTCTTTGGTTCGATCCAAAACTGCAATGTGTTTTGCGGTTTTTGGAAGTTCGGCAAGTAATGCTTTTGCACTAAATGGGCGGAATAAACGCACTTTTATCAAGCCAACTTTGCTGCCGTTTGCGTTTAGATAATTTACCGTTTCTTCAATGGTTTCGGTGCTGCTACCCATGGCAATAATTATGTTGGTGGCGTTTTTATCGCCGATGTATTCAAACAATTTGTACTTTCTGCCCGTAACTTTGGCTATATCCTTAAAGGTCTGCGACAAAAGTTCTGGCAACATTTGATAGTATGGGTTGCAAGCCTCACGGTTTTGGAAGTATATGTCGTCGTTTTGTGCGGTGCCGCGTTGGGTTGGATGATCGGATGTTAAGCCCGATGCTCTAAACTTGTTAACCAAATCAAAGTCTACTAGCGAGTTGATTTGCTCGTCAGTAATGGCTTCAATTTTTGAAATTTCGTGCGAAGTTCTAAATCCGTCAAAAAAGTGAACAAATGGTATGCGCGCTTTTAGGGTGGTGAGGTAGCTTGCTAGTGCCATGTCTTGCGCTTCTTGCACGCTAGAAGAGCATAACATAGCAAAACCGGTGTTTCGCACCCCCATTACGTCACTATGATCACCAAAAATTGACAATGCGTGAGTGGCAACGGTGCGCGCTGCAACGTTGATTACGCATGGCAAAAGTTCGCCAGCGATTTTGTGCATATTTGGTATCATAAGAAGTAGCCCCTGCGAGGAGGTAAAGGTGGTTGCCAAGCAACCGCTCGTTAGTGCGCCATGCAAAGCGCCCGCAGCACCTGCTTCTGATTGCATCTCCACAACCTCGGTGCGGTTGCCAAAGCAGTTGATTATTGTTTTGTTTGCATCTACATTTTCCGCCATCGGTGATGATGGGGTTATTGGATAAATAAATGCTATATCGCTCAGTTTGCAAGCAATATTTGAAGTGGCGGTATTACCATCTACTGTAATAAATTTTTTCATAAATGACCTTGCCTTTATTATAGTTTTAGTTTATACTTAATTATTATTATAATAAAAAAAGTTGGTTTGTCAAAGAAACTAAGAAACAAATTTTACAAAATTGCTAATTTTTTCTCGGTGCTATGCAAGACATAACAATCTAAAAATAAGGCGAAAACGAGTATGGAAGAAAACTTGATAAATTATAGGGTGACAATTGAATACAACGGCGAGCACTTTTGCGGGTTTCAGTATCAGCCAAATTGTCGCACCGTGGAAGGTGAAATAGAAAAGGTGCTTACCGAAATTTTGGGTAAGGAAACCAAAATTTATGCAAGTGGCAGAACCGATTCGGGCGTGCATGCGCTTGGGCAGGTGGGTAACTTTTTTTGCACCGAACCCAACAAGCAAAAATTGTTGCATCAAATTAACGACAAATTGCCCGAAGATGTTAAACTGTTAAATATTGTTGAAGTTCCGGCAGAGTTTGATTCACGTTTTAGTGCCAAAAAGAAAACTTATGGTTATAGGTTTTATTTGAGTAGATACGAAAGACCGCTTTTTGAAAGTTTTGCGCTTAGGGTTAATGACAATGTGGACGTTAAAAAAATGGCGGATAGTGCTGGCGAGTTTGTGGGGGAATATGACTTTACTAGTTTTGTGGCGCGAAAAAGTGGAAAAACCAATTTTGTGCGTAAAATTTATGACGCAAGAATAAACTGTCTGGACAAAAATCAACAACTTTATGAGTTTGAAATTACGGCAAACGGTTTCTTATACAATATGGTTAGAATAATTTTTGGCACGCTACTAGATGTGGGGTACTCGCGCAAACAAAAAGAGGATATCAAAAAAATTATTCTTGCAAAAGACCGCACAAAGGCAGGGAAGACAATGCCCGCCAAAGGCTTGGTTTTAAAATCAGTGTGCTACGAAAACTAAAAACAAAAAAAATAAAGAAAAAGTTAAAAAACTATTGACTTATGCAGAGTTTTATTATAAAATATGACAGCATATTAAATTAGGTGGTAAAAATTTGGGGCGTTTACGTCTTTTATTTTTGCACGACCTAAGAGAGGATAAGAGAATGAATACAAACATTAAAAAATCAACTGATGTTAAAAAGAATTGGTATATTGTAGATGCAACCAATATGGAACTTGGTAGACTTGCAAGCCAAGTAGCGTCTATCTTGCGCGGTAAAAACAAACCTGAGTTTACTCCAAACGCTGACTGTGGAGACTATGTTATTGTTATTAACACTGACAAAGTTGTTTTAACCGGCAAAAAGAGTGAACAAAAATATTATAGATATCACACCGGCTACGTTGGCGGCTTAAAAGAAATTAAGTACACAACTATGCTTCGTGAAAAATCTGATGTTGTTGTTACCTCGGCTGTAAAGGGTATGCTTCCTAAAAACCGTCTTGGCAGAAAAATGGCTAGAAAACTAAAAGTTTACAAAGATGCAAATCATGGTCATGAAGCACAAAATCCAGTAGAATACCAATTGGTTAAGAGAGGTAAATAATAATGGCAAAAAAAGTAGCTAACAAGAAAAATCAATTCTGGGGAACCGGAAGAAGAAAAAAATCTATTGCAAGAGTTAGAATTATACCAGAAGGCACTGGCAAAATTATCATTAACGGTACCGACATCAATGAATATTTTGATTACGAAACCCTAAAAATTATCGTTAAACAACCACTAGCACTTACTCAAACTGAAGGTAAGTTTGATGTTTATGCAAACGTTGTTGGTGGTGGCTTTACCGGTCAAGCAGGTGCTATCCGTCACGGTTTGGCTCGCGCTCTCGTGATTTATGACGAAAAGCTAAAACCACAAATCAAACAAGCTGGTTACTTAACTCGTGACCCACGTATGAAAGAACGTAAAAAATACGGTCTTAAAAAAGCAAGAAAAGCTCCACAATTCTCAAAAAGATAAAGCGCTTTATATTGTTTTGCCCCGCAAATTATTTGCGGGGCTTTTTTATGTCAAAATTTTGAATAAAATGAAAAAAATATCTCAAAATTGGTTAAAATCATTTTGAGATATTATCTTTTAGTGCTAAAATATAATAGATAAAAAATTGTAAAATTTAGGTGAAAAATGGAAAAACACATTTCAAGCAAAAAAGTAAAAACCAAACTTGTTGCTACCATTATTTCGGTGGTAAGTGCAGTTGCGCTTTTGGCAGTAGGCGTTTTTGCAACTCTCACAAATTTTAGCGTTACGGTAAAAAACCAACTTAGTATTCAGTTTGATGCCGTGGACGGGGTGGCGTATGCAACTCGCGTGGGCGATGTTTGTTTGGCAGATAATCGTACCGATGCGCCAAATGCCGTTGTTAGCGAAAGCACAACTGCTACCGATTGGACAAAAATTTACGACGTAAAAAATGGTGGTGAAATTGCCGATGCAATATCCAGTATTGCCGCGCCGGTAAATTATGTTAGCAATTCTGCAATAGAAAACTATGCCAAAAATTCTAAATCTAGCATTTCAATCACCTATTATTTTTACTATGAACTAGATACAACAAAAAATTCTAGTACCAACATTAACCTAGAAGTGGTTTCGCCAGCGCTTGTAAACACGCCTAGCGCCTTAAAAATTACTTACGCATATATGTATGCAACTAGTGCTAGTTTGCCAACCGATTGGAGCACAGCAACAGCTCTTACCGATGGTGATAATATTTTGGTAAATGCCACCAACAGCAAGGTGTTTGTAAAAGCTGATGCTACTTTAAATATTTCAAGTTCGGTTACCGTATCTAGCCTAAATTGGACATTCAATTTGACTTTTGGTGTTCCACAATATGCTTTAAACGGCGATAGTTTGCAAATTACCGAAGTAGCAGGTGCCGAAACCTATGAACTTTGGGCAAAAGAAGTTGCAAGTGCAACTACATCAGCAACTGAGGCTGGCGGCGCATTGATGCTAGCGGCAGTGGGTGACACCGATGCCACTCTTGGCACTCTTGTAAAAGTTTTGGCAAAGAGCGAAATTTCTAATATAGATTTAACGACTGCATTATCCACGCTTACTGCCGGCACTTACAAACTTACCGTAGTTCCAAAAAACACAAGTGGTGTGGAAATTGCCGGAAGCAGAGTGGCGGTGAAGTATACACTAGCGCCTAAAATCCTAATTAATTTTATAAGAGAAGTGGTTGAATATACTGCCAATCCAAATGGTGGAATAAGTCGTTTTAAGAAGGGTGATGGTGAATGGGTCGACCAACTTGAAATTGAGGTTGTTCCAGGTCTTACATTAAAACAAATACTTGCGAATTATAATATAATATTAGATGATATTACTAGCGAGACGTTTGATGCTAATTTTAAGCAACTTTATTGGGATAAAGGCGCTGATTTTAATATAACTTTTACCGAAAATACAACAATAACATTTTATTGGTATACTTGCTTTACCGCAGATACCGATGTATTGTGCTATGACGAAAAGAAGAAAAAGTTCTACAAGAAGAAAATCAAGGATATTACTTATAGCGACCTTGTTGCATGTTGGGACTTTGACAACGGCAAACTAACCTATTCAAAGGTAATATGGATACGTAAGCCAGAAAGCAAGCAATGCTTAATAAGAGAACTAACCTTCACGGGTGGCACCAAACTAACCATAGTAGACGAACACATGATGTTTGCTGCAAACAAAGGTAAGTTTGTAACCGACTTTGAGGTTGGTGACCAATTTATGAACGAGAAAGGTGAATACATAACCTTAACCAAAATAGAAGATAGCTACCGAACTGAAGTACCATACGCAATTGCAACCAACTACCATATCAACTGCTTTACCGGTGGTGTGGTTGGCTCACTTGGCTACAACAACTTGTATCCAATAAAGGACCGCAAGTTCGTAAAAGACGACCGCAAACTTCGTCCATTTGAAGAATTTGATATTCCGCGTGAATTTTATGACGGTTTCCGTGTTGCTGAAATAAATGATCGCACCGCTGCAAAAATCAATAAATCAGTTAATGAATATTTTGTAAAAAATATGCTACCAAAAGAATAATTGCAAAATAAAAAGCATCTACGTTTATTTCGTAGATGCTTTTTGCTAGCCAATGATTTTGCCTTTGGCGACGGAAACGATAGTGGCAATAAGTTTGTCTTTGCCGTTTGTATAGCCTACTTTTTGTAACTCTTTTTTTGTTTCTGGTAGGCGCTTTAAACTCTCGTGAATTTCGGGCAGCAGGTTTACAATGTTTTCTTGTTCTAGTACTCTGGCAATACCTAGTTTTTGAAAATATTTGGCGTTGTCTATTTGGTCGCCTCGCGACGCCGATTTTGGCAATGGGACAAGCAACATAGGCACTTTTAGCATGGCAAGTTCAAAAATGGTGTTGCTACCTGCGCGTGAAATAACAAGGTCGCTTGCCTTAAAAATCTCGCCAATTTGGTCAGTAAATTCCATTTGATGGTAGCGTGGGTGAGTGTAATTTACCACCTTGCCTTTGCCGGTTATATGAATTACGTTGCAAAAGTTTACTAGTTCAGGCAAAATGTTGGATATCTGTTCGTTTAATGCGGTAGCGCCAAGGCTCCCGCCGGTTATGGCAATGGTTGGCAAGTTGTTCGTTAGCCCAAACTTGCGTACGGCGTTTAGGCGATTTGCCGTAAGTAGTTTGTCGGTTACAATGCCGCCAGTCCAAACCCCGTTTTTAAATTGTTTGCTAGTTTCTTCAAAGGTGGTACAAATGGCTTTGGCGTGCTTGCTGGATAGTTTGTTTGCAAGCCCCATGGTTAGGTCGCTTTCGTGAATTACGGTAGGGATACCAAGTTTGCTTGCCATGCTCACAACTGGCACGGTTACATATCCGCCCTTTGAAAAAACCACATCTGGCTTTAGTCCTTGCAAAAGTTTTTTGGCTTCGGTATTGGCTTTTATTAACTTTATGGGCAAACTAAGGTTTTTTAAAAAATGTACACGGTCTAGTTTGGTGCTGGTTATGGCGTGGTAGGTAAGTTTTTTGCCGGAGCCTGCGAGTATAGCGCTTAGGGTAGAAATATGTTGCTCTTCTAGGCTGTTATGGCTTCCTATGTAGTCTATGGTGTCAAAATATTTAAAAAGTGCGGGAATGATAGCGATATTGGGTGTTATGTGTCCCATAGTACCACCGCCGGTAAGGACTATTTTGCTAAATTTTTTGTTTGTTTTTTGCATTATGGTTTCTCCTAATATAACTTATGCAATTTTGTAAAAGATAATACGGCAACGGAGCAAAATATAGGCTTAAAACCATTTGCAACGCTTTGGCAAATTGTGTTATACTTAAAATAAGTAAAATTTTAACTGGGGTATATATGGCAACAAAAGAACAAAAACAAAAGAGTTACGACGCAAAAGACATAACCGTATTGCAAGGACTAGATGCGGTAAGGCTTCGCCCTGGTATGTACATTGGTACAACGGGCGTTAAGGGTTTGCATCACTTGGTATGGGAAATTGTGGATAATAGTATCGACGAGGCAACCAACAAGTTTGCAACCAAAGTTTCGGTAACTTTAAACAAAGACGGCTCGGTTACGGTGGAAGACGACGGAAGAGGTATTCCGGTAGACAAACACCCTGTTTTAAAGGTAAGTGGAGTTGAAGTTGTTTACACACAATTGCACGCGGGCGGAAAATTTAATAATGACAATTATAACTATTCGGGTGGTTTGCACGGGGTTGGTGCTTCGGTTGTTAACGCACTTAGCGAATGGCTGGTTGTTGAAGTAAAGAAAAATGGCAAAATTTATCGTCAAAGATTTGCTAGCGTGGACGACGGCAAAGGCAAGGTGAAAGGTGGCATACCACAAACCGATCTAGAAGAAATTGGTACCACCAAAGAACATGGCACCAAAGTTACCTTTAAGCCTGATGCGAGAATTTTTGAAACGACAACTTTTTCGCTAGACACTATTTCTAAACACTTAAAAGAAGATGCTTTTTTAAACAAGGGTGTAGAAATTTCTATCACTGATAATAGGTTGGAAGAACCGTACCAAAAAACTTTTAAATATGAGGGTGGGCTTTCGGACTTTGTAGAATATTTAAATGATAGCAAAAATGTGCTGTACGATAAACCAATTTATATTGAAGGTGAGAAGGACGGCATTTTTGTAGAACTTGCCATTCAGTATAACGATGGTTATAGTGAAAGCGTAATAACATATGTTAACAACATTCCAACGCCAGAGGGTGGCACGCACGAATCTGGGTTTAGGTCAGCGCTTACCAAAATATTTAATGAGGGCTTGCGCAAATATAACTATATTAAAGACAAAGACGCCAATTTGCTCGGCGACGACTTTAAAGAAGGTTTGACGGCAGTTTTGTCCATAAAGATGAAAAATGTTCAGTTCGAAGGACAAACAAAAACAAAACTAGGCAACCCTGAGGCAAAACCGGCAGTAGAAGCGGTGGTTTATGACAAACTAGCCGATATTTTGTTTGATAATAAGAAAAACAAAATGATGCCAAAAATTTACGAAAAGGCGCTGGGTGCTGCAAAAGTTCGTGAAGCGGCGCGAAAAGCAAAAGAAATAACTCGTCAAAAAAATAGCATCGAAAACTCAACGCTGGTTGGAAAACTGGCATCTTGCACCGGCAGAAAGGCCGAATTGAACGAATTGTTTATCGTTGAGGGTGATAGTGCGGGTGGCTCGGCAAAGCAGGCAAGAGATAGGCATTTTCAAGCAATTTTGCCACTTAGAGGCAAACCTCTTAATGCTGAAAAAAAGCGCATTGACCAAGTTTTGAGCAACGAGGAAATTCGCACCATTATCTCGGCTTTGGGTGCGGGTATTGGTGAAGATTTTGACCCATCAAATTTAAAATACCACAAGGTAATAATTTTGGCGGATGCTGACCAAGACGGTTTTCATATTAGAGCCATTTTGTGCACTTTCTTTTATAGGTACATGAAAGAACTTATTACTGATGGTCATGTATTTATTGGCCTGCCACCACTATATAGGGTTCAAAAAAAGGATAAAATTGAGTATGTGTATAGCGATGCTGAACTACCTGAGGCAATTGAGCGAATTGGCAAAGGGTATACCATTCAGCGTTACAAAGGTTTGGGTGAAATGAACCCTGACCAATTGTGGGAAACAACCATGGATCCAAAAGAACGTACACTAGTGCAAGTAACCATAGAAGATGCGGCAGAAGCCGAAAGATTGGTTACCACTCTTATGGGTGACAACATTGAGGCACGTAAGCAATATATTAGCGAAAATGCGGACTTTAATAAAAAGGAAACTGACCAATTTTTAAAGGCAACCAAAAACGCAAACAAATAACATACAAAAAGTTAAGGCAAAGGCTTTAACTTTTTTTGTTTTAGGCAATCAAATTGTTTGACTTAGCGCTTTAAATATTTATAATTAAATATGTAACAATGTAATTTTAAGTTGCCGGAGTATTTTTTTAAAAAACGAAAATACTAACAAAAGAGGAGCGTACTAGCGTGCAAACAATTGAACGTAGCACTAGGGGAATAAAAGTTAGAAACAAACAAAAAACTTTTAAACTTAAAAGAAAGGCACTAGTTTGCCTTGCTTCTATTGCTGTTTGTTTGAGTTTGCTTGGCGTAGGCGTTATTGCCGGCGCAGATAGCATAAAGAGCAATGTTAAAAATCCAATAAATTACTCAATTGATGTGGTTGATGAATCTACCGGTGATGTACTGCGCGTAAAAAACGGCATAATTTTGGTAGGTAACGCCAAAGAACTTGCGTTTGTGTCTAAAAAAATTAGTGAGGGCGCAAACATTGGTAGTTCTAGTATAAAATACAATCAGGCATCTTATGAAGTAGATGCAAACATAGACGCAACAGGGGTTACGGTTTCCAGCATGGGTTCGGAGACTTATCCGTTTTCGGGCACCTTTGATGGCGGAACCAAAACCATTTCAAACGTAACGGTGGCAGATGGTGGAACCGCTTTATTTGGCGTGACTTCGGGCGCAATAATAAAATCTATCGTTTTAATAAATGTTAAGGTGTCATCTTCGTCGGTGGCGGCGGGTTTGGTGGCATCAGCAAAAAATAATACAACCATTAACGATGTTTCGCTTGGCGGAACCGTTTCTGGTAAAACTATGGTGGCAGGTTTGGTGGCTGAGGCAGATAACACTTGCTCCATTAGCAAAGTGGAATTTTCAGGCACCATTAACGCGGACAACTCAGCAACTAAAGTGGCAAATATTGTTGCTAGCCTTTATGGAACGCTAGAAAACGCCAATGCACATGGTGAAATCGTGCTAACAAGTGCAGGCAGTTCTAGCACTTTGGCGGTGGGTGGCGTTGTTGCAACAACTGGTGAAAAAGCCACTATAAAAAATTGCTTTAATAATTCTGCCATAAATGCAGAATCGGTGGCGATTGGCACCGCGGGTGGCGTAGTTGCCATCAATCTTGGCAAAATTCAGTATTCGGGTAATACTGTTTCGGTGCAAACCGATGCAACTAGCGCTGCGGTAGGCGGTGTGGCAGGGCAAAACTCGGGTGAAGTTTTGGCGTGCTTTAATGCCGGAAAAATTAACGGCGGGAGCAATGTTGGTGGCTTGGTTGGTAAAAACACTGCCGTAGTTAACAAATGCTTTTCTAGCGCATCAATTGTTGGTGCGGGAAATAATGTTGGTGGGGTGGTTGGTTACAATTCCACAAGCAATTCAAAAATATACAATGCCTATGCAAATGGTGAGGTAAAAACCTTAGCAAGCGTAGTGGCCGATGCTTCGGCTGCAACTAGTGGCGTCAACTATGGTGGCGTGGCAGGCGCAAATGAGGGTTCGGTGAGTTCGTGCTACGCAATTTGCTCAGTTGTGGGCATAAAAGATGCTCAAGCTGTTATTGGTGCAAACACGGGTATATATTCTAACGCTTATGCCTATGAAGGTGCAAATGTTACGGAAAACGGCGTGGCAGTAACCACCCATACAAACGCGACTAACACACTGACCGAAGCTGAGATGGTTGGCACCACCAGCACCCTTCTTAGTGGCTTAAATACTGCCGATTGGACGGGCACTGCATCAACAACACCACAACTAGTAGTTATGAAAACAGCGACTGATTTTGGCACGCAAAAAGTGTATGTACAAGCTCTTTCAACACAATCTACAACAATTGTTAAATCACTAGAAGTTAAAATAACCGATACGGCTATTGGTGGTGTTTATCACTATTATGTAGAACTAGGCGAATACCCACAAACGGTGGTAGAAGATACTACAACTGTGGCTGCTCTAAACGCCTTAGGCAATAGCGCTAAAACCGGTAGAACCTTTGTTGTGGGTGGAAGTGACGATAGCGCGCAAACAGCACACGTGGAATACGCATATAACGGTGCAAAATATGTTAAAGTGGTAAGTGCGGTTGTTTATAATAACAATTCTAAATTTAATAGTGGAACGGCGCCAACAGGTGGTAAGACTTATTGGTTTAAAGTGGAGCCGATAAAATGGTTTTTATTAGAGGCTTATAGTACAACCAAGAGTGCTTACACAGGTAAGACCACAAATGTTCGTGTTATAAGTGAAAAAACATTAACTGCCAATGTAATCTTTAAGAAAGACAAAGGTGGAAACACGTGGGCTACAAGCAATATTCGTGCTTGGCTAAATGATAAATTTTATAATAGTGCTTTCGCAAGTGATGAAAAAGTTAAAATTTTAACAAACAACACCAAATACACAACCACAGGAAATTACAATCAACAAGATGATTATAATGCTACATCAAATTTAAGTTCTTGTGATGACAATGTATGGCTTATGAGTTATTATGAGGCTCAGAATACTTTCTACCAAGAAAATTATTATTTGAAGGCGCAAACTCGTAAGGGTATTCACACCGACTTTGCTGTCGTAAACAACTTGTTTTTATACCCAAATATAGGTTATTATTGGTTACGTTCGGCAGGTAGCACAAATAATTATTCTTGTATAATCAATTCTGCTGGAGAAAGAAGTTATGATTGGAGTGTTTATGGTGTCTATGAAGGCATTCGCCCTTTAATGACATTGTCTTTACTAGGTTAGTTTAAATATAATAAAAGCGACCAATTTGGTCGCTTTTGTTGTGCTTGTGGTGTAAATTATCTGCAATAAAAAAAAAGAGAAACTATTGTTCTCTCTTTTTGTGGCGCCCCCTGATGGACTCGAACCAACGACCTATCGATTAACAGTCGAGCGCTCTACCGACTGAGCTAAGGAGGCAGAATATATTGTTTGTTACAAACCGTAACAAAAAGTATTATATAACACTCTTTTAAAATTTGCAACCACTTTTTTAATTTTTTTTAAAAAACTAAAATAATTTGTTATTTTGCCTTTTAAGCAATAGACTTTTTGCTTGCAATTTTGCTAAAATATAAAGGTGAAAAAATTTAGAGAAGGGTGGGAAAAGTTTTTAAATTTGCTTTATCCCGAATTTAAGTGTTTTATTTGTGGGCGGGAAGCGTATGACCTTGACCGGCATTTGTGCGAAAAGTGCAAGAGTGAACTACCGGTTATTACTGGCAATGTTTGTGAGATGTGTGGTGAGCCTTTGCCCGAAGGGAATAGGTTTTGTGAAGAGTGTCAACGCACCACGCACTTTTTTGATGGTGCTCGTGCACCGCTTGCGTATAATGATGTTACACATGGGCTGGTTAGAGGTCTAAAATATCACAATCACAAATATGTGGCAAAATTACTTGGCAAAGAAATGGCGCGAATGTATGAAGAATGGAAAATCGTGGCGGACATAATTGTGCCGGTACCTTTGCATTACAAGCGCGAAATTGAGCGTGGTTACAACCAAAGCATGGTGTTGGCAGATGCACTTTCGGAAAATATCGGGGTGCCGGTGGAAGACGATTTGGTAACTAGGGTGCTAGAAACGCCAACCCAAACCAAACTTAGCAAGGCGCAGCGTGCACAAAACCTAAAAGGCGCGTTTGACCTAAACCCAAATATTGATATAAATGGAAGAACTATTTTGATTGTGGATGACGTCTTTACCACCGGTGCAACAGTTGATGCCATAGCAAAACGCCTAAAACGGCGCAAACCAAAGGCGGTGTATGTGCTTACGGCAACCAAAAGACTGTATTTTTCGGCAAAAAAATTGTCGGCTAGCAAAAATGAGCCTAAACATGAATAAATATTTGTTGAATTTGGCGTGGCAATAGTTTATAATATGAAGAGAATTAAGTTTTAGCGGAGAGAATAATGGGACTTATTAAGTGGTTTAATAACATAGATAACAATCGAAGTGTGAAAAAACTTCGTAAAATAGCAAACAAGATTGACGAAAAAGAAGACTATTATGGCAAAATGACCGATGAGGAACTTGCCGGTCAAACGCAAGTTTTGAAAAATCGTTTGGCAGAAGGTGAAACTTTGGACGACATTTTGGTAGATGCTTTTGCCGTTGTGCGTGAAGCCAGCACTAGAGTCTTGCACATGAAGCCGTTTATGGTACAACTTATGGGTGGCATTTGCTTGCATCAAGGCAGAATTGCCGAAATGAAAACTGGTGAAGGTAAAACCTTGGTTTCCACTTTGCCGGCTTACTTAAATGCACTTTCGGGCAAACCGGTGCATATTGTTACCGTTAACGAATATTTGGCAAAACGTGACGCCGAATGGATGGGCAAAGTACACAATTTTTTGGGACTTACGGTAGGCGTGGTTTATGCTTCGCAGTCGCCCGAACAAAAGAAAATTGCCTATAATAGCGACATTGTTTATGGTACCAACAGTGAATTTGGCTTTGATTATTTGCGTGATAATATGGCGGTGGACGAAAAGAAAAAACTCGCCCGTGGTTATGAATTTGCTATCGTGGACGAAATTGATAGTATTTTGATTGATGAGGCGCGTACGCCACTTATTATTTCCGGCAAAAGTTCGGAAAGCACCGATGAATACGTAAAAGCGGACAAGTTTGCCAAATGTTTAAGACCAGAAGATTATTCGATTGACGAAAAGCAAAAGACCATTCACTTGACCGAAAGTGGTATCGAAAAAGCCGAAAGATACTATCATTTGGACAACCTTAGTGACATTGAGAATACTGACATCAACCACAATATTAACAATGCTATTCGCGCTCGCTTTGTAATGCGTCGCGACAAGGACTACATTGTAGCCAACGGCGAAGTTATGATTGTTGACGAGTTTACGGGCAGAATTATGGTGGGCAGACGTTATAGCGATGGATTGCATCAAGCCATCGAAGCCAAAGAAGGCGTTAAGGTTAATGCCGAAAACAAAACGCTTGCAACCATCACTTTGCAAAACTTTTTCAAACTTTATAAAAAACTTTCTGGTATGACCGGTACAGCAAAAACCGAAGAAGCCGAATTTAGAGAAATTTATGGTTTGGACGTTGTGGTTATTCCTACCAACTTGCCGGTTATTAGGCAAGACGAACACGACGAATTTTACTTTTCTGACGAGGCAAAACAGCGTGCAATTTTGGCGGATATAGAAGATTGTTATGCGCGCAAGCAACCAGTTTTGGTTGGTACAACCACCGTTGAACATAGTGAACAACTGTCCAAACTTTTGCGTAGTAAAAAAATTCCACATGATGTTTTAAATGCAAAAAATCACTTGCGAGAAGCCGAAATTGTAGCACAAGCCGGCAAGGTAGGGGCTGTTACTATTGCAACCAACATGGCGGGTCGTGGTACTGATATTTTGCTTGGTGGCAACGCCGAATTTTTGGCAAAACAAGAAATGAAGAAGAATGGTTACGAAGACGAGATGATTAACAAGGCGTCATCGTTTGCCACTCTTACGGACGAAAAAGAGATTGAAGCGCGCAACGAATACCAAAAACTCTATGCTGAATTTGCAAGCAAAGTAGCAGAAGAGAAAAAGAAAGTTAAAGAGCTTGGCGGTTTGCGTATTATTGGTACCGAAAGGCACGAAAGTAGGCGTATTGACAACCAGCTGCGTGGCCGTAGTGGACGTCAAGGCGACCCTGGTTCTAGCGTGTTTTATGTTTCGGCTGATGACGATTTGGCACGAGTGTTTGGTAGTGAAAGATTGAAACGTATTGCAGAATTGTTTAAACTAGAACCAGATGCATCAATAAAAATGGGCTTTTTTAGCAAGCAGATAGAAAACGCGCAAAAGAGCGTTGAGGGCAGAAACTATTCTATTCGTCGTCAGGTAGTGGAATATGACAACGTGCTAAACAAACAACGTGACGAAGTTTATACCGAACGTAACAAAATTTTGGCAAAAGAAGACGTGCATGACAAGATTTTGGAAATGATCCGTGAAACCGTTGCCGACTTAATTAACGAAAAGTTAAATGAGTATGAAAAACTTGAAGAAGTCGACCTAGAAGAACTAAATAGCGCACTGGAAACTCGCGCCCTAGAGCCAGGTACCAACTTGATTGATGAGCATACCTTGCTAACTTTATCTCGCAGCGAACTAATTGATTTGGTGGCAGAAAAAGCCATTGAGCGCTACGAACAGAAAAAAGAAGACATTACCGCCAAGGGTATGGATTTTGGTGATATCGAACGCTTTATTTTGCTTAAAGTCTTGGACAAAAAGTGGATGGATCACATTGACCAAATGGATGTTTTGCGTCAAGGCATTGGGCTTAGAGCGTATGGCAACAAAAACCCAATAAACGTATACCAAAGTGAAGGCTTTGATATGTTTGAAGAAATGATTGACTCGATGCGTAAAGAAACCGCCAATTTGTTAATGGCAGTTAGGGTGGAAGCAAGTGGTGAACAAAAAAATCTAAATTTGCCAAAGCGCAACCCTGCAAGTGAACATCGTGCGGTTGGCACTGTTAAAAATGAAAAACATTCGGTGGGCAGAAATGATCCTTGCCCATGTGGAAGTGGCAAAAAATATAAAAATTGCTGTGGAAAAAATCAGTAAATAGTTAAAAATAGCAAAGCGAAGAAGGTCGGGTAAAACCGAACAAATTTTCGCTTTGCTATTGATTTTTTAAGGGGTATATGGTATAATCTAGACACTAGAAAATAGAGGAAAGCATAGGAGTATATTATGGACGCTAATAGCTTACTCGAAATAAAAAAGTTTCAAGAAAAATTTAGATATTATCGCTATATAAACCCTGAACAATCTGATGCCAGTATTTTGCGCTTAATGGCTGTTAAGTACCCAACAGCTCGCGCAAACTATACTGCTTTGCAAGCGCTAGAGCCAGGCACCGATGTGTTAGATGTTGATGTTGTAAATGCAAAAACACATTACCAAGCACAACTTGATGCCGATGTTACCAACGCCACTGCCGAAATAACTCGTGTTGATGGCGAAATTGCAACCTTGCGCGCATCAATTGCAGCTGAAAACGCAAAAATCGCCACCAACCAAAGGGCAATTGCGGATGGCAAAAGGGCAAAAAACATAATTCATTGGGGTATGATTGGCATGGGGCTTTTGCTATTTGTAGGACTTGGTGGCTTTGTGGGTATTGGTACCCTTTTGCAAGGCGCGGCGCTTGTGCCTCTTGCAGTAGCTGGTATTCTTGGATATTTCGGTGTCACCAAATTTATTCCAGGGCTTTGGAAACTTGGTACCGCAAAAGGTGATCCTGCGCAAGGCTTAAAAAAATATGTAGAAGCCGTTAACAACTCAAAAGCGCAAGTTGCAACTTTAAATTCTGATCTTGCAACCAAGGGCACGGAAAGAACAACACTTGTTGGTAATCAGACTGCAAAAGACGCAAAACGAACAGCGGAAAATTCTATACTTTCAGGCGTAAATAGCCTATCTAGCCAAGAACTGACAAAAGATTATTATGTTAGAATGTTCTTGGATGAATGCGATAAACGTTACAGCGCTGCAACTTCGGTTACGACAACAAACAAAATGCTTGCGGATGAATACCGCAAATGGGGGACAAAAAGCATTTTGAGGTTTTATGGCGAGGCGGGTAAAGGTCTTGAAACACCTGCCGAAGCAAGAGCTTTTATGCGTGACCGATTAGCAGACATAGAAAGTGCATTAAATGGTTCGCTTACTGCGTCGGTGGATGACTATATTAACGCTAAAAAGTCTAGCGGTTCTACAAATGATGCAGAAATTACACCAATAAGCGATATAGACACAGAACTTGAAAGTACTTATGCTTAAAACAAAGGGAGAGTATTATGAACTATAACGTATCAAATCAAAGTTTTCAAAACGCAATTAGATATTTACAAGCATATAAAGAAGCAGCCGAACCAAAAACCGAAGATAGTATTCGTGCGGCTTATTCGGCACACTTTGGCAGAATTGATCCGGCTACTTTGCAAGACTACAAAGTTTTGGCAACTAGTGTAACTGGTGGCAATATAACCAATGTAACAGATGCAAATCTTAACAATATGGTAGTTGGTTTTTACAATCAACGCAACAAAGATGCAGATAATGCATTTGTAAGGCAATTACGTGCTGGTCTAAATTTTGGCAGCATAAAGTTTGGCGATGTTTCTACCGCAGATAAAGCAAGATACCAACGTATTACCGGTTTTGATTTGGCCACTGATACACTAGCGCAACCAAAACTTTTTGACATAAGTGGCAAAAAATACACCGCTTATCAAATTCGCAACAAAAATATGCAAGGTCGCGAAAAGGTTAAAAAGGGCTTTATGGGCGCTGGCAAAGTGCTTGGCGTATTGGTATTCTCTTTGTTATTTGCCGTTTTGGCTGGCACTTTTTTGGCGCCACTATTAACGGGCTTGCTCCCAGGTTTGGCGCTTGCTACAACTGCAACAATTGCAAACATCTTTACGGTTGCTGGTGCAGTTGGTGGTGCAGTATTTGGTGCACGAAGCAAACTTAACCCATTTACCAATTTCCGCGAAAACAGCAAACAAAAACTAGAAGAATTAAATCAAGTTCAACGTGAAGTTGATGATCTTGCAGTAGAAAACAATGAAGCAAACGAAAAGCAGGTACAAGCCGGCAATGAATTAAGTCAGGCGCGTTCTCTTTACAACAACTGGTTTGGATCGCAAAGAGGAGCAGCGCAACAAAGAACTACGAGTCATTTTACGCAAGCTAACAACTCTTCGATGGATGTAAATGAAGACGAATTAAATAATGTTGATATCCCTGATTTAGCAGGTGAAGATCAAAATAATCCAACTGGCAGACCAGCCCAACCAACCATGCAGCGTACAAGCGCTCCGGTCGCCGACACGCCAGTAGAAGAAAACGAAGACGATCAATTTTCAAATTTTATATTTAATGCTGATGAAAACGAAGATGATAGCGTGGCACAACCTGCAAATGTTGTAAAACCAGCAGAGGAAGAACCAATTGTGGTTGAAAGTGAAGTTCCTTCGGCGCCAATTGATACTTCGGTTGCTGAAACACCGGCTAATAAAATCGATGATGAAGAAAATGAAGACGACATCTTTATGTCGCAAAATATGATTGATACTTTACTTGCAGATGAAGAGCACAAAGCTGAAGAGAGAAAAGCCAAGGCAGCGGAAAAAGCCGTAGAAGCTGAAGCAGCAAAACTTGCCGAACAAAGAGCTAAAGCTGAAGAAGCAAAAAGAGCTGAAGAAAAACAAAAAGCCGTAGAAGTCGAAAATGCAAAAAAAGCAGAGGCAAAAGCTCGCGAAGAAAAAATGCGTGATGCTTTGTTAAAAACTTTAAATCCAATGAATGGTGGAACAGTTGATGAACGACTAGCAAGACGTGTTGCTCAAGATAGACAAGAGGCAAAAACAAATGTTACAGAAACACCAGCTGAACCTAAAGAATCTGCGCAGACTGCAGTAACGGTTTATGAAGAACCAGTACTGGAACAACTAAGAAAGCGTCAAGCTGAAAAGCAACGCCAAATTGACGAGTATGAGGCAAACAAAGCAAAGTTTGAAGAAGCAATGGCAAAAGCCGAAGAGGAAAGACGCGTTGCTGAACAAAAAGCAATTGCCGAAGAAGCTAAAAAAACTGAAATGCAACGTAAAGTTGAAGCCGAAAATGATGCTAGAAAGCAAGCAATTGCCGACGATGTAATTAACCCATTTAAACGTACTCATGAACAAATCTTAACCGATAAACTTATCAAGGCTGAAAGATCAAAATTGGTAAAAGGTGGGGAAACTGCTCTTGCCGAAAAGGGTGAAACTCGTATGACGGTTTATCAAAGTGCAAACCAAAAATACGAAGAAGAAAACAAAACCAGCAAGGCAAATGGCATATCGGTTGAAGAAGCACGTGATAGGCTAGAAGAATGGACGGGTTACAAAGAAATGGCGCTAGAAGATTTGAACGCACTAGGCTTTGGAACCAATGAAATTCAAAATGGTTTTGAAACGGGACAGAAAATCGGCGCTATTCAAAATGAACGTAAACAACTTGTTGAACAATATAAAAAAGCAAGCACTACTGAAAAATCTGAACTTGGTGCAAGAATTGCTGAACTTGAAAGAGAAGTAAAAGAACTTACCAGCCGTAGCAAAGCATCGGGAATTGATTTTTACGACACTCAGCAACGTGAACTTTTGATTGTTCTGGCTGAATCAGAAAATATGATTGCTCAATACACAACCATTTTAATTAACGCCGGTGCGTTTGACGCGCAAGAAACTGAAATAAAGGAACGTGAAGATAAGGTGGCAGCTGGTGCGGTAGATGCAAGATCGATGAGTATTTTGGACACTGCAACCGTAAAACTTGTTACCGAAGAAGCCAACCGATACAAATTGCACAGCAAAAAATTTGAAGAATTGCTTGCTTATGCCGATTTGTTCTTGGATGACAGCCGAAGAATTTTCCGCTATGGTCATGAACGTGTAAGTAGCACTGAGGGTAGACGTAGTGTAGAATCTCGTTCAACTCAAAACTTTATTTCGGTTTTGCCAAAGGCCAAAACCACACGAGAAGTCAGTGAGATTGATTTGGTTAACGGAATGTTTGCAGAATCTTCAAAAGAATCTTGCAAAAGAGCGGTTAGCGTTGCAATTGATCAGGCAAAAACTTTGGTTGCTATGGATATTTATGTTTATGCACAAGAATCTAATTTGCCATTTAAGGCAAAAAATGCAGTAAACAGCAAAATTGGTGATGAATATGTTAATGCCGAACTTGCAAAATTTGTAAAAGGTTTGCCTACCGATGCGCAAATTGCTGAAGCAATTAAAGCAAAAAAAGTTGGTGAACTATTAAATGGTGTTGAACAACTCACTATTGGTTTTGTACAAGATTACTCAAAGCGCATAAACGTTTCGATAAATCTTGCTGATGCAAAAAAACCACGCAAAGAACGTCCAGTAACCGACGAAACTTTTGCTATAAAAGGTTCTAAAACCACTTTGCACCATGTAACATCTATTGGACCTGAAATTTGGTATTTGCAAGCAAACAATGCCGGAAAGACGCACATAGAAATTGTGAACGATGAAAATGCCGGAAAAGCTTTGGCTGCAAAACAAATTGCTGACCAAAAAGCTGAAATGATGCAAAAGAGAGCTGAAAAGGTTCGCGCTGAAAAATTGGCAGAAGCAAGAAGACAAAGAGCCGAAGCAAACAAACGTCGCAATGAAATTATTAAAAATAGTTTAGGCACTGACGAAGACGGCAATGTTATTTATAGGGGCGAAGACGGAAAAATCCATATTTTGGATGGGGGAGAAAATTTCTAACATAGGAGATTTTTATGCAAGAAAATCTTGTATTAGGTGACTTTAAAAACCATACCTATTCACCACGTAGTCAAGAACGCGCGGTAAAAAGAGCAATAAAAGGCTTTACTAGTGCAAAATGTGGAGAAGATTATGCTAAATCGCGCGCAATACTAAAAAGTTATAATCAACTAACTAAAGATGTAAAGCGTGATTATAATGTACTTACGCCGCACGAAAAGTTGCTTTTTGCTGGGAAAGTGCTTACACCTGCGATAAAAAATGGAAGAGCGTGTACCTTTGAAGACGCGATAGAAGTGTTTAAAACTATATTTACCGCAGAGGAAAAGCGTAATGGCAGTACCATACAGCCAGTGTCTAGCGCTGAACTTGAAAAAGTAAAAGCGACAAGTGTAGTTAACGCAAACACAAACACCGAAACAAAAGCAAAAACTTATCAAGAAACATTTGAAGCGTAATATAAAAAGTTGGCACTTGCCAACTTTTTTATTGTCTTTACTTTTTTTTAAATTTGTGCTATGCTATAAAAAGGAATTAAGTTATGCAATTATATGATATAAAAGTGCTAATCGCCGAACAAAAAAATCGCTTCAAAATTGTGGAAGAAAAATTTGCGGGGCTAAATAACAACTTGAAAAAATTGGAAGAGGAAGAGTTAGATCCAAGTTTTTTTGCCGATTTGGAAAAAGCCAAAAAACTGGCTAGGCAGAAAAAAGACATACTAAAAAAACTAGACGATATAAAGCAGACCAAACTTGCAATAGCTGATATGGACGCCGAAGTAGAACTTGTAGAAGAAGGCTTGGTGGAATTTTGCGAAAATGATTTGCTGGCGGGCATAAAAAGTCTTACCGAAAAAATTGAGAATTTGTGGGTAAAAACGCTGCTTAACAAAGAGTATGACGATGCCTCAGCCATTGTTGTTTTGCATTCTGGGGCTGGGGGTGAAGAGGCACAAGATTGGGCAGAAATGCTTATGCGTATGTACATTAGATACGCCGAAAAGGCTGGTTTTTCCGTTACTATGTTAGACAAAGTAGCGGGGGATGGCGCCGGAATAAAGAGTGCAACTTTGCTTATTGATGGCGAAAACGCGTATGGCAATTTGCGTACTGAAAAAGGCGTACATCGATTGGTTAGGTTGTCACCTTTTGATGCCAACAATCGTCGGCATACTTCGTTTGCATCGGTGGAAGTTTCACCTTATGTGGATGAGCCTAGCAAGGTGGAAATTAACGACAAAGACCTAAAAATAGATACTTACCGCAGTAGCGGGGCGGGCGGCCAACACGTAAATAAAACGGACAGCGCAATAAGAATAACTCACTTGCCAACCGGAATTGTGGTGCAGTGCCAAAATGAGCGCAGTCAGTTGCAAAACAAAGAAATGGCATTAAAGATGCTGGCGTCAAAACTTACTGAAAAAATGCTTGCCGAAAAAGAAGCGGAAAAACAAAAAAAATTAGGCGAAAATAAAAAAATAGAGTGGGGTAGCCAAATCAGGTCTTATGTGTTACATCCATACAACTTGGTAAAAGATCATCGTACCAATTTGGAAACGGCAAACACAAAAGCAGTTTTAGACGGCGACATTCAGCCATTTATTAACGAATTTTTGAAAATAAGCGAGTAGATATGAAAAAGGATATTTTGGTTTTGGGTATAGAAAGTTCATGTGACGAAACATCGGTTGCGGTGGTAAAAAATGGTCGTGAACTTATTAGCAATAGCATTGCTTCGCAGATAGATATTCACAAACTCTATGGCGGAGTGGTTCCTGAAATTGCGTCGCGCAATCATATAAAAAATATTATGGGAACTTTGCATGACGCACTTGCCAAAGCAAATGTTACTATGGACGATATTGATGCAATTGCAGTAACCTATGGTGCTGGGCTTCTTGGCGCGTTGATTGTGGGTGTGTCGTTTGCCAAAGCGCTTGCCTACGCAACAGGAAAGCCACTGTATGCGGTCAATCATATAGAGGGGCATATAGCGGCAAATTATTTAGCTCACCCCGATTTAAAACCACCTTTTTGCTGTTTGGTAGTAAGTGGCGGACATACCGCACTATTTGAAATGAAAAATTATGTAAGCAAAAAATTGCTTATTACCACAACTGATGACGCAATTGGTGAAGCCTTTGACAAGGTTGCGCGCGAGTGCGGACTTTTGTATCCCGGTGGACCCAATATTCAAAAGCAAGCACAGAGTGGTACGCCTGACATAACATTTGTAAATCCAGCGCTTGAAGTAGATTTTAATCACTTTTCGTATAGCGGCTTAAAGACGGCGGTTATTAACTATTTGCACAACAAAAAGCAAAAGAACGAAGAAATCAATGTGCCAAATGTGTGCGCGTCTTTTCAAAAAGAAGCAGTTTCGCAATTGGTTACAAAAACTTTTTATCACCTAAACAAGAAAAAAGCCAGAACTTTGGTTTTGGCAGGTGGGGTTTCGGCCAATGCCGAACTTAGAAAAAGATTTGCTGAAGAGGGTGAAAAGTATGGCATTAAGGTGTACTTTCCACCACTAGTTTTGTGCACAGATAACGCGGGAATGGTTGCTTGTCAGGGCTATTATAATTTAATTTCGGGTAAAAAACCAAGCAAACTTGATTTGGAACCAATGGCAAATTTGCCTTTGTCTTCCATATAATTAAACAATTAACGCAATTATTGCGAGGATGCAAGCAGACAAACCAATTATGGTTAATATTCTAACTAACCATAAAATTTGGTGGGTCTGCTTTTTTGATTTAAAAAACAGTCCAAGAGCGGCTAGTCTTTCCACATAAGTTAAATAGTGGCGCAAAATAGGCAGGTGATGAACCGAAAAATAGTAACCTTGGTTTTCTAGGTGGTCGCACATAATAATTTTGCAAGACAAATTTTGCGTTTTGCAAGGACCGCAGCCAGAAAATTTGCAAGTAGGTGGGCAACAACCGGTGTCACGGCAAAAACCACGAGCGCGATGTTTTGCACAACGATTGTTTTTAAAATCGCACATATTGTGGATGGCATTTTCGTTGTCTAGGTAAGTACAGGCGTAGTCCACCGCGCCGCCAAGTCTTTTTAGTGGGGGCAAAAGGGCAACATTTAACATATATTCTAGTATTTTTTCGTTATTATTTTGTTTATTTTGAGGAAGTTCAAAATAAATGGTACCGTCAAAATTGGGGTCCATTTTCTTCTTTGTTTTAACAACTTTTATGGCTTTGTTAAAAACCTTAATAATCTTTTTTGAATTGTCTTTTTGCAGTTGTTTGCTTTGTTTTTTATTGTTTCCGTAAAGTGGCGCCGAAAGATTTAGTGCGCTTGCAGAAATAACAATATTTTGCCTATCAAGGCAACTTTTATAGTCCTTGGATAGCGGCGCTGAAGTTAGGGTAAAGGCGATAATTAAATCTTGTGGCTTGCTTTTTAGTGTGATTTTCATATTTCAATTATATAGCAAATTTAATGGGGTTGCAAACCTTTTAGGTGTAAAGCAAATATTTTATAATGCCTTTGTATATTGCGTAAGCAATCTTTTTTTGATACTCGCTATCTGCAAGTAAGCGTTCATCTTGCTCGTTGGAAAGGTAGCCGCATTCACATAAAATTGATGGGGCAGTGGTGCATTTTAGCATAAAAAAGTCGCCAAACGACGCCGTTTTTTTGCTTTCTTCCAAATCGGTAGCAAATTGCTCTTGTACGCATTCGGCAAAGCGTTTGCCCTCGGGGCTTTTGTCATCGTAAAACACTTGCGCACCGCGTCTTGCGGTGGAAGTAAAGGAGTTTGTGTGTACGCTAATAACCAGCGCGGGTTTGGCATCGGTAATTATTTCCCGTCTTTTGGTCATATCTTCTATTTTGTAGTCTTTGGTGTAAACTTTGTACAGTCCATTTTCGTCTTTTCGGGTTAAAACCACATTAAACTTGCTGGCTTCAAGTAAAGTTTTTAGTTCATTTACAATACAAAGATTTATTTCGCGTTCAGTAATATGGGTCTTTCTTCCAACGGAGCCCGGATCAATGCCGCCATGGCCAGCGTCCAAAACAATAGTAGTTTGCCCCATGGGCACAAAAGTTGTTTTGCCCTTGCCAAAGGCAAAAATGGCAACAATTGACGACACCGCTAGCAAAATGGCAAAAGAGGTAATTATTATACTTTTAAGTTTAATGGCTTTTATCATAATTTCTCCACTTTTAAAAGTTTACTGGTGAGGGGTAAAAAATATGCTAAGTCTAGCGCAATTTGCAAGTTAAAGCAGGGGGCAAGATTGATAAAGTTATTGCTTTTGATTGCGAACTTTGTTATAATTTAGAAGTGGAAAAAGAATTTAACTTATTTAAAATAAAACCTTATAGCGAACTAGAAGTTAGGCAGCTAAACCCACTTAGTTTGGCGTTTGTTGGAGATAGTTTGTTTTCTTTTTATATAAAATCGCATTTGCTTAATCTTAAAGAAAAAGTAAATGTACTTACCAAAAAAACAAGTGCACTGGTTAATGCAAAGGCGCAAGCGGAGTTGTTTTTTAAAATAAAAGACGACTTGACCGAAAATGAACAAGCAGTGGCACATCGTGCACGCAATACCAATTTGCATACACACGCCAAAAACTTTTCAATTGAGGAATATCGCTATGCAACAGCGCTAGAAGCGCTAATTGGGTATTGGTATTTGCTGGGTGAAGAGCAAAAAATTATAGAAGTTATGAGCAAGGTGGATGTAAAATGAAACTAGAAGGACGCAACGCTGTTGCCGAAGCGCTTAATGCTGGTAGAAACATAGACAAAATTTTGGCACAAAATTCGGCTGATGTAAAAAATTTAACGCGTGAAGCTGTTAAAATGGGCATAAAGGTTCAGTACGTGGACAAGCGCGTTTTGGACGAACAATCAGTAACGAAAAAGCATCAAGGCATTATTGCCTTTGCTAGTGATTACAAATATTCTACTGTTGAAGACATCGTTAATTATGCAAAAGCCAAAAAGGAAGATTTGTTGGTTTTGATTTTGGACGGGGTGGAAGATCCTCACAATTTGGGTAGTATTTTGCGTGTTGCAGAATGCGCAGGCGCGCACGGCGTAATTATTCCAAAAAATCGCGCTGTACCAGTAAATGAAACGGCTGTAAAGGTTTCGGCTGGGGCTAGTGAACGCGTGAAGGTGGCAAAAGTTACCAATTTAAACAGTACAATAACCGAACTTAAAAAAATTGGAGTGTTTGTTTATTCGGCTGATATGGACGGCGAAGTTATGTACAAAACCAATTTGAAAGGTAACATTGCTATTGTGGTTGGTGGCGAAGGTACGGGTGTTTCGGCGCTAACACGCAAGAACTCTGATGCAATTATTTCAATACCAATGTTTGGAAAAATCAACTCGCTAAACGCCTCGGTTAGCGCAGGCATTGTGCTATATGAGGCAGTAAGGCAACGCATAAAGGGATAGAAATGTTAAGTAATGAAGAAATTGAGGCAATTGTAACAAAACTAAAACCAAAAGTTGAAATTATGGCGCATAAATACTATATTTCTGGTGGTTCGGCGGAAGATTTGTTGCAAGAGGGGCTTATTGGTTTGGTTGATGGCATAAACCATTACGATTGGTCACGCGGGGATAAAAACTCGCCAAGTTTTGAAAAATTTGTTCTTATGTGTGCAAAACGTCAAATACTTGACGCTATAAAAAACTCAAATAGCCAAAAAAATCATGCACTAAACACTTCACTTTCGTTTACCTCAAATAAACAAGACTTATCAGAACTTTTTGATTATTCGTCTTCGGCCAATCTTGAAGATTTAATGATTGAAAAAATAGATCTGCAAGAAAAAAAAGACAACATTTTGTTATTTTTAACCGAAACAGAAAAGCAAGTGCTTAGGCTATATTTGGAAGGGAATAAGCAAAGCGAGATTGCTAAAAAAATGAATAAACCGGTAAAAAGTATAGACAATTCGTTGCAAAAAATAAAATCTAAATTACGAAAATTATAAAGGAGAACCTATGGCACACTTAGCCTTGTATCGTAAATATCGTCCAAAAACTTTTGATGAGGTTATCGGTCAGGACCATATTACAAATACTTTAATTAACCAAATAAAAAATGACCAAGTAGGTCACGCATATCTGTTTTGCGGCAGTCGTGGAACCGGCAAGACATCTACCGCCAAAATATTTGCTCGCGCTATTAACTGTGAGTCGCCAGTAAATGGTTCTCCTTGCGGAAAATGCAACAACTGCAAGAGTAATATGGAACAAAATATGGATATTTTGGAAATTGATGCTGCATCAAACAACAGCGTTGATGAAATAAGAAATTTGCGTGAGCAAATAAAATATCCGCCAGTTGTTGGCAAGTACAAAGTGTATATTGTCGACGAAGTTCATATGCTTAGTATATCGGCGTTTAATGCATTGCTAAAAACGCTCGAAGAACCACCTGCCTATGTTGTGTTTATTTTGGCTACAACAGAAGTACACAAACTTCCGGCTACCATTTTGTCAAGATGTATGCGATTTGACTTTAAATTGGTTTCGGTTGAAAGATTATCCGCGCTTATTAAATCTATTTTAGACGAAAATAAAATAAAGTACGAAGACAAAGCAATAAACTTGCTTGCGCGTTCGGGCGAGGGGAGCGTACGAGATGCGCTAAGCATTACAGATAGGGTTATTTCGTTTGCCGAAAACAATATTACGTATGACAAAGTACTACAAATTGTCGGCTCGGTCGAAAAAGAAGATTTAGTTAACTTGGTAGATTCGTTTATTGGTGGCGACATCGGTATGGCGCTTAAAAACTTAGACGAAATGTTGGCAGGGGGCAAAAGTCCGCTCGTGTTAAGCAAGGATATAATTTCTTATTTGCGTGATGTGCTTGTTGTTATGACGCTTGGTGAAAAAGGTAGAGAAATGGTCGTTGCGCCAGACAATGTTTACGCAAAAATGCAAGAGCAGGCTGACCATAAAAACTATCAAAAGGTAATTAACTTTATTGATAGGCTTAGCGAAGTTGAACAAGAACTTAGGTTTTCGGTAAAGCCAAAAATTGTGCTAGAAACTAGCGTTATTAAGGCAATGAACTATATAAGCTTGGAAGAACGCATAGAAAAAATAGAACTTAAACTTCAAGGTGAAAACTTTGAGGTCAAAAAAAAAATAACGCCTAAATCGCCTAGTGGAGATTTGGCATTTGGCAGACTTTTGGTATCGGCGCATTCGTCGGGAAAAATGATGCTATATACTGCACTAACAAAGGTAACCAACGCAAGTTTGGCTGGTGCGGTGCTTACGCTTAAAGTTGATAATGAGCAATTGTTTGAAAGCTTAAATCAAAACAAAGTGGAGATGGACGAACTCGCAAAACAACTGGGGCTGTCGGTTGTTATTGCAAAAGAACAATCCAATACCGAAGATGTGAAAAATTTGCTAGTTAAAATTTTAGGCGAAAAATTGGAAATAATTAACGATTAAGGAGATTTGATATGGGAAAATTTGGTGGATTTGGCGGAGGATTTGGTGGCGGAAATATGCAAGCGCTTATGAAGCAAGCACAAAAAATGCAGGAAGAAGCTAACCGTGCAAAAGAAGAATTGGAAGAAGCGGAAGTTGTTGGCGAGGCAAGCGGCGGCGTGGTTAAAGTGGTTGTTACTGGTGCGGGAGAACCTGTTTCGGTAACCATTGATCCAAAAATTGTTGATCCTGACGATGTGGAAATGATTGAGGATATGGTTTTGGTTGCTTTTAAGGACGCTATGAGCAAAGCAACTGAACTAAAAAACAGCAAGCTTGGCAAGTTTGGGGGAATGATGTAATATGCAAAATTACATAGAACCTATTGGAAAATTGGTTAACAATTTTTCAAAATTGCCAGGAGTTGGAAACAAAACAGCGGCTAGGTATGCTTATTTTGTAATAAACATGAGCAAAGAAGAGGCACAAGATTTTGCCGATAGCATTTTGCGAGTTAAGGAAGAAGTAAAATTTTGCTCGGTTTGTGGAAACTATACCGATGTCGATCCTTGCGAAAATTGTGCCCATTCAACCAGTAAAATTATTTGTGTCGTGGCGGAACCAAAAGATGTGGCAGTTATTGATAAGGCAAAAAATTTTTCAGTAAGCTATCATGTTTTACACGGAACAATTAGTCCTATGCAAGGCAGAGGGCCAGACGATATACGCATTAAGGAACTACTAAGCCGCATTTCTAGCGAAAGCATAGAAGAGGTTATTATGGCAACCAATCCAGATGTGGAAGGCGAAGCCACTGCCATGTACATAAGCAGATTACTAAAACCTCTTGGTGTTAAGGTAACGCGTTTGGCGCAAGGTATTTCTATGGGTAGTGACCTAGAATTTGCCGATGAAGTAACAATTTCTAAGGCGCTAGACGACCGTAAAGAAATATAGAACAAATGTTTAAAATCTGTTGTGAAATTTTTTGTAAAGTAGTATAATATCTCCATAGCTTGTAACGGTGGAGATATTTTTTTATGTCTATTATTTTGCATTCAGATTTAAATAATTTTTATGCAAGTTGTGAGTGTTTGCATCATCCAGAGTACAAAAATGTACCCTTGGTGGTTTGTGGCAAAATAAAAGACCGACACGGGGTGGTGCTTGCCAAAAATTATGTGGCAAAAAAATACGGAATAAAAACGGGCGACACAGTTTTTGAAGCGGAGCGCAAAGCACCAGAACTTGTGGCAATTGAGGCGCATCACGATTTATATATTTTTTACTCAAAGTTAGTAAAATCTATTTATGCCGAATATACCGATCGTGTGGAAAGTTTTGGGATTGACGAAGCGTGGTTAGATGTCACACATAGCACCAAATTGTTTGGTGATCCTGAAAAAATTGCCAACGAAATTAGAGAGCGCGTTAAGAGCGAAATTGGGCTGACGGTATCCATAGGTGTTAGTTTTAACAAGGTTTTTGCAAAACTTGGTTCGGATATTAAAAAACCAGATGCTGTTACGGTAATTAGTGAACAAAATTATAAAGACATTGTTTGGAAACTAAATGTGGAGGACTTGCTTTTTGTTGGGCGTGCCACTAAACAAAAATTAAATGATTTGGGTATTTTTACCATAGGCGATTTGGCAAAATTTGATTTGTCATTTTTAAAACTAAAACTAGGCAAGGTGGGTGAAACACTTTGGCTTTATGCCAACGGCAAAGATGTATCGGAAGTCAAAAAATATAAAGAACACGATGAAGTAAAGTCGGTTGGCAATAGTTTTACCTTTTCGCGCAATTTAAAAAATGAGCAAGAAGTTGAGGCGCTTATTTATATGCTTGCCGAAAGCGTGTCGGCGAGGTTGAAAGTTTATGATGTAGGTAATGCCACCGTGGTAAAACTTTATGTGGTGGATGAAAACCTTACGCACTACGCCAAACAATGTTTGCTGCCGCTTCAAACAAAGGCTTCGGGTGATATTGCAGAAACCGCCATAAAATTGTTTAAGCAAATTTATAATTGGGCGTACACCGTGCGTGGGGTGGGCCTATCGGTTTGCAATTTTGTAAAAAATGAACAACTGCTATTGCTTCCTGAACAGCATAAAAAAGAGAATATGGAACAAGTGGATAAGGTGGTGGAAAAACTAAGAAGCAGATTTGGCTCAAAAGCCATCAATAGGGCAAATACCGTCTTAGATGACGATTTTAAGCGCGCACACATAAATTTTGCAAACATTACCGAAGAAAATTTAGATTCGTTATCGGACGAGCAAGTGTTTTGGAAAGGGTTTTGCTAATCGGGTAATTCTACCCACCAACGATAACCGCACAAATAAATTGACTTACTTTGACCTTTTATTTTACATAAATAACGTATACCAAAGCCGCCACCTTTTGTGGAGGCTAGTTTTTTTTGGTCTAGTACTTTATCTATGAGATATTTTCTGCCATCGTCCCAATATAAGCATAAGGGGAGAACTGTACCTTGCTCGTTCATCTCCGCAATAACTTTTACATATTTAATCATTTTTGCATTTCACTCTAAAAAAACATTTTTGAAAATTGCTCGGTTGTGTTATAATGAATTGTGAACAAAACAAGGAAATTTTAAAATGTTTAAAATTGGGAAATACATAAAGGAATACAAAGCGCCAATTATTATTGGCCCATGTGCCAAACTGTTTGAAACATTAACCGATATAATTTCGCCCTATCTTATGGCAAAAATTATTGACGTTGGTATATCTACTGGCAACTTGCCTTATATTTACAAACTAAGTTTGTTTATTTTGCTAATCAATTTGGCAGGCTTTGGCTTTGCTGTTATTTGTCAGCGCTGTTCCGCAGTGGTAGAAGCAAACATCTCGCGTAGTATTCGTAGAGATATGTTTGCGCATATAAATACACTATCCCATGCCGAACTGGATAAATTTTCAACGGTAACGCTTACCAACCGGTTGATTTATGATGTAACGCAAACATCCACAGCAGTTGGTATGACCATACGAAATGTGTTTAGGGCACCAATATTGTTAATTGGTTCGCTTATTATGGCAATGTGCATCAACTTAAAATTGTCGCTGATATTTGTGGTAATATTGCCAATTATTTTGTTTGTCGTTATCTTTATAATGAAGAAAAACAATCCGCTATACTTAGAGTTAAAAAGCGACTTGGACGGCGTAACTGATGTTGCCAGAGATAATCTAGATAGTGTTAGAGTGGTAAGAGCGTTTAACAAGCAAGATTATGAAACGCAACGCTTTAAAAATAAAAATGACAAATTTACGCAAACAAACATTGGTATTATTAAAAATGCATCGCTTTTGCAACCGCTAATTGCAATGGTGGTAAATTTTGGTATTATTGCAATAATCTGGATAGGTGGCATACAAGTAAATATTGGTGGTATGACGACCGGTGATTTGCTTGCGTTTGTAAACTATTTGACGTCTATTTCGGGCGCAATGGTTAAAATTGCGCGCATAATTATTGTATACACTCGTACCGGAAGTTCTGTAACACGTATTAGAGAAGTTATGGACACCGAAAACACAATTTTGGAACCAAGGCGTCCGGTCAAGATAGATTACGAAGACATCACCGGAAAGGTGGAATTTAAAAATGTTGGTTTTTCGTATGCAAAAACAAAGGACGTTGTAAATGGTTTAAGTTTTGTTGCAGAGCAAGGTGATGTTATTGGCGTTATTGGCGGAACGGGCTCTGGTAAATCTAGTGTGGTAAATTTGATCCCAAGATTTTATGATGTTAGCAGTGGCGAAGTTTTGATATCCGATCACAATGTAAAGCGTTATAATTTGGAGACCTTGCGCAAACTTATTGGTGTGGTTCCGCAGAGCGCTGTTTTGTTTGAAGGCACTATTCGTTCAAATATGAAATGGCGAGATCCCGACGCAACTGATGAGGATATTATAAAAGCGCTAAGAATTGCTCAGGCCTATGAGTTTGTAAAAGAACTGCCAGATTTTTTGGATCATAAAGTTTATCGTGGCGGCACCAACTTTTCAGGTGGACAAAGACAGCGTTTGACCGTGGCAAGAGCACTCGTTGGCAAGCCAAAGATCTTAATTTTGGATGATAGTTCATCGGCGCTAGACTTCGCAACTGATGCGTCTATGCGTCTTGCAATTAGGAAAAATCTGCAAGATATAACCACGTTCATTGTTTCGCAACGAGCGACCACGCTTATGCATGCGGATAAAATTATAGTTCTAGACAACGGTAATGTGGTGGGTATTGGTACGCATGACGAATTATTAAAAGATTGTTTGGTTTATAAAGAGATTTATTATTCTCAAAATCCAAAAGAGGAGGACGATGATGAGTAATAAAGATGCAGATTATGCAAAGTCATTATTTGAAATCGAAGAAAAAAACCGCAAACTAAAAAAAGAAGAAAAACGCGGATTGTTTGTTACCTTTTTAAAACTAAGTGGTCCGTACAAATTGACGCTTATACTTTCGTTAATTTGTATGCTAATTGGAAACTTTTTGGATTTGCTAGTTCCTTATTTGGTCGGCAAGGCAATTGAACTGATTGTTGGCATAAATAATGTAGACTTTGATGGAATTTTAAGGCTTGCAATTATTATGATTGTTGTAGCAGTGGTGAACCTTGTATTTACGTGGCTATACAATTTGCTAGCAAATATATTCACCTACAAGACCAGTGAAAATATCCGCAAAAAGTTCTTCGACAAAATTAACAAAGTACCGATAAAATTTGTTGATGGTACCACGCACGGCGATTTGTTAAATCGACTAATAAATGATACCGAAATTGTTACTGATGGTCTGGTTGAGGCGGTTATATCTGTGTCTTCCGGTTTGTTTACCATTATTGGTACGTTGGTATTTATGATAATATTAAATGTAAAACTCGCCATTATAGTTGCTCTTTTAACACCCGTATCACTGATTTGTGCATATATTATTGCAAAAAAATCTAGTATGTGGTTTACTCTAAAAGCCAAAGCAACGGGCGATATGTCGGGCTACTTAGAAGAAATTATAAGCAATCAGCGTATTGTAAAGGCATTTGGCCATGAAGATGAGTCTATTGAAACTTTTAAAGAAATTAACTATAATGAGTGTTATGTGGCACGAAAAAGTAAGTTTTATACCTATATGGCGCCACCGTTTACTAGATTGGTTAATGGCATCGTGTACATTGTGGTGGGTTTCTTTGGTGCAATATTTTATTTGCAAGGCTCAGTAACAATTGGTATAATCTCAAGTTTCTTATCTTATGCAAATTCATACGGCAGACCATTTGAAGAGATTTCGTCCGAGATAACGGAGATACAAGCTGCTTATGCGTCAGCGCGTCGCATATTGGCCGTCCTAAACGAAGCAAATGAGCCAAGCGACGAGGGCTTTAAGGAACTTAGTTATGCTGATGGTACTATTTCTATCCGTAATATGAGTTTTTCGTACAGTCCTAAGACCAAATTGTTGCAGAATTTTAATTTGGAAGTTAGTGCTGGGCAAAAAATTGCGATTGTTGGCCCAACAGGTTGTGGCAAAACAACGCTTATCAATTTGCTAATGCGTTTTTACGAAATTGACGAGGGACAAATTTTAATATCTGGTGAAGATACAAAAATGATAACCCGCGCAAGTTTAAGAAACAAATTTGGTATGGTATTGCAAGATAGTTGGCTATTTCATGGTAGCATACGAGATAACATAAGTTATGGCAACCAAATGGCAACCGATGAAGAGATTATTGAAGCAGCCAAAAAAGCCGGTGCGCATGACTTTATTCAAAAGTTCCCAAATGGTTATGATACGCAAATAAGCGAAGGTGGAACAAATATTTCACAAGGGCAAAAGCAACTTATTTGTATTGCGCGTGTAATGCTATTAAATCCAGCGATGCTTATTTTGGATGAAGCAACCAGTAATATTGATACACGTAATGAAATGAAAGTTCAAAAGGCATTTGAAACGATGATGGAAGGCAGGACAAGTTTTATTGTGGCGCATAGACTATCAACCATACAAAATGCAGATGTAATTTTGGTAATGAACAAAGGTAACGTAATTGAGCAAGGAACTCATGAAGAATTGCTTAAAAAGCGTGGTTTTTATTACAATTTGTATAATAGTCAATTTAAGCATTAAAGCAAGGGCACTTTTGGTGCCTTTGTTTTTTTGCTAGAAATAAAGTCTGTCGTGTGATATAATAAATAAAAAAGGTAAAAACAATGCGAAGATTTATAAAGCCAAATTGGAAAAAAAGTAATTTAAATATATCCGCAACCTTAGCGAAGTTTTTGGGGGCACCTAACAAAAATGCAACTTTGCCAATTTTGAAAAAAGAACTACAAAAGGACTACAAAAATGTAGTGTTTATTTGCGCTGATGGAATGGGCATGCATCCACTAAAAATAAATCTACCAAAGTCGTCTTTTTTAAGAAAAAATATAAAACAAACGTTGTTGTCGACTTTTCCGTCTACTACAACAAATGCAACCACTTCACTTTGCTTAAACAAGTATCCTTTGGAGCACGGCTGGTTTGGTTGGAGCTTGTATTTTAAAGAAATTGATCGCAGCGTGGATATCTATTTGCATAAAGACTCAAAAACGCATGAAGTTGTGGACTATGACTATCCAATTGAAATAAATAGCAATTGTTATTTTGATTTTGCAAGTAGTGATTATGAGGTTTATACGGTTTTGCCTGCGTATGTCAAAACTTTACACGAGGACAGAAAAATTGTTATAGAAAATGAGTTTGAGATGGTAGCGGCAATAAAAGACATTTGTCAAAAAGAAGGCAAGCATTTTATTTATTCCTATTTGCCGGAGCCGGACTACACAATGCACGAATATGGGGTAACTAGCCCGCAAGCAAAAGCAAAGATTGAAAGCATAAATAATAATTTGGAAAAACTGTATAACGAATTAAATAATACCTTGATTATTGTAACGGCCGACCACGGGCAGATTGACATAAAAGGCTATGTAAACTTTTACGAAGATGTTGAATTGAATGTAATGCTTAAATGTGAACCGTTTTTAGATGGTAGAACACCTGCGTTTATTGTCAAGGATGGCAAAGCAAAAGAATTTGAAAAGCTTTTTAAAAAACGTTATGGCAAAGACTTCAAACTATACAGGTCGGCAGATCTAGTGGCAAAGGGTTACTTTGGCCCAGAGGGGAAATACGCAGAACTTTTGGGTGATTATATTGCAATCGGCACTTATACTCACAAGTTGTTTATGCCAAGATATGATAAGGATGCAATGCTTTTTAAAGGGCATCATACCTCTCTTACCGAAGAAATGCAAGTCCCGTTAATTTTGCTAGCAAAAAAATAATTGTTAAAACAGAAAAGCTCCCGAATTTCGGGAGCTTTTTGTAAAAATTATTTAATTAAATTTGATAAAATTTGAACAGCATTAGTTGCGGCGCCTTTTCTAATATTATCGGCAACACAGAAAAAGTGTAGCTTTTTAGGATTAAATAAATCAACTCTAAACCGTCCAACCAAAATATCATCTTTACCAGTGGCAAGCGTGGCAAGAGGGTAGATGTTTTGTTGCAAATCATCCAATAGTTGTATGCCATCGGCATTATCCAAAACATTTTTAATCTCATCAAGGTTTACAGCGTTATTGAATTCTGCATCAATTTCTATGCTATGGGAATTAAATACAGGAACCCTAACACAAGTGGCGGAAACTTCCAGATCGGGCAAGTGCAGTATCTTTTGACTTTCTTTGACCATTTTAATTTCTTCTTTGCTGTAATTATTGTCCAAAAAACTTCCAATATGTGGCAAACAGTTGTTAAAGATAGGATGAGGGTAAAAAGTGCATTCTTTACCGTTTATGGAATTTTCCAAATCTTCAATACCGCTTCGTCCGCTTCCGCTTACAGCTTGAAAGGTGGTGTAGTCTATTCTTTTTAAGCCGTACAAGTCATTTAAAATAGCAAGTGGAGGCATACACTGAATAGTGCTACAATTTGGGTTTGCAATTATATTGCCAGTTGTTGCGTCTTTAATATTAACCTCTGGAACTACCAGTGGCACTGATGGCTCCATTCTAAAAGCACTGCTATTATCTATAACTTTTGCGCCAATTTGTGTAAAATATGGTGCAAATTTTCGCGAAACGGCTTCGCCGGCGCTAAACAGTGCGTAATCTATTTTCTTTTTTATAATGTTGTCTTTGTTTAAAAGAATGACCGTGTGTTCTTTACCATTTACAATTACTTTTTTGCCGGCGCTTTTTTCACTTGCAAAAAGGTAAATTTTTTTGTATGGTATATTGTATTCCTCTATTAGTTTTATCATCATTTGGCCAACAACACCGGTTGCGCCAACAACAGCTAAATTTATTCGTTTCATTATTGCTCCTTATAAACTAAATTCGGTTGCTATTGCATTTATGGTAGATTGTTTGTCTTCGGTTCTTATGGTAAACGATATAGATATTTCGCTGACGCTAATATGCCCTACCAAAATTTTATTTTTGGCAAGCATGGTAAACAGATTTTTTGGTATTTCGGTATGGGTGGCAAATCCAATGCCAACTAACGTAATTTTAGATAAATTTGAAACAATTGAAAGTTGTTTGTTGTCTAAGTTGACATTTTCTTTTATACATGCAATTATTTCATCTTCTTTGCCGGTTGGCAAGCCAAAGGAAAAGATAATTGTTTTATCCAAAATTACTTGAGAAACCATTTCCAAATTTATATTGCATTTATGAATGACATAAAAAATATTGCTTAAATCTACAAAGCGGTTTTTTTTCATTTCAATATTCAAAACACTTACATTATCCTTAATGCACATACTTTTAATAGGCATAGTTTCAAAATCGTAATCACTTGAAATAGTGGTGCCGTTTTTCTCTTTACTTAAAGTTTTGCCAAGATAAAGTGGAACGTTGTTCTTTTTAGCTAATTCCACACTTCGAGGCTCCAAAACTTTTGCGCCGTTTACTGCCATTTCCATCATTTCGTCATAACTAATTTTGTGCAAACTTTTTGAGTTCGCAAACAACCTTGGATCAACAGTGTGTACAGCATGTACATCGGTATAAATCTCGCATGGGCAACCTAGCGCTGCTGCAATTGCAACGGCGGAAGTGTCGGAACCGCCCCTGCCAAGTGTGGTAATATCTCCAAGTTCGGTTATACCTTGAAACCCTGCAACCACAACGACTTTTCCAGCCTTTAAAAACGCTTTTATACGATCAATTTCCATTTTTGTAATAAAAGCACGCGAATAGTTATTGTTTGTAATTATGCCTGCCTGAAATCCTGTTAGTGCAACGCTTGGTACACCAAGATCATTTAAGCAAATTGACATTAGTGAAACCGTTTGCATTTCACCAGTGGAAAGCAAAAAGTCCATATCTCGGGTGTTTGGTGCCGTAGCAAGCTCTTCAGCTAAAGAAATTAAACCATTTGTGGTTTTGCCCATGGCGCTCGCAACTACTACAATAGCAGTGCCGTTATCATGAAGTTTTTTGATATGTTGTGCAATGCCTGCAATTTGTTTTGTGGTGGCAACACTTGAACCGCCATATTTTTGTACTATAGTTATCGTATCCATTTATGCCTCGCTAAACTTTTTTACTTTAATTCAATTTCGGTAATTAAATCTTCGGTTAGTTCGTCCAAAGCCAAAAAGTTTATATTTTTGATATAATAAGATTCAACTTGTTTGTGATATCCAATTGCTGAATCAATGGCCTTGGCTGCCTTTTTCGCAAGTACATTAGATAAATTGGTTAAATATTCCAAACTGCTACACATTTGATAATTGTAAAAATTTGGTTTGTCTTGGCTCATCGAAACAAAGGCGTTCAATTCTTTTATTTCAAGCGCAATAGGGATATTTGTGTAACTGTCATAGAACGCAATTACCGAATAACCGCAATCTTTTAATGTGTTTAGTAACTTGGAAATTACTTTTGAAGAAAAATATTTATCTTCGTTTATAAAAATAGTGGTTGTGTAATTATTTTTTTCGTTTAGGTAGGTAATACCTTCACTTGAAAGATAGGAGATGAACATTTTGCGCAAATAGCCATCTTTGTTTTGGTTTTCAAGTTGCAATTTGGCTGTGATATCGCGCACGGTTTCGTCATATAGGTAGTCGTTAAAATACTTTTTTTCAATGTTTAGTAAGTTTTTTTGCAAAGATAGTAAACTTCTTAAATATCCATAGGCCAAGCTGTATTGAAAACTTTTGTATTCAAGCAAATGCTCCATTTCAAAACTAAAAGCGGAAACCTTTGGTGATATAAACTGTCCCAAATCAACAATTTTGCCCGAAATTAAAGGCAGGGTAGGGTCAGCGCTGTGTGGAGCGGTGCCGTCCACAATTGCAATATTTTTGCTCACTATTTTTACGCCATCTAAACTGTTTATGTCGGAAGAGCAAAAAAAGTATTCGATGTCTTCGCCTTTGCTCTCAAAATACTTGCCAATTTTTTTAAGTAGAGTGCTTTTGCCAGTGCCCGGTCCGCCTTTTAAAATATAGGTAAAGCCGGGTCTGTTGTTGTCTAAAATATTATCAAAGTAATTTACAAAACCTTGTCCGTTGTTAGATGCTGCTAAATAATATTTTTTTGTACCCATATTGCATTGTATGAATAAATTTGTGGTTTTGTCCCGTTTTTAACCTTAAAATGCGTTCCTTCATAAATTGAAATAAGAGGTGGCTTATGAGATATGTTGTTGATACAACGGACAAACGAAACCATTATGTTTACAACTTATTACTAAAAAATAGATATAGTGTCATAAAATTGGGTGAAGCAGAAGGCTTAAATGCTGAAGACACAGTGGTGTTTGCGCCTGGCAAAAAATTAAGTGCGCAGGATATGTGCGGTCTTGCAAGCGGATGTACTTTGCTTTGTGGCAATGTTAACGCCGAAGTGGCGGAAATAATCAAAGCAAAAAATATTAAATACATAAATATTATGGAAGATGAAATCTTTGCAGTTAAAAATGCAAATTTAACGGCCGAAGGGGTGCTTGCCATACTTTTAAAAGAAAGTCCAAGATCAATGTTTAAAAACAATATTTTGGTTATTGGTGGTGGCCGAATTGCACTTGCTTGCGCTAAATTGTTTAATGGGTTATCGTTAAATTTTGCAATGGTGTCGTATAATCCGGTAAAGTTTCCTAGATATTACATAGACACACAAAATTGCTATTTTAAGACGGCATTTTTAAAAGATTTAGACAAATTTGATGTAATTGTTAACACAATACCAAATCAGATTTTTGACGAGGAAACAATAAAACTAATACCGCAAAATTGTTTGTATATTGAGACAGCGTCGGTGCCGTCGCTTGATGCAAATTTGGCTACACAGTTTAATTATCTTTTGGCACCCGCATTGCCTGGTAAGTATTGTTTTGAAACAGCTGGCGAGCTACTTTATGAAATGATAATAGGGGAGAATAATTATGAAAATTAAAATAGGTTTTGCTATTTGCGGCTCTTTTTGTACACATGAACAAATTTTATGGCAAGTTGAAAAACTGACAGAAAAATATGATATTGTACCGATATTGTCGCCGGCTTCAGCAACTCAAGACACAAGGTTTGGCACGGCAGAAAATTTAAAAAACCGACTAATCAAACTTACAGGAAATGAGATTGTAGATAGTTTGCAGCTCGCAGAACCTCTTGGTCCTAAGGGCGTTATTGAGTTGTTAGTTATTGCACCGTGCACTGGTAACACTCTTGCAAAGCTTGCAAATGCAATAACTGATAATGCCGTTACAATGGTTGCAAAGGCGCTATCTAGAAACAACAAGCCGGTTGTAGTGGGCATTTCTACAAATGATGGTTTGGGGCTTAGTATGCAAAACTTGGCAAAGTTAATGCAGACAAAAAATTATTATTTTGTACCATTTGGGCAAGATGATCCAATAAAAAAGCCAAAATCACTTATAAGTGACTACGAAAAAATTGATAAGGCAATTGAAGGCGCGCTGAAAGGCGAACAAGTTCAGCCTATACTAATTGGGAGGTAGTATGTTATTTAGGGGAGTATGCACGGCGATTGTTACGCCGTTTGACACGGAAGGAAAAGTTGATTTTAATGCGTTTGAAAAACTGGTAGAAATGCAAATTAAAGCGGGGGTTTCTGCAATTGTATTTATGGGAACAACTGGTGAAGCCTCAACGCTTACCCGTGCGGAGAAAATAGAAATAGCTAAATTTGCCATTAAATCAGTAGCAAAAAGGGCAAAAGTTATAGTTGGCTCGGGGTCTAATGATACGGCCACTGCTATTGCGCAGTCGCAAATGTTTGAAGCGCTTGGGGTTGATGGTTTGTTGGTTGTGACACCATATTATAACAAATGCACGCAATCAGGTTTAATATTGCATTATAAAGCAATTGCTGAAAGCGTAGATTTACCAATAATTTTGTACAACGTACCATCGCGAACTGGTGTTAATATAGAGGCAAAAACGGCAATAGAACTATCTAAAATAAATAATATAGTAGGCATTAAAGAAGCGAGTGGAAAGCTTACTCAAGCAGCAGAAGTAATTTATGGTACCAGCAATGAGTTTGCTGTTTATAGCGGTGACGATGCGTTGTTCTTACCGTTTTTGGCAATTGGTGGTGATGGCGTTGTGTCGGTTGTAAGCAATATAGCACCAAAACTTATGGTGAATTTGTTTAATAAATTTGAGCTTGGTGACATAGATTCGGCAATAAAACTCAATAAAAAATTGTCGCCTTTTTACTCGGCAATGTTTGTAGAAGTCAATCCAATACCGGTAAAAAATGCTTTAAATATACTAGGATTGAATGCTGGAACTATGCGCTTGCCGCTAAGTATTGATATGAAACCGGAAAATTTTGAGCGCGTGAAAAGTGCTGTTTTGGACGATACAATAAATTAGTAAAAATAATTTTGGGGGTAATGGCGACGCTGTTTTGACACTTGAATAAACTATCGAGCGGGCAGTAACTTGCCCAAATGATACCGTTTTTGCCGTAATGCGGGGTGGTAATAAAGAAGAAAATGTAAAAAATAGGTTTTGAGTTCAAAATTGGTTTGGAGAAAATGTAAACACAAAAAATAAAGCGCCGACTAAAAAGTCGGCGCTATTTATAAATAAAATGGAGCGGGTGAAGGGAATCGAACCCTCGTAACTAGCTTGGGAAGCTAGCGCTCTACCATTGAGCTACACCCGCAAACAAAACATATTTTACTACATTTTGAGTGATTAGTCAAGTTTATAGACTTGCAATTTTTGTAACATTGTTATATTATTTAATTATGAAATTTTGTAATGAATGTCCGCGCAGTTGTGGCGTTAATAGAAAAGAAGGTTGTGGTTGGTGCAAGGTGCCATCTAAATTTAAGATTGCAAAAATAATGTTGCACCCGTATGAGGAGCCGACAATTTCTGGAACGGGTGGTGCCGGTGCGATATTCTTCGCTGGCTGTTCGCTTGGGTGTATATACTGTCAAAATTATGAAATTAGTTCTGGTAAGGTCGGTGAACTTTTTACAAAAGAGCAGTTAATTGATGCTATCAAAGATTTGGAAAAGCGTGGTGCTAGTTGCATTGATTTGGTTACGCCAACGCATTATACTGATGAGTTAATTGATGTGTTTGATAGGTATAAGCCAAGTGTGCCGATTGTATGGAATTCTTCCGGATACGAAACGGTAGAGGAAATAGAAAAACTAAAAGATGTAGTTGATGTTTATTTGGTCGATTTTAAATATGCAACGGAAGAGGCGGGTAGGCTGTCTTTGGCGCCGAACTATTTTGAGGTGGCCACGCAAGCAATTTTGCAAATGCGCCGAAATCAACCTAAAGATGTTATTGAAGATGGTGTTATGCAAAAGGGCGTTATAGTAAGGCATTTGGTATTGCCGGGCCTTGTCGAAAATTCAAAATTGGTACTTGATTGGGTGGCGAAAAATTTGGGTGCAAACACCATTGTTTCGTTGATGTCCCAATACACGCCTACTGAACGTGTGGCATCGCATCCATTGCTTTTTAGAAATCTTAAACCTATTGAATATAAAAGCGTTGTCAGTTATGCTGAAAAACTAGGTTTTGATAATGCCTTTGTTCAAGATATGGATTCTAGTAGTGAAAAATATATTCCAGATTTTTTATCAAATAATGACTTTAAAAAATAAAAGAGATAAAATGGGTTTATCTCTTTTTGTTTTCCTTATATCTTTTTTGACAGTTTTTAATTTGATTTCTAGCGTATTCGCTATTATAAAAATTACTAATTTTTGTAGTTTTGCCTTCTAGCTCCTTATATACTCTTAAAAAGTGCATAAGTTCATCAATTATATGAGGTGGAAGTTGTTCAATTTCGGTGTACGAGCAATAAGTTGGGTCGCCAACCGGAACGGCGATAATTTTTGTGTCAATCTTTCCGCTATCTATCATATCAATTGCGCCAATTGGTGTGCAATCAACCAATGCCATTGGGTTAATTGGTTCGGTGCAATAAACAAACACGTCAAGTGGGTCGTCGTCTTCGCTGAGCGTTAGTGGGATAAAACCGTAGTTCGCAGGGTAGTGGGTGCTGGTGTATAAAATACGGTCAAGTCTAAGAAGTCCGGTTTCTTTGTCTAGTTCATATTTGTTTTTACTGTGAGCCGGAATTTCAATAACTGCGCAAAATTTTTTCGGTGAAATTCGGTTTGGGTTGATGTCGTGTAAAATGTTCATAATTTTCTCCTAATTGTCTAAGGTTTGTTTTTTTGTTGTATACTCTAGTTTTTTATTGTAAAAACTTTCGTACTTTTGAGTTAGTAAATTTGAGTTTTCAAGCTTTAAATATTTCATATTTTGCTTTAAGCTGTTATTTGGGTCTGGGTATATTGGTGGCATAATATGCAAATAAAATTTCTTTTTGTATGAGCCATCTTTGCGTTGTTTTAGGTTTTTAAAAGTAAAAAACATAGGAATAATTGGCAAGTTGTATTTGGCGGCGTAGAAGAAAGCGCCGTCTTGTAGTGGCCTTGGTTTTTCGTAACACCACCAAAGTGAGCCTTCGGTATAGAATACGATAAAGTTATCTTTTTTTGCAAGAGTGTCGATGGCGTTTGTTAGGTGGCGCATGCAAACAGTATTGTCGCTAAAAGGCAAAGTTCCGGCAGCGCGCAGCGCACTCCCCGCAATGCCTTTAAAATTGTTAAATTCACCAACAGTATAATAAACGCGTTTGCCGAAAAGCGGTTTTTTGATTAGGGCGCAGTCAATATTATTTATATGATTGCTTGTGATAATACCTTTTTTTAGTCCTTTTAGATTTTCCTTTCCAACAATGGTAAGTTTGCAGCTTATACCAAATATGAAGCCTGCCAAATCTAAAATTGGTCTTGCAAAAAACGAACCAAGTTGATTAAAAAAGCCGCGGCGCAAGTAGTCATATTCTGGTGTGACCTTTTTCATCATCTTGTAGTTGATAGGGCAAACGTGGGCGGAAAAATCACCCTCGTATTCTTTTTGCTCCATGTTTTCAAGAACTTTTTTTCGATTCATTACATTTTTATCCTTTTGATTGGAACCCAATCATCTTCTTTTGTAAATGCAGCTTTGAAAAAGATACCGGCGTATTCAAGTAAGAAAAATGGCATAATAAATATAAGTTTAAGTTTTTCGCCAAGTGTCATTTTGTTTATATCTCTATCGACGGATAGATTTAAGCAAGTGTAGAAAAATAATTCGAAATAGGCGATACCGGCAACAATTAGTGCGTAATATAATGCTTTTAATGCAAGCGCGCTACTGCCCATAATTGCTAAGGTTATTGAGGAAGTGACAAAGGTAATAATGGCGACTGCGCTTGCGCCGAACATACAGAATAATGGATAAACACCATAAATAAAGAATAGGGCGTCTTTTTTTAGTTTGCCTTGTTTAAAGGTGTACTCGCGCAAAGCTTTTCCGTATTTGCGGGAGCAGTCCATATAACCTTTTAACCAACGGGTACGGCGGTCGTTGTAAACTTTGTGCGAGGTTGGTTCTTCGGAGTAAATTTCTGCATATTCATAGTAGTGTGCTTTAAAGCCGTCAAGAATACAGTTGGCACCAATTTCGTAGTCTTCTGTAATACTCTTGTATGGGTATCCGCCGGCATGGAGAATGAATTTGTGGGTAAGTAGCATTCCTTGGCCGCAAAGGTTTAAAGCGTGTCCCATTTCGGCTTTTGCTTTGTTGCCCATGGCGTCAACACCAGGATAGGTCATAGCACTGCAATTTGCAATAACGTTGCGATTCTTTTTGTTGTTAGATTCCCAATTTTTTATGCGTTTTCTACCAATAATAACATCGGCACCGCTTTCCATTGCGTTGTTCATTTCCGTTAAAAAGTTTGGGGTAAGCATGCAATCAGCGTCAACAATAATATAGGCGTCGCATTGTTTATCTTTGTCTTCTAAGATAGATTTAAAGCATGCGTCAAGCGAGTCGGCCTTGCGCTTTTGAGTTGGCACGGTGTATAAAAATAAATTTTGATCAATATAGGTTGGTGCTAGTTGCAGTGTAGGGTCTGCCGGATCTTTAACGATAATATGAGTGGTAAAAAGCTCTTTTGGATAATCAAGCGTCTTTATAGATTCTAGCAGACAAGGAATGGTTTCACTTTCGTTTCGAGCGGGGATAATAAGGCCAAATTTCCTTTTTTCTTTGGCAACAAGGCGTTTTTGTGGTTTGAAACCTTTAAACCACAAAATCATTCTTGGAAGGTAAATAAGTATTGATAAAATTTCAAGGATAGCGTACGCTATAAATATCTTTTGCAAAAAGTTCATAATAACTCCTAAATGTGAGTTCCATTATAACTGATTGCTTGCAATAATTCAATCAATATAATAATTGCAAATTCTCAGGTTCTAATTTAAATTGACATTTGTAAAAATGCTATTCTACTTTAAGTAGATTTTGAGAATTGTATTGAAAATAAGCGCTGATGCTGGTATACTATAAGTCAATATGGGAAAAGTGAAAAATATTATAGCGCAAAACTTAAAGACTCTTAGAAAGGCGCGTGGCATTACTCAACAACAACTAGCAAAGGAGTTTAATTACTCAAACAAAGCGGTGTCTAGATGGGAAAAGGCGGAAGCGTTGCCGTCGGTGGATGTGCTAGAAAGTCTTTGTGAATATTATGGGGTGAGCTTTGAATGGCTAATAAAGGAACAAAACGAAGCGCCAAAACCTGAAAGACAAACTTTTAATAAGATTGCAGTAATGTGTCTTGTGTTTTTGTTTACTATTGCACTGGCAACCATTGTGTTTGTATATAATCAAATTATGTCTGGGCAGGTTATGTGGCGACTGTTTGTTTGGGCGGTGCCAATCGCTTGCTTGCTGATTTTAATTATCTGCTATAAATGGTGGAATAAATACGTAAACTTGGGTATCTTTTCTGCCACGTTTTGGACACTAATTGTTGCAGTGTATTTGGAGTTTTTGCAAATGAACATTTGGCCGCTGTTTTTTTTAGGTTTGCCAATTCAGGCGATTGCGGTTTTGATTACAATAATAAAGAAGTAGCCTTTGTGCTACTTCTTTTTAAGATAAATTTCTTCCATTGTAATGTTTGTTGAGTTCAAGCATTTTGTCTAGTTCGGTGTCAAGATCGTTAAGTTTGCAAAGTTCCAATTTTTTCTCTAAAAATTCCATCTTTAAATCTATATTATATTTCATAATTTTATTTTGGCGAAAAGAAAAAATTATATTCATATAAAACCAAATAACTCTTGACAAATGCTTTAGGCTTGATTTATAATTGTTTTTGTTGCAAGTGTAACTGGCAATGTCGCGTGGATATGCTTACGTGGCGCAGCAGGTAGCGCACAGCCTTGGTAAGGCTGAGGTCACGAGTTCGAATCTCGTCGTAAGCTCCATAAAATCGTTGAAACTTAATTTGTTTGGTTTCAACGATTTTTTTATAAAAAGATTTTTGCAAAAGGTGAAGGAGAAAATGTACAATTTAATTAGTTTGTCAATATTTATGTTTGTAATATTGTTTGGCGTTCTAATAAGCAAAAGTAGTCGTCAAGAAATTGTTTTAAGATGTATTGCTGCTATTCTTTTAACCTATAAATTTTTGCACTATTTAATTTCAAATATAAAAGGCGTTGTTTCGGTTCCGGTAGAAATAAGTGCGCTTAGTTATTTTTTGGTTAGCTTTATTGTATTGTTTAAAATTAAAAAACTATATATTGTTGGTTCGTTTTTTGGTATAATTGCGGGGCTGGGATATATGTGGTATTACACCTTGTTTGGTTTTGCAACTATGAGCCATGTTACAGTTCCTAGTTTGGTTATTGCAAGTTTTTGCCATAGCACGCTGCTAATTCTTGGTTGCTATTTGCTTGGCAAACAAAAATTTGAAAAGCCAGAGCGTAAAAAAATATGGATTGCAGTTTTTGCAATGCTTACTTGGGCTGAAGTGTTTTATAGTATGCAAGAAATGGGCAAAACACTTATTTATTACTTAATAAGACCAGAATTTCTGTTTTTCTCTGCAAGTATGCCGTTAAATGTCTTGTGCGCAATAGGTTACTATGCGGCTTTGACGATAATGTTTTACGGAACTATTAAAATGTTTTATATTTTTAATGAATGTGCCGTGGGTGATGGTGATGAGCAGATGTCAAATCATGCGAGTGAAACCGCAGAAGCAAATGCATAGAATTGTAAGCTCTAAATTTTATGGGGTTGAGGCTCCAAAATTTGGAGCTTTTTTTGTCGCCATTATTGAGCTTGAAATAAATTTGATTTTGTGATACAATATGTTGTATATGAAAGAAGAATTATCAGTGAAATTAAAAAATGAAGTTTTAAAATTTATAGCTGAAGGCGGCGATCTGTACCAAACACCAGCAAAGAGTTGGCCGTTTTATTCTACCTATAGAAGTTTTTTGCGTTTGAACCATTTTAAAAATGCCGAGGAAGTTTTTGAAGCATTAGGTATTGAATACGACAGAGAGTATAATCGTTTTTACGAAACATTAAACAAGACCAAACTTATTGCCGATGAAAATAACGAGTTGACCGATTCTCGCTCTGCGGCGGTAGCAGCGATAAAAGTATTTGCCGATGAGCTTAATTGCACGCCTAGCGATTATTTGATACTTATGTCGCCTTATCGTATGAAAAAGGCGTTTAAGCGTACCAACTACATAAATCATGTTATAAGAGAACTTAGACGTGAATTTCCAGATGGGGATATTACAGGAATAAAAACTAAAAATCCAAGATTGTACGAAAGAATTTCTGTAATTGTTAAGAACCTTGTTGGCGAAGGGGTATCTCGTCCAGACGTTATGGATCTTTTGGGGGTAAGTTTTTCTGGTAACGGATGTAAAAAACCGGCACAGATCAAAAGGTCACGAATTAACGATAGCGAGGTGTATTCCGAATACAAACAGAAAAAAGATCAAATTAAAAATTTAGCTGCGGATGATAGAGAACTATATAGTAAAATTTTAGTTTGCGCTACTAGATTTAATATTTCGGTTTATGATTGGTTTGTGGTGCATGGTGAAACACCGCCAGAAAATTCCAACAGAAATACAAATCGCTTGTCTATCTGCAAGGTAGATAAGCAGGCGCGAGAACAAGAACTGCTTGAAAAAAGGGCAGAAATAATTAAACGTTTAAAAATCAAACGTCCTGCAAACAAGTGTGAAGCTTATTATTATGATAAATATCTTGCAAAATTGACACTAGACGAGTTGGAACAAAGTGAAGTCGCGCAAGATGAAATGGCGGACTAGGTAGGAAGTATGGGAAAATATATTTTACCTCTTCAGCAAGACGGAATTTACAAGCATATATGTAGAAACGGAATAAAAAAGAAAAAATCGATACCGTTTTCGCCGTATTTTTATAAATCTTTAACATCGCAAGTAGATGGGAAACCATTGGGCGAGTTTTTAAAACTAGCGGACACAAGCGGATATTGTTATTTTTATTCTTTATTGCTAGCAAGCGGTTTAGAAAATGCTGAACTAAAATATGGAGTGCTAAACGTACTTAACACCAACATTAACGATTGCTATTATGAAGAGTTTGGACACGGTTGGGTAGAAGAAGGCTCGGCGGTTTATGACACAACTTGCAAACAGGTTTTTAACAAAGATTGGTACTATAAAAATTTTGAAGTAACAGTAAAGCAAAGCATACCTACTAGCGAACTAGCAAAAAATGAAGTCTTTGAAGAACTTTTGGCGGAATCGATAAAAGAACGCCAGAGTTTAAAGCCGCTTGCGGACCGAATATTGCAAGAACGCAATATGCAGAATGAATAAGATTTTGAGGTGTATGTTATGAAAATATCTTCAAAAGGCAGATATGCTGTAAGAACAATGGTGGAACTTGCGCGCGTGCAAGATGGTTATCGTTCGGTGGCGGAAATCGCTCAAAGTCAAGAAATATCGGTTAAATATTTGGAAAAAATTATTGGCCTCCTTGTAAAGAACAAACTTATTGTATCGGCGCGTGGCAGTGAGGGCGGGTATAAACTTGCAAAAAGTGCGGGGCAGATTTCGGTGGCTGATGTTTTGCGAGCTACCAATGATTTGCCGGAGCTTGCGCCTTGCCTTGGTGCAGGGCAAAGTTGTCCAAGACAAAATTGTTGTGATAGCAACGGTTGTTGGAGCAAGCTTAATGAACTAATTGTGAATTATTTGGCGTCAGTAAGCCTAAAAAATTTATTAGACAAAACTTTTTAAACCCATTGACAAGTTTTGTCTTTTTTTATATAATAATATCATACCAATATGGTAGGATATGATTGTAAATAAAAAATCAAAAGGAGATAAAATGATATACTTAGACAACGCGGGGACAACAAAAGTTAGCGCAAAAGCCAAAGAAGCAATGTTGCCGTTTTTGGATAACATATATGGCAATGCGAGTAGTTTGCATACGGCAGGGCAAATAGCAAAGGAATATTTGGAAAGTGCAAGAGATCAAATTGCAAATTGCATAAATGCCAAAAGTGCAGAAATATATTTTACATCTGGTGGTTCGGAAAGTGACAACTGGGCAATAAATTCGGCATGCAAATATGCTAAACTTATTGGTAAAAATCACATAATAACAACCGCATTTGAACATCATGCAGTGTTAAATACCATAAAAGAGAAGCAAAAAGAGGGTTTTGAGGTTACTTATTTACCGGTTTATGAAAACGGTATTGTAAAAGTGGAAGATTTGGTTAATGCAATAACGGACAAAACATTTTTGGTAAGCGTAATGTTTGCAAATAACGAAATCGGCACTATTCAACCAATTGAGAAAATTGGGAAGGTTTGCAGGGAGCATAAGATAATTTTTCATACTGATGCGGTGCAAGCAGTGGGACATTTGCCAATTGATGTAAAAAAACAAAATATAGATATGCTTTCGGCGTCGGGGCATAAGTTCCATTCGCCTAAGGGGGTCGGCTTTTTGTATGTAAGTGAAAAAACGCCGCTCTTTAGTTTTGTGCAAGGTGGCGCACAAGAGAAAAATAAACGTGCGGGAACCGAAAACACTGCAGGAATTGTGGCGATGGCAACAGCACTTAAAGAAGCAGTTTGTGAAATGCCAGAAACGAGTAAAAGAGAAAAATACCTTAGAGATGAATTGTTTGAGCAATTGTCGGTTGTTCCACATAGCAAGATTAACGGAGATATAAAAAATAGATTAACAAACAACTTTAATATGAGTTTTGAAGGAATTGAAGGCGAAAGTTTGCTATTGTTGCTTAATGAAGAAGGAATTGAAGCATCTAGTGGCAGTGCTTGCACAAGTGGAACGCTAGATCCAAGCCATGTGTTGCTTGCAATTGGTTTGCCACATGAAATTGCCCACGGCAGTTTGAGGCTGACACTTAGCAAATATACAACCAAAGAAGAAATAGAAAAAGCCATTGATGCAACAAAACGCGTGGTAGAAAAATTGAGAGAAATGAGTCCGGTTTGGGACAAATTGGAAAAAGGAGAACAAAAACATGCTATATAGCGATAAAGTAATGGATCATTTTTTACATCCTCGCAATGTGGGTGAAATGGAAAACCCTGATGGTGTGGGAGAGGTAGGCAACGCAAAATGTGGAGATATTATGCGTATGTACATAAAAGTTGACGACGGGATTATTACCGACGCAAAATTTAAGACTTTTGGGTGCGGAAGTGCAATTGCCACAAGTTCTATGGCTACTGAACTTATTAAAGGTAAGCCAATTGATGAGGCGGTAAAACTTTCCAACAAAGCCGTTGTAGAAGCGCTTGATGGTTTGCCTGCGCACAAATTGCATTGTTCAGTGCTTGCCGAAGAGGCTGTAAAAAGTGCAGTAGAAGATTATTATAACAAAAAGAAATAAAATTTAACGGGAATTTAAGGTTGGTAGGTGTATATTATAAACTTTTGGTCAAAAATTTGATAAATAAAGTTTTTGGAGTACACTATGCCAGACTGGGTTACCGTTATTATTTTTTCATCTGTTGCGGTTGTATATTTGTTTATTATTTCAAAGTTGCTTGGCAAAAAGCAAATCGCTCAACTAGAATTTATAGACTATGTTATGGGCATTTCTATTGGATCTATTGCTGCCGAAATGGCAACAGATTTAGACCAAACTCCATGGCAATATTATTTGCTTGGTATGACTGTGTTTTTTTTGTTTGACCTTTTTGTAAGTTTTATTGGTAGAAAAGGTCCGGCAATGAAGCACTTTTTTAAGGGGCGCCCAGAAGTTATTATATATGATGGCGAAATAGATTACAAAAATTTAAAAAAGAGCAAACTTGATGTTAACGACCTAATTTCGATGTGTCGTGAAAAAGATTATTTTGACCTATCCGATATTGCCTTTGCAATTTTTGAAACTAGTGGTGAACTAAGTATTTTGCCAAAGAGTACTCAAAAACCAACCGTTGCCGAAGACTTAAAACTCTCTTTGCCGCCTGCGGGTTTGCCATTTTATTTGGTGATTGACGGCCATATTTCATACAGCTCGTTTACGGAATTAAAAAAAGATACTGATTGGATGCTAAACAAACTAGGAATAACTAAAAAAGAGCTGAAAAATATTTTGCTTGCAACCTATGACCCCGAAACAGATATTATTGACGCGCAATATAAAAAATGATTCCAAAGTAGCGGTAAATGTTTGGCGAGTTTGAAGCCTGCAAAAAAAATTATAGAATTTTCCAAAATCACCAAAATTTGTTTTGTGATTTTGTTTTTTTGTGATAATATATACTTGTTAGTAACATACTAACAACACCCAAAAACCTAAGGAAAGGAGGAAATTGTAATGGCAATATTAAGTAATGCAAAAGTGGCTGAAAGCCTTATAATTTCAGCATTTTTCTGGGGGGGGGGGGCGCCATTTAGTCGCTAAAAGCGACTGGGCAAACGCTAGTTTAAGGACAGAACAAAACAGCCGAATAAAGGGCGTTTTTGCGCGTTATACAAGGTAAGCAAATTCTTTGCTTATCTCTTTTGCGTTTGCTATAAAATTGCTGACGCAATGCAATTTGTGCTAACGCGCAAATGGGACGGAACAAAATAAAAGGAAGAAAGGAATGAAAAAAAGGAACACAACAAAGACAAAGTTGGTGGCGACAATTGTTTCTATGGTAAGTGCATTATGCTTGCTTGCAGTGGGTGTGTTTGCAACACTTACAAACTTTCAAGTTGCGATTGCTAACCAACTTAATTTAAAGTTTGATGCGGTAGAAGGCACGCTTTATGCAACGCGTGTAGGTGATGTTGCGGGTACTGACCGTACCACCAGCAAAGTGCTAAGTGAAAGCAGTACGGCTACCGATTGGCTAAAAGTGTATGATGGTACAACCACCGAAGGTGTGCAAAATGATGCGCTGACCAGCATACAAGAAAAGGTAGATTTTATCTCAAATGATGCAATAAAAGCAAAAGTTAATGCCGGTACAATCAGCATAGCAATAACTTACTATTTTTACTACACCTTGCCGGCTGATGCGGTAGCAAACAACATTACATTGACGGCGCCAGCGGTAAGTGATAGTAATGTTGTAGTTTCTTATTCTTACATAAAAACGACAAGCAGCACCTTACCAGCATTTACCGATGCAACAACACTAAATAATGGTTCAGTGGTAACTATAAGTGGCGGTGAACATTTATTCATTAAGGCGGAAGCAAAAGTAGATTTGAGCAAATCAGTAAAAATAGAAAATGCAAATTGGAATTTTACTCTCAATTTTGGTATTAGCAAATATACATTAACTGGGGATACGCTGAACTTTAACGCTGTATCCGGTGCAGAAACCTACGAAGTATGGGCAAAAGAAACCACCACAAGTGGTGCATCACTTTTGGCGCAAACAAGCGCGGTAGGTGATACTGATGCCACTCTTGGTACTCTTGTTAAAATCTTAGATAAAAGCGCAATTAGCGTAAACTTGGCAGAAGCCCTAACAAGCCAAGAAACTGCTACTTACACTATAACAGTACTACCAAAAAATTCAAGCGGTACTGAGATTTCTGGTTCGCGCATAAGCGTAAACTATGCACATACCAAAACTGCAAGCACGGTTAGTGTAAAAGTAACTGATGAAGCAATTGGAGGCAATTACTATTATTATGTAGAACTAGGTGAATACCCACAAACAGTGGTAGAAGACACAACGACATTAAGTGCCTTAAACTCTTTAGGAGATAGTGCTAAAACTGGCAGAACTTTTGTTGTTGGTGGAAGCGAAGATGGTTATTATGACGGCTCTGGTAAATTTAATTATTATAAAATTAACCTTATTGAATATGTTTACAATAATTGCAAATTTACCAAATACAAGGATATTGGTAACTCTGTGCACTGGTATAAAGTAGAGCCAATAAAGTGGATGCTGTTAGAAGCGTATTCTACAAATAAATCCCAATATGTGGGAACAACAAAAAATATACATGTGGTAGCAGAAAAGATATTGGTGTCGGGTGTTATGTTTGATGCAAGCCAAAATACTTGGGTTAATAGCAATATGAGATATTGGTTAAATCAGCATTTTTATGAAGAAGCTTTTTCGGTGGATGACAGACAGCACATTTTATTAAACGATACAAGATATTTCGGTAATAATTCACACACGGAAAAGGATGATTATACTGTTTCAACTGGTGGTCAAATAAGTAAAGACTATGTTTGGAATTTAAGTTATTATGAAGTCACAAATACTTTCTATCAATCCAATATGTTTTTAAATAAGACGACGCGTTTAGCAAAAATGACAAATTTGGCTTATTACACTGGTTTAAATAAATTGGATTATATTTCAGGAATAAATGGTACTGCTCCGTGGTGGTTGAGAACTGCTGGTGAAAGTGATTTGGCTAGTTTTGATGTTTTTGATGATGGTAGAGTTGTTGGAGATTATGATGTGTTTAACAATGATGAGGGTATTCGTCCGGCGTTAACCATCTCGCTTTAAAAGATTAAACAAAAAGAGTTTCGGTTGAAACTCTTTTTGTGCTTTTAATTTCTTTGCAAATTTTTAGTGTTTATCCAAGTTTTTTGTAAATTTCAGCAAGTTCGTTTTTGTTTAGCAATTTTGGAACAGGGTAAAGTGGGTTTGCTTCGGCATCGGCGTTTTTGGCAAGTTCATGAATATCTTCAGGTTTAATGAAATCAAACTTATGGCCAATTTGCATTTCAGTGTTTAGGTTGTCGATGCGCTCGATAAATTTTTTGCTTGCAACTTCATTGCTGTCCTCGATGTTTGCAACGCCGGAATATCTGGCTAAAATTGCCAATTTTTTCTCAGCCTTTTTGCCGTATTCTCTTAACATAATTGGCAAAATTACAGCATTTGCAAAACCATGTGCCGTGCCGTATTTTCCACCTAGGGAGTGCGCAATTGCGTGAACATATCCAACATAAGAGCGGGTAAAGGCCATGCCTGCAAGATAAGAGGCTTTTAACATATTTTGTCTAGCAATAATGTTTGTGTTATTGTGGTAACATTCTGGCAAGTTTTCGAATATCATTTTGGTGGCTTCTAGTGCACATCTGCGAGTTTTTGGGGTGGTTGAGCCGCCAATAAAGGCTTCTACGGCGTGGGTAAGTGCGTCCATACCGGTTGTTGCCGTTAAAAACTTTGGCAAGTTTATGGTTAGGCTAGCATCTAGCACCGCATATTCGGGAACAAGGTTAAAATCATTTATGGCATATTTGTGATGCGTTTCGCTATCGGTTATTACGGCTGCCACTGTGGTTTCGCTACCAGTGCCGGCGGTGGTTGGAATGGCAAGCAGCAGAGGCAACTTGTGCTTAACTTTTAACAGCCCGCCCATTTGTCTTAGGCTTTTTTGGGGGTTGCTGGCGCGCGCGCCAACGCCTTTTGCAAGATCCATAACGCTGCCGCCGCCAAAGGCAATAAGGCAATCCGCTTTGTTTTGTTTGTACAAGGCAAGAGCGCTTTCTACGGCGTTTATGGTTGGGTTTGGCATGGTTTGGTCAAACACCGTAAGGTTAAAGTTGTTTTGCAATAAATCTTCTTCCAAACTTTTCGTTAAGCCAAGTCTTCTTACGCCTTGATCAGTAACCAGCATTGGTGAGGTTTTTCCTTTGGCTTTTAAAACCGTTTTTATATCCTTTAAACTTTCCAAAATTTTAGGTTCTCGGTAAGGCATAAAGCACATTGCAAAATGCATAATTTTTTGGTAGGTCCTACAATATATTTTTTTTAATGAGTTCATAGTTGGTTCCTTTTTATTTATTTTATTAAATTATATCACTAAATGATAAAATAATAAACCAAAAGGTGGGGTGTTTGTTAAAAAATATACCCCCTTGCACAAAAGTTAAGTCTGTGGTATAATAAAGAAGTTATAAGGAGAATTTATGGCAAAAGAAGTACGAAATGTTTATCTTCCTACCGGTTTTGTTGCTGGGCTTTACAATGCAATACAAAACCAAGCGGGCAAACATACCAACTTTTTGCCTCTGCACGATTGTGCATTTTTGCTAGTGCTGGCTGAAAAGTATTTTTACAATTCGCCAGAGGGTAAAAGTATGTCTTATTATCCTCGTTTTTTTACTGCGCCTTACTGGATTGGAGAAGAGGCAATAGGTGAACTAATTTTTTCTAAGGCTAATTATTCTAGCGTTGTAGCAAAATATACCTCGCGTCATCGCGATTTTGAGCAACTTGGTTTTTCTAGTCAAAGCATTTTTGATGCAAGAGAACGCGCGCGCAAAGCGAGCACAGTGGCACCACTAAATTATTTTGGTGAAGAGTGGCATGAGTTAACCAAAGGTTTGAATACCGAAGAGAACAAACTGCTTATACCACAATCGTTATATTTTAAAAACGCGTATAGCAACGCTTATTACCGTTTAAGAATGTTAAATGAGCGTTATTGGCGCAACACTTTTTACCGAATGGAATTGCAAATTGTGCCAAACTTAACTCAGGCAGAGGCGGAGACAATTTTGCACTCAAATGTTTATACCTTAAAGCGTGATGTGCCAGCAAATGGGGTGGAAGAACTTTCAACCGAATTGCAAAAGTATATGGACTCTGGGCGGCAACGTGCATTTGATAACAAGTATGTGGAACAAGACAAATTTCCTGTTGATGCCTTTGTTGAAAGTTTAGCAAAGGCCATGCAAGATTTTTCTGAACTCGGTTTTGATAAAAGCATAAACGGCTTTGAGTATGAGGCGCGAGTGCTTGAAGAAGATACCACGCCAAAGTTTAAGCTATAAAAAAGAACTCTTTTTAAGAGTTCTTTTTTGTTATTCAGCGGAGTTTTTGCGTTTGTAATCGGCTCTGCCACGCAAGGTGTGATCCAAAATTATTTTACGCATACGAAGCGACAACGGGGTAACTTCAAGTAATTCGTCTTCGTCTAGGTATTCTAGATATTCTTCTAGGGTTGGTTTTTTGATTGGTTCTAGGCGCAATGCTTCGTCGCTAGAAGAAGAACGGGTGTTTGAAAGGTGTTTTTTCTTGCAAACGTTAACAACAATGTCTTCACCTTTTGGGTTAAAGCCAACAATCATGCCTGCATATACGTGTTCACCAGTTGTAATGATAAGTTTTCCGCGTTCTTGGGTGTAAAATAGTCCATATTGAACGGCGTCGCCTTCTTCAAAGGCAATAAGCGAACCAAAGTTTCGTCTTGTGATGGGGCCTTTGTATGGTTCATATTTTAAGAAGGTGCTGTTCATAACGCCTTCGCCTTTGGTATCGGTTAAAAATTGGCTCTTGTAACCAAATAAGCCACGAGCAGGAATTTCAAATTGCAAGCGAGTTCTAGAACCGCGTGCAGCCATAGAAATTAAGTTACCTTTTCGGCTAGAAAGTACATTCATAACGTTGCCGACTGCGCTTTCTGGTAAGTCAATAGTAACAAGTTCAATAGGTTCGCACTTTTTGCCATCAATTTCTTTAAAGATAACTCTAGGCATCGAAACTTGAAATTCGTATCCGTCACGGCGCATATTTTCAATTAAAATAGAAATATGCATTTCGCCACGGCCAAGCACTCTAAAACTGTCTGCTGAGGAGGTTTCAAAAACTTTTAAACTTAGGTCTTTGGTGGCTTCTTTAAATAGTCTTTCACGCAAATGGCGGCTGGTGCAGTATTTGCCTTCGCGACCAGCAAAAGGACTGCTATTTACCGAGAACACCATTTCTACGCTTGGTTCACTAATTTTTACAAAAGGAATAGTAATAACTTCGGCAGGGCTAGAAACCGAGTCACCAATGGTTATTTCGGTTGAGCCGGCAATACAAACAATTTCACCTGCTTCGGCTGATTTAACAGCAACACGCTTTAGACCTTGGTAAACAAACAAGTTTTGTACTTTAAAGTTAAAATTGCGTTGTTCATCAAAGTAGTTGGTTACAACAACGTTATCGTTTACGTTGATGGTACCGTTTTCTATTTTACCAACAGCGAGTTTGCCCAAAAAGTCGTTTTGTTCAACGGCACTTATTAGTACGCTTAGATTTTTGCTTGCGTCGCCACTTGGGGCAGGAATGTGCTCAATAATTTCGTCAAACAAAGGAATAAAGTCGGTGCCCTTTTGATTTGGGTCTTTTGATGCAATACCTTGACGCGCGCTTGCATAAATAAATGGGCTGTCAAGTTGTTCGTCGGTGGCATCTAAGTCCATAAGTAGTTCCAAAACTTCGTCTTTAACTTCGTCCAAACGAGCATCCGGACGGTCAATTTTGTTAACAACAACAATAACTTTTAGGTTTAGGGCTAGGGCTTTTTCTAGCACAAAACGAGTTTGAGGCATTGGGCCTTCGTAAGCATCAACGACTAGCAAAACGCCGTCTACCATTTTTAATACACGTTCAACTTCGCCTCCAAAGTCTGCGTGACCTGGGGTATCTACAACATTGATCTTTATGCCTTTGTAACTTAGTGAGGCATTTTTGCTAAGAATAGTAATTCCACGTTCACGTTCGAGGGCGTTGGAGTCCATAACGCGGTCTTGCACTTCTTGGTTGTCGCGGAATACGCCGCCTTGTTTTAACATTTCGTTAACTAGACTGGTTTTGCCGTGGTCAACGTGCGCAATAATTGCTACATTTCTAATTTTATTATTCATAATTTTTTTTCCTTCTTTACATAAAAAACGACTTTTAAATTAAAAGCCGTAAATTTTTTTAATTTTTATTGTGGCGTAAGTCATCACCCGAAATCTGAATATTTAGCGCCTTTGCCTTGTTGGTAATACGCGAAAAAATGCGTTCGCCGTAGCGGGTAAGTAGGTCATTCATATTCAAGTTGGTGGTAATAACGGTTGCCTTATGCTTTAACATACGCTCGGAAATAATGAGGTTTAAGTATTCCGCGGTAACATTTTTAAAAATAGGCTCGGTGCCAAGATCGTCTATTGCCAAAAAGTCTGGATCCAAGAGCATATCCAAAAACGATTGCTTGTTGGCGTCAAAGCACGAGTGATATTTTAAAAATTGATTGTTTAATTGAAAAGCGGTAATAAAACAAGAGGTGAAGCCTTTTTTTATTATTTCGCTGGTTAAACATTCAAGCGCGAAAGATTTGCCCACGCCGGTATGTCCGCTTATTGTTATTACACAATATTTGCTGGCGGGGAATTTTTCGGCGTATTGCATAAGCACGGTTTTTAGTTTTAAAAGTGCGGTTTTATGTTCATCGGTGCTAGCGATGTTTGCATCAAAATCCTTAAATGTGTGCAAACCCATGTCAGGTTCTAGTCCTGATTGACGAATTAGTTCGTCGTTTAATTTTGCCTTAAAGCAAGAGCAATATTTGCCATTTACATATCCAGTGTCGTTGCATTTGTTGCAGGTGTAGTGGGGAATAAAATCACTATCCACAAAACCGAGTTCAGTTTGACGCTGTTTTAACAATTTTTCAACATCGTTTAATTCTTGCTCAATTTTTTTTGCGTCTTCGCCATAGGCATTTAGTTTGGCAATTAAAAATTCTAGTTCTTTCTTTTTTACAAATAGTTCGCCAAATTTTGCATCGGCTTTGGCTTTTTGCAGCATAAATTCAGCATGAGCTTCGGCTTTTTGACGAAGGGCAAGTTGTTCATTGGTTATTTTTAAAATTATACTTTTTCTATCCATATTCTTGCCCCCATTATATTTCAATGTTGTCTAAGTTGTCAAACAAAGCATCAAGTTCTTTTTGGTCATAGGTACGAGATTCAAAGTTCTGCACGGCAACTTTTGGCGCGCCTGCGCCCGTGGTGCCGCTTTTCTTCATATAATTTTTTGCGTCTTCAAGTGTTTTTACACCATTATCAAACATCGAACTTAAAAGTTTGTTTAAGTACTGAATTGGTTGCATTTTGCCTTTGGCAAAGTCGGCAGAGTAGTCAATTATGTCGTAGCCAAGGTGCCAACTTTCAGTCCAAGTGCGGTAGGCATCGCGATCCCATGAATTTACATTACGCAAAATTCCACATTTGTCAAGTATTTTTTTGATTTGTTCATCCGAAGAAATAACATCTTGCATATATTGTGAAATAGAGGCTTCGGTAACCAAACCAAGTTTGTAAAATTTTGCAATAACACCATTTAAACCTTCTAGGGTGCGGATGGAACGCTTAAAGCAATAACTTGCCAAAATTTTTAGAGTAGTTGCATCATAGCCTTTGCTTACCCAATCAGTGATGTAGGTTTCTATAACAATGTCTAGGTTGTCGTAGTATAGGCCAATTGCACGAGTTATGTCTTTGGCAAGAGTTAGATACTCGTTGTATTTGTTATTGTATTCATCAATTTCTTGGCTAGACGCTAGGTGCAAGTTGTGATACTTGGTAAGCAAATTGTCCAGTCTTGCAGAAGTTGCGTTTGGTTTGCCCTTTAAGGTTTTTGCAACTTCTTTTATGGTGCCGTGTGAAAAACCAAATTCGTTTGTCCATTTGAGGTAGAGTGAGCGGTCTTCAAGCGTGCTGCAACTTTTTGAAGTAAACTGCTTAATTATGTCGTTGGTTTCGGTAACAACTTCATCATGCTCGGATAGTTTTTCTTTAATTTGCTCGTCGGTGAGATAGCCGTCGTTGGCAAAGTTTTTGGCTATGGTTAAGATGTAAGGATAGCCAACTTTTGAGCCTTTTAGTTTTACACAATATTCGGCAATATCAATAAGTCCTTGTTCGCCCATATGAAAACTTTCAAGCAAAGTGTAGTATTCGTTGTATTCGGTTGGTGTTATCATTCTACCAGTAATTAGTGCTTGAATTTTGCTATTAAAGCTTTCATATTTGCTTGCGCGTTTTTTGCTAGAACCGGCACGTCTGCTTACCGGCAAATATTTTATGGCAAGTTCTTGTTTGTTTGGACTTTCCAAAATTTGCACAAGCCCTTCGGCTTGCCAATATTCAAACGCTTCTTTAACTTCGCTAGCGTCCATACTTAGGGTATGGCAAAGATTATCTATGGTGTTTTGAACCGAATTTGGGTTGGTGCAAAGATACAAACCATACAAATAAACTTTCACACAATGTGCGGGTGCAATTGGCAAATATTCATTTATAAAAGTGTTCTCAATCACCAAAAAAGAACCCGAATGCGTATCGCTCGAATAACTACAAAGTGCCATAAAGTCGCTCCATTTGTTTGATTTTCTTTTGAGTTAATTATATAATGAATATATAATATCACTAGTTAGTGTTTTTTTCAAGAATTTTTTAAAACTTAAAGGTAGGGCAAAAATTTGAAAATTTTACATACTGCCGATTGGCATTTGGGAGCAAAAACCAACAAGAGGTCACGAATTGTCGAACAACGCAAAGCAATGCAAGACATGGTGGACATTTGCAATGAGGAAAAAATAGATTTGGTAATTATTGCCGGAGATATTTTTGATCAAGCCGTACCAACCAGCGAAGCAGAAGATTTGTTTTATGAAACCCTCGAAAAATTAACTGAGGACAATTGTCGTGCGGTTATTGCTTTGGCTGGCAACCACGATGATCCTAGAAGAATAGAATCTAACACCCATTTTGCCAAAAAACATAACATTATTTTGGCAGGTGATTTGGAACCAGTGGGAGAACTTTCACCGGCGTCAGCGCGTGTTAAGTTTGTGGAAATCGGCAAAGGATATGCCGTGGTGGAATCTAAAACGCATCGTGGGGTAACCGAAAGAACATCGGTTGCAATTTTGCCATATCCAATGGAATATCGCCTAAAGGCAAAGGCTGAGGCTGAGGACTATTCGGGCAAAGTTTGCGAATGGGCAAGATATGTATGCAGAGGCTTTAAAAAAGACGCCTTTAATTTGCTTGCTTCGCACTTTCCGGTTTCGGGTAGCCGTGAAGAAGCAATTGACAAAGCAATAGACTACAAAGTCGGCGATGTTAGCGTTGTTATTAAAGCCGATTTGCCTCGCGCCGATTATTATGCTTTGGGACATATTCATACTGAGCAAATTATTGGTGGAAATATGGCGTATTCGGGCGCGCCTCTCTTTTATTCACCAAATCAAAAAAAAGCGGGCGTTTTGGTGGTTGAATCGGATGGTGCCAATTTAAAAAATATCCGTTTTAGAGAACTTTTATCGGTTTCAAAAATGGCAAAGGTTGTTTGCGAAGAGGGCGAAGATTTGGCAGTCAAACTTGCTGGCTTTTCGGTTAATGACTTTGTCGAATTGGTGCTTCGTCGCGGTAGTCCGCTTACGGCAACCGAAATTAACGACATTCGCGATAATTTTCCGTTTGTAACTGAAATTAACTTTGAAAATATTGCCCTTAAAACTGATGATTTTGTTTTTTCTAGCAAGCGAAAAAGTTTATCGCCAAAAGAACTCTTTGAACAATTTTATAAGGCAAAAAAAGGCGTGGAACCACCAAAAGACCAGCTTGAACTTTTTGTGGAAATAATGGAGGATAAGTAATGCGACCAATAAAACTTGAAATAGAGGGTTTGCAAAGTTATACAACTTGCGAAACCATAAATTTTGACCAACTTTCGCGCTTTGGTTTGTTTGGTATTTTTGGTGCCACGGGTAGTGGTAAATCTACCATTTTGGACGCCATTATGCTTTCGCTGTATGGAAAAATTACGCGAGCAAAAACCAACAAAGATTTTATCAACCTAAAACTAAACCAAGCAAGGGTAAACCTAGTATTTGCGTTTAAAGAAAATAAGCGTGAAAAGACTTTTGAGGTGGAAAGAATTTTTAAACGCAAAAAAAATGGTGAGGTAGAGCAGTCGGCCAATTTGTTTGAACTTTCGTCGTTTGGCAAAACTCAAATTGTCGAAGGCGCAAACAAAGTAGATGCAAAAGTTAAGGAACTTTTGGGCTTGACCGATGCCGAGTTTTCTAAGTGTATTGCTTTGCCACAGGGTGAATTTGCCGGGTTTTTAAAGGCAACGCCGTCCGAACGCATTAGTATTGTAGGTAATTTGTTTGACCTAAACGACTATGGTACGCCGCTATGGAACAAGGCCACAGAGCGAGAAAGCCAATTGAAGCGTGATTATGATATGCTAATTGCAAAAATGGGCGCGCTTGAAGTGGTGGACTTTGCCGAACTTGAAAGGCTAGAACAACAAATAAAAACTAGTCAAGCTGAACTAAAAGAAGTGGAAGTTGAGGCTAAAAAACTAGAAAAATCGGTTAGAGAATTGGTTGACCTAAAAGACAACATAAAGCTTGCTGAGCGCACCGAAGTTAAGTTAAATGAACTTGCTTTGCAAAGTGCCGCAATGGAAGAAAAACGCAAAATGGTTGAGCTTTATGGCAAGGCGGTTAGTGACAACCAATATTTGTCGCGCAAGATAGAACTAGAAGAAAAAATTGCTGAACTTAGTGAAAAATTACAAGAAGCGAGCAATAATTATGCTACTCAAAAGGCTGAACTTGAAGAAATTTTAACTACCTTTACCCAAAAGAAAAAGGCGTTTAAGGAAGAACAAGAAACCCTAAAAATTAAAAAAGATCGAACCATAAGTTTAAGGACAAAAGAAGCAAGAAAACTAGTGCTGGAAGAAGAAAAAGCGGCTTTGGTCAAAAAAATAGAAGAGATTCAAGAAGATGAGTTTGCAAAGGCAAAATCTCGTGAACTAGTGTTTCAAAATGCTAGTGAATTAAAGCGAAAACTTGAAGATATGGAAGGCGCCGAGCGTGAATTGCAAGCCGAAATAAGCAACTTTTCGGGTGACACAAACGCATTAGCTTTAGGTCAAAAAACCGAAGCGTACAACTTTATGGACGCAGAGTGCAGAAACCTAGAAAGCCAAATGTTTAATGGTAGCGAGGCAGGACTTTCGGCAAAAACGGAAGCCGAACAAAAAATTTCTAAGCTTAGAGGGTCGCTTGAGCAAATTGATGAAAAACTGAACGCTTTAATTTCAGGCGAAACAGTTGAAGATTTTTTGAAAAAAAAGCATAATGAATATTTTGCATTAAAGGCAAAACAAATAGAAATAGGCGAAGGCAGCAAAGCGAAACGTAGGCTTAGAATTGAAAACGAAGAAAGACTAAACAATATTTCTATTCTGGAAGAAAAAATAAAAAATAAAAAACTCGAAGCGTCCAAAATAAAAGCAGAAATAGATGCACTATTTGCAAAAGAAAAGCGCGCGGCAGAATTGCGTGAAGAAAATATGGGTCTGGCAATTTTTGGCGAGTTAACAAATTCACTTTCCATAGGTGAAGAGTGTCCGGTTTGCCGTAGTAAAATTATTCAAAAGGCAACGCCGGAAAGAGTGGACTTAAAGCCTTACGATGAGGCGCTTGCAAAAATAAAATCACAAATTTTGCTCCTAGAAAGCAAAGAAAGTTCGGTGCTTGCCGAAATTGCTGGTTTTTCGTCTAGGCGCGAAGAAGTGGCTCAAGCAATAAAACTAAACGAAAAAGAAGAAGCGCAGATTGAAGAACAAAAAACAAAACTGCTTGCCGAAGCGGGCGCGTTTAGCGAGGAAGGACTTGCCGAAAAAATTGATGAGATAAAGCAAAAAATTGATAGCGTGCTAAGTTTGTCACAAGAGCAAAAGTTTATTGAATGTCAAGTTGAAGATCTAAACAAAACCTTAAGCAAAAATGTGGGTGCGGTAGAGGCTTATAAACTGGCGCTTGATACCTTAAAAACGATTGAGCAAAAACTAAGCGCAAGAATGAAAAATTTGCAAGATGAACTTTCGGGTATGGGGCTAGAAGTTGAACTAGACTTTTCGGCTTTGTCGGCAGAGTTTACCATAAAAAAGCAAAACTATGAAGAATTGCGCGAAAAATTGGAAAAAGTAAGGCAAGACATAAAAGAATACGAAGCCGATTTGTCCAGCCGAGATCAAGAACTATTTATACTCCGCACAAACAAAACCGAAACAAAAGCAAAATTATCAGTAGTAGAGAAAGAACTTGACGAAATTGCTCAATTATTAAAAGCCAATTTGGACGGTACCGTTGAAAAGACTTTGGCGGATATAGAAAAGAACTTAAATCGTAGCGTAATTGAAGAGCAAATTTTGGACGACACCAAGTTAAAACACGAAATTGCAGTAAGTGAACTTGGTCAAAGCAAAATGAAACTAGAAGGTGAAATGGTCGGGGTAAAAGCCGAGTTTGACAAAGTGTCTGAAAGTGTGCTTGAAAAAGCAACTGCACTTGGTATGACCGAAGACGAGCTTAGAAAACTAGAAAGTAAAAGACCAGAGTTTGAAAAAGCCGAAAAAGAGGTGCTGTTGTTTGACAAAGTATTGGCTGAAAGCACTGCTAATTTAAAAGTTATTAACGCAAAAATTGCGGGTAGACATTTTGATAATGCAGAACTTGAAGTAGTGCAAAACAAACTAGCGGAAGTAAATGCCGACAAAAACGAAAGATTAAAAACTATTGGTGCATTAACTGAAAGTTTGGCAGAAAAAAACCGCACTTTTGAAAAATCACGTGATTTGCAATTGGAAATAAAAAGAGCGCAAGACAAGCATTTGGTTGCCAAAAACTTGCTTGCAAACTTAAAAGGCAATGCCTTGCTGGAGTATGTTGCCGAAGAATACATAAATGACATATCGTATATGGCATCAGCAAAAATGCAATATTTGTTTGACGGCAGGTATGAACTAATTTACGAAAATAAAGAGTTTTTTGTTTTGGACAACTTTAATGGCGGCATTAAACGAAGCGTAAACTCTCTTTCGGGCGGTGAAACCTTTGTGTTGTCGCTTGCACTTGCTTTGTCGCTTTCGGACGCAATTATTGCCAACTCAAACAAGAGTATGGATTTCTTCTTTTTGGATGAAGGCTTTGGCTCGCTTGACCCAGATTTGTGCAATTACATTTTGGCAAGCATTAAAAAACTTACAGGCAACAACCTAACGGTCGGTTTAATTTCACACGTGCCGGAACTAAAAGAACAAATTAAAAATAGGTTGATTGTTCAAAAAGCAACCGCAACTCGCGGTACCACGCTTCAAACCATAATTGAACCATAATTCATAAAACTATTTGGCGCCTCATAAGATTTATAAAGTCTTGTGAGGTGTTTTTTATGAAGAAAATTTTTAGCGCTTTTTTTGCTATTTTGCTTTGTAGCGCTTTTATTTTTTGCGGTTGTTCTAGCGAAAATAGGGCGATTGCAAAAGAGGCAAAAAAGCTAAATAATTATACAATTGTAGCAAACTATGATGATCAAACCAAATCGGTTGTAGCTACCGAAACTTTTGAAAAAAAAGTTGGTGAAGAAGAGGGAATAAGCGAACTATTTTTTCATTTGTATCCTACGGCATTTAGTAGTGACGCAAAAGTTTTGCCATATACCAAACTAAACAAAGAAGAGTGCTATCCCGAAGGTGAGAGTTTTGGTGATATTGTTATAACCAATGTAAAAGTAAATGATAACCCTGCAACTTACCAAATTGCCGGTACCGATAATGATATTTTAAGGGTGGAACTTGGTTACAAGGCGGAGAAAAAACAAAAAGTAAAAGTGGAAATTTCGTTTAGAGTAATTCTTGCGTGTTCGTCGCATAGACTGGGCTATCATGATGATACGGTCAATCTAGGCAATTGGTACCCAATTGTGTGTGAAGTGGTGAATGGCGAAGTAGATCAAACGCCATATTATTCCACAGGTGACCCATTTTTTTCGGCGTGTGCAAACTATGTAGTAACATTTAGTTATCCTCAAAAGTACACTTTGGCAAGCACCGGAAATGAGGTGTCTTCCAAAACCGAAAACGGAATAAACACCAAAACTTTTGAGGCAAGCGTGGTGAGAGATTTTGCAATGGTTTTGGGCTCAAACTATCAAGTGCTTAGTGGCAAGGTTGGTAAAACAGAAGTTAGCGTGTATGCTTATAATGGCGATGAAAACGCAAGCGAATATTTAAATTATTCACTAAAAGCCGTTGAGTACTTTAACAAAATTTTTGGCACCTACCCATACAAAACCTTAAAAGTGTGTTTTACCGAATTTTTGCATGGCGGTATGGAATATCCAAACTTAGTTATGATTGCGGACAAAATTACTGACAAAAAAGAAATAGAAACAGTAATTGTTCACGAAATAGCACATCAGTGGTGGTATGGACTGGTGGGCGACAATGAAATTGTTGATGCGTGGATAGATGAAGGCCTGGCGGAATATTCAACAGTTTTGTACTTAGAAAATTATTATCCAACCGAAAATATGCGCGAGAAAAAAGTTACCGAAGCGCAAAATAACTATTTAATTTATCAGGACGTTATTTTGTCGCTAAACATAACCATGAACAAAAAGATGAATTTAGCCGTAAACGAGTATAAAAGCGAATATGAGTATGTGTATATGGTTTATGTAAAAGGTATGCTACTCTTTAACGATTTAAGGACAAAAGTGGGGGACGATGCGTTTTTTGCTTCGCTGAAAAAAATTCAAAAAGAGAATAGGTTTAAAAATATTACGACCAAAGAATTTTGCGAAAGTTTTGCGGACTTTTCAAAAACTGATTTGGAGGAGTTTTTTTCCATGTGGCTTAATGGCGGGGTGGAAATATAAAACAACTTGCAAAATTGTGCTTAAAACAATTGTAAAAATTTTAAATTTGTGTATAATTTAAAATGAGATTACTTATGAGAGTTGTAAATTTAGCTAGCGGAAGCAAAGGTAATTGTACCTTAATAGAAAATGACGAAGCAATAATTTTGATAGATTGTGGGATTTCGGTGCGGGAAGCACTTAAACGAATAAGCCTAGTGGGGGCGGACAAAAGCAAAATAAAAGCAATTTTTGTAACGCACACTCACACCGACCATATTTCGGGAGTAGGGGACCTAAGTAAAAAACTTGGACTAAAAGTTTTTGCAACCAAAGAAAATTATCTAGAAGGCAAATTAAAAGTTGAAGCCGTTTACCAAAACATAATAGTGCCAAACCAAAAAGTAAATTTTTGTGGGTTTGAACTAACGCCGTTTGTTTTGTCGCACGATGCGGTTAGTACAGTGGGCTATTTGATTTGCACAGACGGAAGAAAGGTCGCTATTGCAACCGACACGGGTGAAGTTACCATAGATATGTATAAAAATTTGTGTGGCGTAGATTTGGCACTTTTGGAAAGCAATCACGACGAGCAAATGCTACTGATGGGCAAATATCCACCAGCGCTCAAAAAGCGGGTGCATTCAAAACTCGGTCATTTGTCCAATGTGCAGTGTAGTGAACTAATTGTAAAACTAATAGACCTTGGCACCAAGCATTTTATGCTAATGCACCTATCCGAAAATAACAATACGCCGGAACTCGCTTATTCAACCGCCGTTTCGTATATTGAATACTATTACGGCGATGCACTTAGTGCAAATGTGTATTTGTCACATCAAGACAAGCCAAGTAAAAACTTTATATTAAAAAAAATGTAGGAGAGATAAATGCAAAATACAGCCAAAGAAAATACCTTTATGGGTTTTGAATATAACTATAAGCCAACAGCGTTTACGCCAGACGATTCGGCGCGTGGACTACTATACTTTTTGCTGTTTCAAACGGTAATTAGTATGTTTTATTCGGTGCTTGCACTTTTTGAAGTGGAACTTGGGGTGGTGGCGTACCTTTTTAACTTTTTGTTAGATGCTTGCTTTGTTTTGGGTGTGTATGTTGGTACCAAAAATGGCAAAAAGCAGTTTTTAAACAACTTAAAAATTTCACGTGATTTTAATATAGCGCAAATTGGTTTGTGTTTGCTTTTGTCACTAGTGTGCATTTTTGGCTTTTCGGGCGTAACTAACGTTTTTCTAGAACTTCTTTATAGCTTTGGATACAATTCGGTAACGTCGGATATTGTTATTCCAAATTTTGGAATGTATTTGGTTTATGTAGTGTTTATTTGCATTTTGCCAGCAATTTGTGAAGAAATTATGTTTAGGGGGCTTATCTTTAATGGCCTAAAACGCATAAGCACCAATTTTGCTGTGTTTGGCAGTGCCTTTTTGTTTATGATTATGCACGGCTCGCCAGACCAAACAGTGCATCAATTTATTTTAGGCATTGTCCTTGCAATTTCGCTTTTGCTTACAAACAACTTGGTTATTCCAATGTTTATTCATTTCTTTAACAACTTTATTGCTGTTACTTACACCTACATTGCGTATGGTGATTCAGTGGCTGCCGACACCGGGGCAACTGAAATTTATTTCACGCAATATCTAATTTACGCAGTGATAACCTTTGCGGTTGCTTGCCTAATTGCCGGCGTTATATTTAGTGCCTTTGTAAAAATTCGCAAAAAGAAAGAAGCAGAAAAAGCAGTTGGCCAGAGCTACGAAGAGGTGCAAGTTGTTAAGGCGGATACTAATGCAAACATCAATTTTGATACAGGGACAAACTCATTTAGCGCAAGTGAAAATGCGCCTCAGCCGGAAGGGGCGGAACCAATGCCAGATCTTACTCAAAACAGACTATCCACCTCGGGTAAGGTTATGTATGCTCTTACCATAACATGGTTGGCTATTGAATGGATTTCTGCACTTGCAACCGGAATGGGATTGGTAACAATTTAATGCTAAAAATAAAACTCGTAACAATTGGAACAATTAAGGAAGGTTATTTGAAAGACGCTATCTGCGAATATGCAAAGCGTCTTTCTGCCTTTGTAAAACTAGAAATGGTGGAACTGCCTGAGGTAAAAGAAAGTTCAAAATTGCAAATTTCGCAGGTGGTAGAAGCCGAAGGCAAACAAATATTGGAAAAACTCGAAGGTTATGTTGTGGTGCTAGACTTAAAAGGCAAAGAGTTAACCAGTCCGGAACTTGCCGAACTAATTCGTGCAAAATCGGTAGATGGCGTGAGTAAAATAACTTTTGTTGTTGGTGGGTCATATGGGTTATCGCCAGATGTAATAAGGCGCGCAGATTACTTGCTTTGTTTTTCAAAATTAACTTTTCCGCACCAACTTATTAGAGTAAATTTGCTAGAACAAATTTATCGCGCGGAAACAATAATAAACAACATAAAATATCACAAATAAGAGGCAAAATGGAAAAACAGTTTTTGGAAAGAGCGCTAACCCTTGCTCAAAAGGCCTACAAAAAGGGGGAAGTGCCAGTTGGGGCAGTGGTGGTAAAAAACGGCAAAATTATTGGTATGGGCTACAACAAACGTGAAACCAAAAAAAGTCCACTTGCACATGCAGAAGTTTTGGCAATAAAAAGGGCGTCGCGCAGAACTAGATCGTGGCGACTTGATGGCGCCGAAATGTATGTAACGCTGGAACCTTGCATGATGTGTTCGGGAGCAATATTTTTATCCCGAATAAAAAAGGTATATTATTTTGCAAAAGATACAAGCGTGTCACAATTTAAGTTTTGCAAGCTTCAAAATGAAAATTATGCTAGTCACAAAGTGGAAATGGAGTATGTAGAGGATTCAAGATGCAAAGAACTATTGCATAAATTTTTTAAAGAAACTAGAAAACAATCAAAATAACAAATTGACAAAGTTTCTAATTTGGTTAAAATAGAAGGTAGTATGGAAGAAGTATTGTATGATTTTGGCGAAAGTATTATAACTTCGCCAGCAGAAATGACAGATTTTAGTGTGGAGCCAGAAAAAACAAAACTTGCTGATGAGGATATATCGTATATCGTTTTGGCGGTAGATAACAAAAATTTTGCAGGAGTGGAAAAACCTTACGAAATTGATGTGCTTGGCAAGCCTATGGTTGATTGGGTGGTTGATTGTTGCAAAAAGCGTCCAATTGTAAAAGTGGTTAGCCCAATGCACACGGTACTTGACGAAATTAAGCCGCTCCTTCGAGATAGTGAGTGGACGGTGGTTTTGTACAGCGACACGCCGCTACTAAAGGCGAGCACAATTGCAGACGCGTTTAATTTTGCAAAAAGCAAAAGTTTAAACGTTTGCAAACTTACGCGTGGCTACATTTTTAAAACGGAATATATAAAACGGGTTAATGAAATTTTTTGTCCAGAAACTTACTATTTTGATGAAGAGGACTTTATTATTGCAAGCACCTTTAAACAACTTTCAATAATAAGGGACATTATGCGCAACCGCATTACTGAATATTTTTTGCGTTCGGGAGTAGATTTGCGTGATCCATCTAGCACTTATATAGAATGTGAAGTATCTATTGGAAGCGGTACCATTATTTATGGTGGAAACCAACTTACCGGCAAAGTTGAAATTGGCAAAGATGTAATTTTGTACTCAAACAACCAATTGAACAACTGCAAAATCTGCGCAAACTCGGTGGTAGAAGGTGCAAGTATTCAAAATTCGGTAGTAGGTGAGAGCTCTTGCATAAGAAACTCTATTTTGATAGATTCGGTGGTTACCGAAAGTGATGTAAAAATTGAGAATTATTCGGTAGTAGAGAAAACCAAACTAGAACTTGGTGCCAAAGTGGATAATGCAAACCTAAAAAATGTTAGACTAAATGCTGGAGCCAAGGTCGGTGCGGGTTCGGTTTTAAAGACCGAAAACGGCACTATTCGTTTGTTCCCACAATGCGAAGTAGGAGAAAAATGTTTGTGCACTTCGGCGGTAAAAGTTGGTGAAAAAGTTGTGGTACCTGCGGGTACAACAATTTTGCAAGATATAAATGCATAAAGGTTAAGGATAAAAAATTGAAAATAATTGTAGGACTGGGAAACCCAGACAAAGAATACGATAAAACCAACCACAATGTTGGTTTTATGGTGCTTGATAAAGTTTGTGCAAGCTTAAACAAAAAGTTTGGCAAAAATTATTGTGACAGTTTGATCGCGGAAGCAAATATAAAAGGCGAAAAGATTGTATTTGCAAAGCCATTAACCTATATGAACAATTCAGGTAAGGCAGTAAAAGGGCTAATGAAAAAATTTTCGGCAGAAAGTCCAACCTTGCTTGTTTTGGCGGACGACTATGATGTGCAAGCAGGAACTATTAGGCTTAAACAAAGCGTTTCTAGCACTACTCACAACGGAATTAAAAGCATAATAAGCGAGCTTGGCAGCAAAGAGTTTAATCGTGTAAAAATCTCTATCGGCAAAAAGCCAAACTCAGAAATGTCCACGGCGGACTTTGTGCTTTCAAAAATAAAATCACCTGACACCTTTAAGGCAATAGATAAGGCGGTGGATCTGGTACTAGATTATGTAAATGGCGCGGAAATAGACGCGCTTATGCAAAAATATAATTAAGGAATTACTATGCTAGAAAAAATTTTAGATTTCTCTAAACTTGGGGGAGAATACGAGAACTTTTTAAAAGCAGTAAGGGACAAGCGACCTTGCTCTATTTTTGGTATGAGCCAACCGGAAAGAGTTGTTTCTAGCGCTTCGTTTGGCGTAGGTGTTTTGTATTTAACCAGTGACTTTGTTACCGCAAAAAGAGTACAGGAACTTTTTTCGCAAATTTGTGATAAACGAGTAGTTTTGTTGCCAGCCGGTAGCGACATCTCGCTTTACAAATCGGCGCAAAGCAACGAAAACAACGTTGAGCGCATAAAGGCCATCTATGGCTTGGCGAAAAAAAAAGCCGATATCGTTGTTGCCAGCATGGATAGTTTGTTTTCTTATTTGTCAAACAAAAAAGAATTTTTGGCGAGCATTCTTAATTTAAAGGTCGGCGAGCAATATGATTTAACTGAGCTTACAAACTTGCTTGTAAAAATTGGTTATAGGCGTGAAGCGCTTGTTGACGAGGCTGGGCAATTTTCAGTGCGTGGCGATATTTTGGATATTTTTCCAATAAACGCTGACAAGCCTTTTAGAATAGAGTTTTTTGATATAGAAATAACATCTATAAAAAGTTTTGATATAGAGTCGCAAGAGTCAGATGAAGCCGTTAATCTGCTTGAAGTTTGTCCTTATACGGACCTGTTTTTGGACAGTGCTGAGGTTAATGAAATAATTGCAAAACTTGAAGCATTAAAAACGCGAGAGTTTGAGAGCGCCGAATCGGAAACTCGCTTTGTGCAAAAAGCCGATGAAATTATTACCAAACTAAATTTGGGTGACCATGGCTTTTCGTTAGATTATTTGTTTCCGCTTATTGAAGATAGCTTAAGCTCTATTTTTGATTATTTGGACAAAGACACGGTTGTTGTTTATGATGAAGTAAAAATGTGCTACGATGCCTTGGTGGGTTTTAACACCGAACTTGCAAGTAGGCGTAAAGCGCTTGCGGGCAGTGGCGAAATTTTGTCAAAAGACAATACGGGATACTTAAAACTTGCAAATGTTTTTGAAAACTTGAACCGACTAGAAGGAGTGGCACATCAAAAAATTACCACGCAGAACCGATTTTTTGAACCAGCGAGTGTGTTTAATTTTAAAACCAACCAGTTGGCGCGTTATACTCAACGCTTGCAAGATTTTGTTAAAGACGTTAATGTTTGGCTAACTAACGGCTTTAAGGTGTTTGCTTTTGCTGGTGATGAAGAAAATGCCAAACTATTAAAGAAAAAACTTTCAAATAGTTATATAGATATAGAAATTAACAAACACGCTTCTATTGGCGATAACAGTTCGGCAATTTTGCCGTATGAGTTTAGTTCTGGCTTTATTTTGCCAACGGCGAAAGTTGTTGTGGTTGGCACCTATGATTTGTTCGCGCGCAAAGCCAAAACAAGCCGAATTTTGGCAAGTAGGCAAAATGTATTTTCAGTTCCAAAAATTGGCGATTATGTTGTGCATTCGGTTCATGGTATAGGTATTTGTGAAGGCGTTACCAAACTTACAGGTAACTTTGGCACCAAAGACTTTATTGTGGTAAGGTACCGTGATGACGACAAACTTTATGTGCCAATTGACCAAATGAACTTGCTAGATAGATTTTCGGGCGCAGAAACACCAAAAAAACTATCCAAGATTGGTGGTGCGGAATTTGGTGCGGTTAAAGAAAAAGTGAAAAAAACCATCAAAAAGATGGCGTTTGACCTTCTTACGCTTTATGCTACTCGCGAAGCGCGCAAAGGCTTTAAGTTTTTGCCCGATGACGAACTGCAACTAGAATTTGAAAACAGTTTTCCATATACCGAAACTGAAGACCAATTAAAGGCAATAAGTGAAGTAAAAGCTGATATGGAAAGTGACCGCGTTATGGATAGGCTAATTTGTGGTGATGTTGGCTTTGGTAAAACTGAGGTTGCGTTAAGAGCAATTTTTAAGGCGGTGTTATCTGGCAAGCAGGTTGCGTTTATGGCACCAACTACAATTTTGGCCGAACAGCACTACCATACGTGTGTAAATCGCTTTAAAGAGTTTGGTATAAATGTTGGACTGTTAAATCGTTTTAAGACCAAAAAAGAAATAGACGCCACCTTGCGCAAGTTGCAACTTGGACAAATAAACGTAATTTGTGGCACCCATAGACTACTTTCAAAAGACGTGCAGTATTTTGACCTTGGGCTTATTGTTTTGGACGAAGAGCAAAAGTTTGGTGTGGAAGACAAAGAGCGTATAAAACTTGCAAAAACAAATGTTGATGTTTTAACCTTATCCGCAACACCAATTCCACGAACTTTACATATGTCGCTTTCGGGACTTAGAGATGTTTCAATTATTTCTACGCCACCAAGCGATAGGCTTCCGGTACAAACTTATGTTACCGAATTTAACGACAACACCATTAAGTACGCTGTGCAAAATGAACTTATGCGTGATGGGCAAGTGTTTATTGTGTTTAATAGGGTGGAAGGCATTTATGCTTTTGCAAAACGGGTGCAAGAGCTGGTACCAGAAGCGCGTATTGTGGTTGGACACGGTCAACTTGCCGGTAGTGAACTAGAAGAAGTTATTTACAAGTTTTCGGCACGCATTGCCGATGTGCTTATTTGTACTACCATTATTGAAAACGGTATAGATATTCCAAATGCCAATACTTTGGTTGTGGTGGATAGTGATAAATTTGGGCTTTCGCAACTTTATCAAATAAGGGGTAGGGTAGGTCGATGCAATCGTACCGGTTATGCATACTTTACTTACAAACCAGATAAATCACTTACCGAAGAAAGTTACAAAAGGCTGGAAGCACTTTCGGAATTTACTGAGTTTGGTAGCGGATTTAAAATCGCTATGCGTGACTTGGAAATTAGGGGAAGTGGCAACATTTTGGGTGCGGAGCAGCATGGGCACATTCAAAAGGTTGGTTACGATTTGTATTGCAAGATGCTTGCCGAAGCCGTGGACGAACTAAAAGGCAAGCCGGTGCAAAAAGAACGCGACGTGTTGCTTAGAGTTAATGTCGATGCATTTATTCCAGAAAGTTATATTACTGATAGTGAAAACCGCATGACTGTTTACAAAAACATCTCGGCAATTAACAGTGAAGAAGCCAGACAAAAAGTGCTTAAAGATTTGGACGATGTGTTTGGCAAAATTCCGCGCGTTGTGCGCAATTTGGTTGATGTGGCATACATCAAAAGTATGGCACAAAAACTGTGCATAACTGAGGTCTATTTAAATGAAAACAGCATAAAACTCAATTTTGATACCACCGCAAACATCGCTCAAAACGAAAGTTTGGCAAATGCCATTTACAAATATTCGGCGATGTGCGTATTAAATTTGGGTGACAAGCCAACAATTGTGTTTAGACTAAGCGAACAAAATAGTTTGGAGGCACTAGAAATCTTAAAAGATTTTCTTAAAGTGGCAACAGAATGATAAAAAATTGATTGATTTTTGGCCTAAAACTGTGCTAAAATAAAAATCGAATAATTTTACTAGATTAAGAAGGGGAAAAAATGAAAAAAAGAATTGTTAGTATTTTACTTTCTTTGTGTATGGTGATAGCAGTAGCAGTTTCGTTTTCGGGTTGCAACCTTGTTCACAAAGATTCAAAAAGTTACTACGATGATGTGGTTGCTTATGTTGGTGATGAAAAAATTACGCGCTCAGAAGTGCTAAATATGTTCAATTATTATTACTACACCCAAAATTTATATTACAGCTACACAGCAGAACAAACTTACGAACTAACTTTGGAAGCCTTAATTAAAAACAAAGTTGTTTTGGGTGAAGCTAAAAAACAAATTACTCTTACAATTGCTCAAAAGAACAAAATTTGGCAATCGGTATTTGATTCCGTAAATTCTACCATAGATGGTTATGAAGACGAAATTCGTAAACTTTATGGCGTAGAAGAACGCGAAAAAGATGACGACAAAGAAGAAAAACCCAAATTTGAAGAGTATGAACGTACTGAACTTGGCAAGACCGAAGACGAAGTTGAGGAAACGGAATTAAAAGACAAGTTCACCATTCCAACCGAAGAAGGCAATAAGTATAGAGCGCTTGCATACAAACGCTATGTAAACGCGCTTAGAGAATCGTCAAACACTGGCAGCCGCAAACAAGTTACGGCTGATGAGGCTTTCCAAAATGAACTAAATCGTTTGTACAAGTATTACGAAGATCAAAAATATATTGAACTATACTGGTTAAAACAAGAGGGTGACTACACGATTACCGATAGTGCCATTTTGGAAAGATACAACCAAATAGTAAACGGTCAAATTCAAGATTTTGCAGTTGACGGCAACTACGCTACCGCAATCAAAAAATTGTCTGAAAATAACTCTTATCTTGCACTAAGCAACAACTTAATTTTGTATCACGCAAATGGTGAATACTTTACCGTGCAACATTTGTTGTTGCCTTTCACCACCGATGCAAGCGCAACGCTTTCTAGCGATCCTGGCTATGTAACCAGCAAAAAGGCAGAACTAGAAAAAGAAGACGCCAAAGAAGAAAGCTACATAGAAGCATTTTTGGCTTTGCGTAGAGCATTCGCAGACGACACAACCAAGCTTGACCTAGATTATATCAACCCAACCACTGGCGAAAAGAACAAAGACGACGACGGTAACGAAGTTAAGAAAACTCTTGACGATGTTAAAAATGCTGTTAGTGATATGCTAGCAGAGTATCGTGCAGTGTGGGCAGATAGTTCAAAAACCGATGCCGAAAAAGAAGCGGCTGGTAGAGTTTTGGCTCAAAAGTTCTACAAATTAAAATTCAGTTATAGCAAAGACTCAAAGGTTACCGACCTAAGCTTGCTTATGAACATTATGGGTTATGCGGTTCCAAAAGATACCGAAACCGACTCTGGTTTGTATCCAGAATTTACCGAAATTGCAAATCAACTATTTGCTCAATTTGAAAATCCAGATGCTGTTAATGGCAAATATAACATTTTAACAACTGACTCTGTTTCGGGTTTGCACTTTATTATGATTAACAAAGTGTATAGCGCCGGCGAAGTTGCTGAATCTAACATTGAGAGCCTAAAAAATACTTACCTTTCAATGGTAACCAACCAAACTGTATACGATTATGTGTACGACATTTTGGCAAGTGAAGCAACAACAACTTTGCGCAATGAAAAAATTCAAGCCCTTTACAGCCAATACAAATCTAGCAAAAAAATTAAAGTACTAATTGAAGATTACAAATCGGCTACAAAATAATTAGTTAAACTTTTTATAAAATTACCGAAATTTATTTGTTGATTGAAAATGTTCCGCCCCACGCGAGTGGGGCGGTTCTTTTATACGCCCTTTTGTTATCTTTTTTATCTCAAAAATCTAAACAAAATTGCTAGCGAGTGAGTTTAGAGTTTGAAAGAAAAAATAGTTATAAAAAAATCTCGAAATGCCTCAAAAACATTTTGAGATTTTTATTTTATGTTATATAATATGTTTGTTAGTAACAAACTAACATTACCCCAAAACTTATGAAAAGGAGGAAATTGTAATGGCAATATTAAGTAATGCAAAAGTGGCTGAAAGCCTTATAATTTCAGCATTTTTCTGGGGGGGGGGGGCGCCATTTAGTCGCTAAAAGCGACTGGGCAAACGCTAGTTTAAGGGCAGAAAGAAACAGCCGAATAAAGGGCAATTTTGTGCGTTATACAAGGTAAACGAAATAATCGTTTGCCTATTTTTGCGTTGCGCTTGCGACTTGACCTTGTGGCTCATTTTGCAGTAGTCACTGCAAAACTACGCTTAACGGTCAGTCTTTGCGCTTATCACCGCCAAACGAAAAACGAAAGAATGTTCCGTTTTTGCGGTGACTTCTAGTGAACCTAGATAGAGTTCGCCCGCTAACGCTCTAAGATTATAATTACTACTTAATACTAATAATGCTATCCGTGGCTCATTTGGAGTGGCACAAGGTGCCACAAAGGCAAGCGTTGCTTGCCATAGGCGCAAGATTTATCTTGGCGCGCAAATGAGCCTATGAGTGCAAGCGTGCTTGCGCTCTCATATATAAGGGCTAAACAAATAAATTTGGGGAAAGGACGAAAGAATGAAAAAGAAAAACACAACAAAGACAAAGTTGGTGGCTACTATTGTTTCTATGGTAAGTGCGTTAGCGCTAATTGCAGTTGGTGTTATGGCAAGTTTAACAAATTTTCAAGTGGCGATTGCTAACCAACTTAATTTAAAGTTTGAAGCGGTAGAAGGCACGCTTTATGCCACTCGTTTGGGTGATGTTGCCGGCACTGACCGTACTACCAGCAAGGTACTTAGTGAAAGTACCACCGCAACCGATTGGCTAAAAGTGTACGACGGCACAACCACCGATGGTGTGCAAAATGACGCTTTAACCAGCATACAAGAAAAGGTGGACTTCGTAAGCAATGACAAAATAAAGGAAAAAGTTAATGCAGGCAGTACCAGCATAGCAATAACTTATTATTTTTACTATACCTTGCCAACTGATGCAGTAGCAAACAACATTACGCTAACAGCGCCAGCGGTAACAGACAGTAATGTTGCAATCACTTATGCATACGTAAAAACCGCAAGCACAGCCTTGCCAACCTTTACTGCTGCAACGGCAATAGCTGACGGCGTAGCAGTGACCGTAAGCGGTGGTGAGCACTTATTTATTAAGGCCGAAGCCCGCGTAGATTTATCCAAATCAGTAAAAATTGAAAACGCTGATTGGAGTTTTGCCCTTAATTTTGGCATAAGTACCTACGGTTTAAATGGACAAATGCTTTCATTTGATTCAGTCGCTGGTGCTGAAACCTATGAAGTTTGGGCAAAACAAAGCACTGCAAGTGGCACGAGTTTACTTGTGCAAACCAGCGCGGTAGGTGATACTGATAGTACACTTGGCACCCTTGTTAAAGTTTTAGGAAAAACTACAACAATAGTTGATCTTGAAGATGCCTTATATAGTTGTGCAAGCGGTAAATATGTGGTGTCAGTTGTCCCAAAAACTGCTAGCGGTGAACAAATATCAGCGTCTATTGTAAATGTAGAATACAATCATACTTATGCACCGGTTAAGGTTACCGAGAAGGCAATAGGTGGGAATTATTATTACTATATAACTATGGGTGAATATCCTCAAACCTTGGTGGAAGATAATTCTTTGCTTTCAAGCTTAAACGCATTAGGTGATACTGCCAAAACAGGAAAAACTTATACTATTGGTACAAGTGGTGACACAAAACAAGCTTTATACGCAGAATTTACGTTTAATGGTGACAAATATGTAAAAGTTGTTAGCGCTGTTGTGCGAGATGCCGATTCAGTTTTTGCATGCGGCACAGCGCCAACAAGCGGTTCAGCTTATTGGTTTAAAGTTGAACCAATTAAATGGTTCTTGCTTGAAAATTACAGTTTAACCAAAACGGCATATACTGGTTCTTTGACCAATTTAAGAGTAATTAGTGAAAAGATTTTGACAGCTGGAATAAAATATTCAAGTAGTGGTAACACATGGACGGCAAGTAATGTACGAAATTGGTTAAATGATAAATTTTATAGCGAAGCGTTTAATACAAATGAAAAATCAAAAATCTTGGATAATACTACTCGTTATAATGTAACTGACGAGGCAGAAACAAAGGACGATTATACTGCAACAAGTGGGTCTAGTGTAGTTGATAAAGTTTGGCTACTAAGTTACTATGAAATAAAACATACATACGTTGCTAGCAATTTGTATTTAAATAAAACCGCTGGCGTTGCAAGGCCGGTAGACTTTGCTGTAGTTAACAATTTGTGCATGGGAGAAGGTATAGGCTGGTATTGGCTTCGTTCCGCTGGCTTTGATGCTGGTGATGCTATTGCTGTGGCAAACGATGGCGTGCCTTATGGTGAAAAAATTGCCGCAAATGACGAGGGTATAAGACCATCTTTAACTATCTCATTATAAAAATTAAAAGGCAACCCTAGCGACGGGGTTGCCTTTTTGATTATCCCAAGTTAAAATTTGCCCAAAAATAAAGTTATAACGCCCTTGCGTGCGCTTGACATCGTTTGCGCAGTAGTGTACACTTATAAACAATGGAAAATAATCAAAACCAAGACAATTTAACCGAAGAACAAAACAAAGTTCCGGAAAAGTCGAGCGCAAAAGACGCGCTTGACAGCTTGGTTTTTAGCGAATTAAACGACGAAGAAAAAGAGCAACTACTTGCGCCAATAAAGGTAGATTTAAATGCCGAAGGCGAGGGTAAAGTTGCCGAAGTCGCGTTAGAGTCGGTCGTTAAAGAAAAAATTGAGGACGCGGTAAAACTTACCGAACCTAAAAAACGAAAAAAGAACATATTTGTTAGCGTGATACTTTTGGCTATCAATTTGGTAATTGTGTTTTTCTTGGCAAAATCTCTTTTTTCGTCGGCAGAAGATGCGTCAATCATAAACTTAATTGGTTCTCGTGGCAAATCTTTAAATTATTTATGGTGTGTGCTTGGTTGCTTTATTGTGGCAATGCTGGCCGACACGTGTTGTTTGTATGCTTTAATTAAACATACCACCGGACAAAGGCGTCCGTTTTTGGCATACAAGGCAGCAGCAGTAGGTAAGTATTACGAGGCGGTAACGCCGTTATCGGCGGGCGGGCAACCTGCGCAACTTATTTATCTTGCAAAGCGTAAGATTTCGCCCGGTGTGGCAACCAGTATTCCAATAATTCGTACTACACTATTAAATTTGTTCACCATTTTGATGGCGCTCGTTAGTTTTTTGATATTTTTGCCAAAACTCCCAACGCCTAATAGCTTTTTGTCTATACTAACAGGTATATTAAAAATTTTGGCGTATATTGGTATTGTCTTTAATACTTTTTATCTTGTTACCATAATGACTATTGCGTTTAGTCGTTCGTTTGGTAGAAGTTTGGCTAGAACAATAGTAAAAGTACAATACAAATTACATTTGGTAAAAGATTATCGCAAGGCATACCGCAAACTTATTAACCATGTTATTGAGTTTCAGGCGTCCTTAAAATATTTAAAAAGTGATTGGAAGCTTTTGCTTTCGTGTATACTTTCCATTTCTGTGGAAGTGCTGGCTTATGCATCGGTGCCGTTCTTTATTGTGCTCGCGCTAAATGGGGCACCGCAAGTGGAAGGACTTAATACCCTTACCTTTTTGTTTGTAAGTATGGCAATGTATTATGTCTGTTTTATGGCGTCGGCGTACATACCTTTGCCGGGTGGTACTGGTATGATGGAAATATCCTTTGTTATTTTGTTTACGCCGTATATTGGAATGAACTTTGTTGCGTGGGGCTTTCTGATTTGGCGCCTTGGCACTTATTATCTAAATATATTGCAAGGAATTGTGATAATTATTGGCGACATGATAGCAAGTGTTATAAAGCCTAAAACGGTAAAAAATACTGTCAGTGAAGTGGTGCCAAAATAATTTTTAATTAAAAGTATAAAAAATCTCCTTTTGTCAATCATTTGATTAAGAAAAGGAGAGAAAATATGAATAAAGGAAAAGTTAAAAATTTTTTAAAGAAAAACGCCTATGTGATTACGGTTTCACTTTGTGCCGTTGCCATTTTTTCTGCGCTAGTTATTTCAGTTATTGCAAAAAACAATAGTTTGAAAGATCTTCCACCAATGGATGATGTTAAGCAAGAAACGCCAAAAAAACCTGACGAAGCACACGCAACGTCAAACCCAGAAACAAACGTGTTTATTTGTCCAATAAGTGATTATACCAGTGTGGTTGGTTACAGCGAAGACCAACTAGTTAAAAATGAAACTTTGGGCGAATGGACCACTCATTTGGGCATAGATTACCTTGCACCAAGTGGCACAAAAGTTGTTGCTGCCGGCAAAGGTAAAGTTGAGTCGGTGGAATACAGCAGTTTGTATGGCACCATGGTGGTAATTGACCACGGCGAAAATATCAAAACCGTTTACAAATCTTTAAGCAATGCAGTTTTGGTAGAAGTTGGTCAAGAAGTTAATGCCGGTGACGAAATTGGAGTGGTTTCGGCAAGTGCGGGAACCGAAGCAAATCTTGGTGACCATTTACACTTTGAAGTCTTGGAAAATGGCGTTGAAGTTGACCCAAACAAATATCTTGAAATAAAATAAATTAAGCAAAAGCCCTGCCAATTTTGGTAGGGCTTTTTGATGCTTAGTTGTCCACTTTGTCCCAAAGGTTGTATCTTTCGGGTGAACTTATGGCTCGCAAAATACTTTCCTTGGTGTGGGGGCAAAGCGTTTCAAGGTTTTTAATAACTTCTTTAACTTCTTGACGTTTGGTGTGCTTGTCTGCTGGACAAGGGTTAAAGAAAATTGGGTACCCGCTGGACTCGCGAATTACCTCGGTTTCGTACATAAATATCATAGGACGAATAACCGTGATGCCGGTTTGGCTCATAAAAGATTTTGGTGCAAAGGTAGAAAGGCGGTTTTCAAAGCACAAACTTAGTAAAAATGTTTCAATGGTGTCGTCTAAATGGTGGCCAAGTGCTAGTTTGTTGCATCCGTTTTCTTTGGCGGTAGAGCACAAAATGCCACGACGCAATTTTGCACACAAACTACATGGATTTTTTTCTTTACGAATTTCAAAAACTACTTTGTAAATGTCAGAAGGGACAATTTTGTATTCTACATCGCGCTCTTTACAAAAGTTGATTAAGCCGGAAAAGTCAGCACCTTCAAAGCCCATATCTACGGTAATTGCAAGTAGTTCAAAATTTTCTTTTGCAATTTTTTTGTAGCATGAAAAAAGGTCAAGTAGCAACAAACTATCTTTTCCGCCTGATAGTCCAATTGCAATTTTATCGCCTTCTTGCACAAGGTTGTATTTTTTTATTGCCTTAATAAATTTACTCAGTCTGTTCATAGGTTGGTATTATAATTTAACAAATAAAAAATTTCAAGTTGTTTTTGAGTAATAATTTTAGCAAAAAAACAAAAAACTAATAAAGCCTACCAATTCGTTTGACAAAATTTTTTAATTTTTATATACTTTAAGTAATTAAGTGGTAAAAGGAAGATTATGAAAAAAAGTTTTAAACTAATATTGTCTTTATTGGTTATTTGCCTTGGTGCTGTTGTTTTTACCGCTTGCGGAAACGAAACAACCTTGGTTACTGGTGTTAGTTTTTACAACGAAGAAATATATGCTAGTATTGGGGAAGAATTAAATCTAAACTACAAAATTTTCCCAAACAACTCTACCAACAAAAAGGTGACTTTTTGGTCTTCAAATCCGGCAGTCGCTTCGGTTCAAAGTGACGGAAAAGTAAAAGTTTTGGGGGCGGGTGAAACCTCAATTGTGGTAAGAACAGTTGATGGTGGCTATGAGGATAATGTAAAAATTATTACTTATGTAGATCCAACCTCTCTTTCGTGGGATACCAGTGATGGCGTTATTATGCCGGCGCCAAGCGGAGCCGCGTATGACTATTACGCTTCAATGGCAATAAATCAGGTTATAAAATTAAAACCTAGTTTCTTTTTAAACGCGGTAGAATCGGCGGAAGTTACCAATCGAAAGGTAAAATTTACCTCTTCAAACCCAACAAACATTAGTGTGGTTGATGAGGCAGAAGGGCTAGTTAAGGCCATAAACAATGTTTTGGATTCAAATGGTGAAGCATATAGTGACATAAGAGCAACCATAACCACCGAAACCGGCGAAAAGACTGTGGTTTGCAGAGTGTTTATTAACGAATATGCATCGCTAAACAACTTGTATTTAAACTATAAAATTGGTGGCAAACCGGTACTAGTAAAAAGAGATGGTAGTGACACAATTTCACTTACCAAAAACAGTGGAAGCAAAGAGTTTTATGCCTTTATTTTAAACCAAACCGAAAAGAAAAAGACCGACCTAGATATGACGTTTTCTAGTTCAAATGAAAATGTGTTTACGGTGCAAACTGTGAGTAATGCAGATGGTATTTTTGGTTTGACTATAACGCCAGTAAACGAAGGTACGGGAACCCTTTATGTTAGCACAACTTGCAACAATAGTGAAGGCAAAAAAATCCGTATAGCCATTAACATAAAAGTAGAAGCCGAAATAAAATCGGTTAAGGCAAGTGTATCTAGTAGAACCGAAAATGGTACCGAAATTTTGCTTAGTGGCGAAACCTTTGGTTTAAACTTAACCTATTTTTCTGAAACCGGATTTAATGGTGCGGCAATAAATGCAACGCGTGATATTTCATTTGACACATCAAGTTTAATAGCCATTAGCGAGTATGTAAAATACTACGGCGAAAACTCATTTAAAATTATAAAGGTTCCAACCAACGAAACCAAATTGTTTACTATAACTGGCAAGGTTAACGCAACCAATGATAGCTCTAGCCGAAAAGTTTCTTTTTCGTACAATTTTTATATTAGAAATGAGTTAGAAGGAATTGTTATTTCGGAAACTGAAAAAACAGCCGAGAGTTTGCCTGAAGAAGCAATAACTAGCATAACAATGTCAGCGGGCGTAGGGTATGAAAAAGAAATTTTTGCCTACACTTTTGGCTTTGATAAATTTATTGCTCAGCCAATAACCAAAATTGAAGCAGACTACGACAGCACGATGATAACTCTAACTCAAAGCGGCAACAAGTTTGTAATTTTGGGTCAAAAAACCGGCACCACAAAAATCACTTTTACCGCAACTGACGGCAAAATAATAATTGAACGTGAACTGATTGTGTATATTGTGCAAGCGCTTGGTGAAATTAAACTAAGTGATGCTAGCGGGAACGAACTTTCGGGCACCATAATGCTAACTGGTTTGAAAGTGGATAGTGAGTACCGCATTTATCTTTCAATTGCCGAAATTCCTTCAAGCAATTACAAAATTGAAACGCCCGACGCAATTTCTATTGAAGCAATTTGCCCAAACGACGAAGTAAATTTAAAAATTGTTGAAACTTACGAAGGCCGCGTTTATAAAAAATATTGCGTAATTGAGCCGGGAACACTTGCCGGAACTTTGCAAATTGAATTTAAGGCAGGGCGCATAAACGCGACTAAAATTATTGAGATAAATCTGTAAATTTTTACAACTAAATAACATACTTTAAAAGTGGTGAAAGATGCGTTCTTTGACCACTTTTTGGGGTATGGGTATTGACAAAACAAATGTTTTATAGTATAATGTGTAAAAGCTAAAAAATAAAGGTTTTTTTGGGGGAAAAAATGAAAAAAAGATTAACTATTCTTATTAGTACTATCTTATCTGTTCTTTGTTCTGTGGCTTTGGGCGTGTACACAATTGTTAGCACAACAAAAGGTATAAATCCAAATCCAGATAATGGCGGCAAGCAAGATGTAACCGTTTCGCCTGATGCTGAAGTTACCGAAGAAACATTTAACTTTATTCTTGGTAGCTCGCGTAATGATGTAGTACTTATTGAAAATAAAGACGCAATTTCTGAAAAACAAGATTTAATCGTGTTTGAAAATGATGCTTTTGTTGCCAAAAAAGTTGGTGAAGCAACTGTTGAAATTGCAAAAAGTGAAAAACAAGTATTAAAAATTAAAATCGTCGTTTTGGATAAGGGTAATGGTTCAGCAGAAAACCCATTTGTTGTTGGTACTGTTGAAGACCTATTGGATTTGGTAAACAATCCAAACTTTATTAACAGCGACGAAACTTACATTAAGCAAATTGACGACTTAGATTTGTCTAACATTGCTAGCTGGAAACCAATTGGTGACTACGGTAAAGCATTTTTGGCGAACTATGATGGTAATGGCTTTAAAGTTAAAGGTCTAAAAATTGTTATCACTGCTGAAAACTTAAACGAATATGTTTTCAATCGTGAAAGCACAACTGGAACCTTTGCAAAATGTATGACTTTGGGCTTCTTTGGTAGAGTTGGTGATTCTGCAAATAGCCCAGTAATTAAAAATCTTAACATTGTTGATGGCGTTATTGATACTACCGCTGTTGACGGAACCGTTTCAACTCTTGACATTTGCTATGTTGGTATGGCAATTGGTGAATTAAGATACGGCACTCTTACTGCTGACGAAAGTGCAAGTGTTTCTGCTAACATTTATAGCACTCTTGCAAACAATGCATCTCGTTCGTTGGTTGGTCAAATTTCTGGTCTTGTTGGTTTTGCTGACAAAGCAACTGTATCCAACTACAATGTTGTTACAAACATTGACACCAAAAACCAATACTCATTTGAAAAAGATGGCAAGTTCTATGGTTCAAAATATTCTGGTCTAGTTGGTAGAGTTAGAGATTCAAAAGTTTTGGACTGCAATGTACAATTTAGCTTCAATGGTTTGAACTATATGTACACCTCGGTTTCGGGTGCTATCAACTCAGTAGAAACATCAAATAGCGCTTATGCAACCGAAGTCGTAAACGTAATCGTTAAAAAGGCAAATATTGTTGTTCGTCGTTTTACCAACGATGTAACTGTTGCAGCAAAAGTTAGTGGTTTTGTTGACCAAGTTTTAATTAAAGGTACAAATGTAACTTTGGTTAAAGATTGTGGCGTTGATGAAATTTATGTTGATGGTATTGGAACCTCGCAAGTTGCAGGCTTTGTAAACATCAATGAAGCAAAAATAGAAAATTGCTACGTTAAAGGTGCAAACCTTCAAGGTGCATATTCGGCAGGTTTTGTATTTATCAACTATGCAACCGCTCAAATTATCTATTCTGATTTTGCAGGTGCTTGCGTTGATGCAACCATTTACACTCAAAACTCAGGTGCAGGTTTTGCATATACCAACTATGGCACAATTAGTGCAGAAGTTGCTGGGGTAGAAGTTAACACTGCAATTATGCTAGTTTCTCCAAAAACTAATGATTCGTACCTAGCAGGTTTGGTTGCAGAAAACAATTCGCAATTTGAAATTAAAAACTTTGTAGTAAACACTGGTTTGTACAATGTACAAAATGCTGGTGGCGCAATTGGTAGAGCAACAGTTGGTAGTGCTTTAAACGGTCTAACCGTAAACTCAATTATCCAAACAAGCGCAAATGCTAAATTTGTTGGTGGCATTATTGCAAGAGTCGGTGATGCAACCGAAGGCAAAGTAGTAATTAAAAATGTTGATGGTTTTGTAAGCGTTAATGACGAAGATGTAAGAACTTCGGGCAAAACCTACGATATTGAAATTTTTGGTGCAATTGTTGGTTCGGCTGGTTCTCCAGTAGAAATCTTAAATGACACTCAAAAAACCATGTATGCAGTTGTTTACTTTAACAGTGCATCTGCAGAAACAATGGGTAATGCTTACATTGGTGCTATTATTGGCGCAAGCAAAAGTGATTCAAACAGAATTACTGAAGGTTGCCACAAAGTAACCAATCTTGAAGTTGTTATGAATGTCTTCAACGAAACAAGTGCAAGTCATGTAATTAACAGCGTTATTGCATACGATCCAGTAAGCATTGCAAACTCTTCAAAATCTTCGGTTAAAGCTGATGGCGTTAATGTAAAACTTTACCGCGCACACGCTTAAGCCTGACAATAAAATTAACACAAAATTAAGTCTGGGAATTTTCCCAGACTTTTTTGTTTTGAGCCATTTTTATTTGACAAAAGTTTTACAAATATTTAAACTATAATAGAAGCATAATAATAATGATGGAGCCATTATGTCAAAAAATAAATCATTAGTAAAAAAGAAAAAGAACCCATTTGTTGTGGTAGGCATTATTCTTGCCTGCATCGTTGTGGTGTCGGTGGGTGCCGGTTTGATTTTTAAGGCATTAAAGACAGGCTCGGTGCGTTCGCTTACTGTTGAGGCAACCTATGCCGAATTGTCGGTAGGTAGCGCAAGCAGTAGTGTGGACGTTGACGTTAGTATTTTTCCAACAACTGCTAGCAACAAAGGTGTGTATGTTTATAGTTCCAACACCGAAGTTGCAACAGTAGAAATTGTAAATGGCAAAGTCAGAGTAACTGGCGTCGGCGAAGGTTCTGCAAAAATAACGGTGCAAAGCGCTTCTCGTCGTTCAGTTATGGATAGTTTTGATGTTTCGGTTAAGGACGTTGTAATTGACGAACTGTGGTTTGTAGATGACAACGGGGAAGAAATTTCTCAAATCACTGTGCAAAAAGACGGTATGAACCACGAAATACCATTTAAGATTTTGCCAGAAAACGGAAACCTTAACAAACTAAAAGTCCCAGAGAGTGCCAAAAACGGTGCAATTGTTGATGCTTACATTGACACGGCAAAGCAATGCTTGGTAATAAAAACCAACCCTGATAGCGCGCTTTCGTCTACAAACGTTGATGTGGATATTTATCAAACATCTAGCATTAGCGAAGTTCGCTCGCAATACAAGTCTTTGCAAGTGGATTTAATTCCTCGTAAAACCTATCTGCGATTTGGTTTTAGCACGCCATCGCAACCAGAGGTTAGAAAATATGAGCACGAAAACTTTATTTATCTAGATAACAAAGGTGATGCATCTAGAGCAAACATAAAACCACAAATTGGTTATGATGCAGACTTTAATTCTACTTACGAAACCTCGGTTGACGACTATGATATTTTTGTAGACGGCACCAAAATTGCATTAAATGAAGGCGTTTATGTAAAGAGCGAAGGTGGAGTTAATAAATTTAGTATAATAAAAAACAATGGCTATTTTACCGTGCAAACATTTAGTGCGTTTGGCTTAGGTGATAGCAGTTTGATAAAATTTGCTCATAAGTTCACTGACGCCGAAAACCAACTTGAAATTATTTATCGAAATCCGGTTTCTAGTGATGGTGGTGACGAATTTAAACTTATTTCGGGAACAACGCTAGAAAAAGGAAAGACCATAGCCCTAGAATTTTCGTATGATAAGGGCGTTAGCGCAAAATTTGTTACCATAAACTTTAATGCCCTTGAATTTACTCGTGGTGAAATTGTTTATGAGGCAAAAATATTGTCAAATGGCCATATGATTTGCATCGAAAACGGGGTTGAAGTTGTAGAAATTTACAAAGAAAACAACCGCGTGTTTGTAAAAGCATTAAATTCCGGAAATATCTCGGTGGAATTTACGGCAAGATTTAGTTATTGGGATGAGCGCTACAACGCTTACCAAACCGGTCAATCAGCGGTAGCAACCATCACTACAAACTTTACGGTAAAAAGTGAATTGTCCGATTTGTTTGCATCAATCAATGGTGAAGAAGTTAAGACAAAAACCATCAGTTATGCAACTCTTGCAAGCACAACCGACAACCAAAAATATTTGCAACTAAACATTTATCCATTGCCATTTGAAGATGGTGTGCTGGATTATAGCAAACTACGTTTTAAGGTCACCTATCCATCAAGTTATACTGATGGCATTGTTAGGGTGGTGCAATCTAACAAAGTGGGTGATTTTACCTCAATGGACGATAGTTCCTATACAATATTTATTACCGGACCTTGCAATGATGTCTGCCTAGAATTTTATTACGACGACGATCGCTCAGGCACTCTTTCGAAAGGTGAAAAAGTAGTTAGGGTATTTTTAACAATAGGTGCCTAATGGAAGACGAGTTTTTGTTTGGCAACCTATACAAACTAGATTTGCACGGGCTTACGCGCGAAGAAGCGCTTGCCGAAATTTTGCATTATCTAAACCTTTTAGACAATAATTACGACGGTGTTGTTTTGGTTCATGGCTATCATTATGGCAGGGTTTTAAAAAACCTTGTACGCAAAGAAATTTCCCACCCCCGAATTGAAAAAATAGTGCACATAAATGGTGGAATAACCGCATATAAATTAAAAAAATAATTTTCAAAAACTATGGTAAAATTAAAAATTGTATGGTATAATATATCTATACTTTTTAGGGGGTAAAAAAATGGTTTCTAAAAAAGTTTTAATTTCAAGTATCATAACAGTTAGCGTTTGCTTAATTTTGAGCATTGTTTGTGCAATCGTTCGCAAGTTTGACGTTGTTTCTGCAATTTTGCTTGGCGTGGTTATTGTGTTTGCAATAATTGTTGCAGTTACATGTTGGAGAGAGTCGGTTGAACAAAACAGAGACAAGACCGAAAATAAATAACTAAAACAAAAGCAGTCCAAATTTGGGCTGTTTTTTTATGTTTAAATTGCGCCAAAGTGGTAAATAATTGCTTTAAAGGAAGGCGTTATGAAAAACAAAGATTTAGGTGTTGCGATTGGTGCAATTTTAATTTTATTTTTTATTGTTATTGTTGGCTCGTCACTTTCGGCTTTTATTATTGCAAAAAACAAAGTTGAGGTGCATAGCATACTAGTAACCACAACCAGTAGTGACATAAAAGTCACTGACGAAAAGGGCAAGGAGATTTCGGCGCTTAAAATAAAATCTTCGGCAATTGGGGTAAGACCAGCAACCGGCGATGAGTCTATTGAAACCGAAATTCCCACTACCATAAATGATAGTGTGGGCACCGAAGGTGCGTATGGCTGTTTTAAACTTACCACAACGGGCGGGTACCGAATTATTTTAAAAGGGCTAAGTGTTACCAAAGGCTCCGCAGAAAATTTGGACAACATTAAAATTGCAGTAATGGACGACCATGATATTGCTGTTTGTGGCGCCGATGTAAATGCTGAGATGTGCCGTAGTGAAACTGCTGTTACAAACAAAGAAATAGTTATTGTGGTTTGGCTTGATGAAGCAACTACCAAGTCTATTGCCGGTGGGCAAATTTCGGCTGAAATTTCTATTGAACCAATTTAGTGAATTTTAGTTGAAAATTTACGCACACTAAAACAAATGAAAAAAGCAGAAGAAAAATCTCAAAAAAATATTTTGCGTTCGTCGCTTGTAGTTAGTTTGTTTATGCTTGTGGGCAAAGTTGCTGGCGCTTTTTTTAAGGTGCCACTAACTGCAATAATTGGCGCGGAAGGAATGGGAATCTACCAAATGGTGTTTCCCGTTTTTGTGCTTTTATTTTCTGTTTCTTCTAGCGGTTTTAGTACTGCAATAACTGTTAGTTTTGGAGATAAATCTAGCCAGCATAAAAATGGCTCATATTCGCGCTATGCTCAACTGGGGGCGCTTGGTATTGCTCTTTTTGTATCTGCTATTGTTATTGTTATGTCGCCGGTTTTTGCAAAAATTCAAAAAAACGAGCAGGTACAAGTGGTTTACAAAATTATGCCTATTGCAATTGTAGCGGTTTCGCTTCTTAGCGTAAAAAAAGGGCAAATAAGAGCGATGGGCGAGTTTTGCAAGTATTCACTCGCAGAATCTGCCGAACAGGTTTTAAAAGTAATTATTGCGCTAGTTTTGGCCGGTATGCTCTCTGCTTATTCGGGTGGGATTGGCGTTGCTGGGGTGTTTGTGGGGATTGCGTTTAGCACGTTGCCCGCCTTTATTATTTTAAATTTTAAAAACAGCAAAAAGTTGAATTTTGCGCCGCTTACCAAACCAGAAAAAAAAGGGTTTCTAAAAATTTCTTTTTATTCAACCTTGCTTGCAATATTGGTGCCTTTTGTTCAATTTTTGGATAGTGTGGTAACTACCAATTGTTTGGTATCGGCAGGCCTAAGTTCGGGTTTGGCAACTAGTTTGTATGGGCTTTCAAGAGGTTCGGTTTCAGTGCTTATAAATTTGCCAATGGTGGCAATTGGCGCGTTAGAACTTGTGCTGCTTCCGGACCTTATAAAAAGTGATGGCGATAAACAAAGCAAGGTAAAACTATCGATACTTATTGCTCTTTTTGTTTGTCTGCCGTTTGGCTTTTTGTATACCTTGTTTCCGGAAGTAATTATAAAAACCTTATATGGTGCTAGTTTGCCGGAGTGGCAACTTGCGCAAACGGTTAGACTGCTTAGAGTGGGCGGCTTTACCTCGGTGCTTGCTGGACTAACTTCGGTGACAACGGTGGCTTTGCAAGGTTTAAAGAAGTTTTATTTGCCGGTTGTTTCGCTTGGACTTGCTGGCGTGAGCAAACTTGGGCTAGAACTTTTAATTGTGCCCAAAGTCGGCATAATTGGTGCCGAACTAGGAACTTTGATTTTTTATTTAGTGGCGTGCCTAATAAACTGCATAATGTTAAATGCCTGCAAATTAAGGGTTGGAAGCGCTGGTAACCTTGTGCCAATTGCTACCGCCGGTGTTGCATTTTCTGCGTCGCTAATACTATTTAATTTGCTAAAAGGGGCAATTGGTGAATTGGTTGCATTATTGTCGCTTGGTCTAATTTTTGGTGCGGGTTATTTGGTTGTTATGATTGCTATATTAAAAAAGCAAACTTGTGTGAATAAATCTCGACGGGCTGGTTCATAATTGGGTAAAAGGAGAATGAAAATGAACAAACAAGATTTAGCCAAAGGAATTTCACAAAAAACAACCTTATCTCAAAAAGAAGCAAAAGAGGCACTAAGCGCAATTTCCGCTATCATAAAAGAAACATTAAGTCGTGGCGATGAAGTAAAACTTGCCGGCTTTGGAAAGTTTGAAGTAAAGCACCGCGCAAAACGCGAAACAGTGAACCCGCGTACTCGTGCAAAAATGATTATTCCTGCTAGCAGAATTGCCTTTTTTAAAGCCAGCAAAGAACTAAAAACCGCAGTAGGAAACTAAACGCCGTAACTGGCGTTTTTTTATTGTTGAAAATGTGAGCGCGTTGTGGTAAAATATGTGGTATGTTAAAAGAGTTAAAGATAGGAAAGGTAACCGCGCAAAACAAATTGTATTTGGCGCCAATGGCTGGATTTACTGATGTTGGGTTTAGAAGCGTCTGCAAAAGTTATGGGGCGGGGCTTACTTGTACCGAACTTATTAGCGCAAAGGCGTTATATTATGGAGATAAAAAAACTGAACAATTGTGCGCAACTGCTCCAAACGAAAGTCCAAAAGTATTGCAACTTTTTGGCAATGAGCCAAAGATATTTGAAGCGGTTTTAAAATTGCCTATCGTTCAAAAGTTTGATATTATCGACATCAATATGGGGTGTCCAGCGCCAAAAATAGTCAAAAACGGTGAGGGCTCGGCGCTGCTTGGCAAATTTGCTTTGGCGGAAGAAATAATTCGCATCTGCGTATCTTCTACAAACAAGCCTATCACGGTAAAATTTAGAAGTGGCTTAACGCCTAATTCAATTGTGGCGGTAGAATTTGCAAAAATGTGTGAAAGGGCGGGCGCCTCTGCCATAACTTTTCACCCACGCACCACCGACCAAGGTTTTGGCGGAAAAGCAGATTGGGAACTATTTAAGTCGGTTAGAAAGGCAGTAACCATTCCGCTAATTGCAAGTGGAGATATAGTAGACGCAACAGGTGCAAGATATCTTTTGGAAGAAGTTAAGGTTGATGGACTTATGATCGGTCGAGCTGCACTTGGAAACCCAATAATTTTTAAAGAGCTAATTACTGGCGTAAAACTTGATTATACCGACGAAGATAAAAAGAAAGATATATTTGCACAAATAGAGGTTTTAAAGCAGGTGTTTACCCCCGATTACATTTGCGCAAATATAAAAAAGCAACTCTTGTATTATTTTAAAAGAAAAAGTGCAAGCGTAAAAAATGCAATATCAAGATGCACTAAATTGGAAGATATGGAAAAAATTATTGCAGAAATTTAAAAAAATCTCAAAATGCAAAAAAAACATTTTGAGATTTTTACTTTTTATAGTAAAATAGGTTTAACAAAAATACATAAAGGGGAAAATCTTTTTATGACAGAAAAGAAGGGAACGAAAGCAAAACTTATTAGTATAGTAATTTCTATGGTATGTGCGCTTTCGCTTTTAGCAGTTGGTGTTTTGGCATCGCTTACAAACTTTCAGGTAGCAATTGCCAACCAACTTAGTTTGGAGTTTAGTGCAGTAGAAGGGACTTTGTATGCTACTCGTTTAGGTGATGTTGCCGGTACTGATCGAACCACCAGCAAGGTTTTAAGCGAAAGTACTACGGCAACCGATTGGCTAAAAGTATATGACGGAACCACAACGGCGGGCATCGTTCAAGCCAATTTGGATACCATTCAAGAACAAGTAAATTTTATTTCCAACGATGCAGTAAAGCAAAAAGTAGAAGCCGGTGCAAGCAGCATCGCAATAACTTATTATTTTTATTACACATTGCCAGGAGGTTCGGTTTCTAACGATGTAGTGCTTACGGCACCTGCAATGGGAAACACCAATGTAAAACTTACATATAGCTACATAAAAACTACAAGCAGCACTCTACCAAGTTTTGATGCCGCAACAACATTTGCAGATGGTGACACTGTGCAAGTTGCTGGCGGGGAACAGTTGTTTGTAAAGGCTGAGGCGCGAGTTGGGCTAACTGGCTCGGTTAATGTAGAAAGCGCAGATTGGACTTTTAGCTTAAACTTTGGCATTAGCAAGTTTTCGCTAAATAACGAAACCTTAACTTTTAATGAAGTTTCTGGTGCGGAAACTTACGAAGTCTGGGCAAAGGAAATAACTGCAAGTGGTGCGAGTTTGATTGCTCAAACTAGTAGCGTAGGTGACATCGATACCACTCTTGGAACCTTAAAACAAATTTTAACCAAAGACACAAGAACGGTTAATTTGGAAACCGCATTAAGTGACTTAACTGCCGGAAATTATAAAGTTACCATTGTTCCAAAAGACATAAGTGGCAAGGAAATTACTGGCAACCGAATTTCAACAAGATATACCTTTAATCCTAAAATTACTTTGACATTTACTTTTAGTGATCTTGGTAGTGGTTTGGGTGGTATTAATAATGTAAAAGCAAATGGTACAGCGGTTACAACGTTAGATGTAATGCCTGGACTAACTTTTGCTGAAATAATTTCGCAATACAATTTAACATTTTCCACATATACTGGTACAAGTGCTGATTTTTCTACTTCTTATTGGGATCAAGGTGATGCATCAAAAGTATTTACAACCAATACAACAATTACTTTTAGTTATTACTCTTGTCTTGAAATAAACACTGAAATAACAGTTTATGACGAAAAGAAGAAAAAATATATCCGCAAGAAATTGAAAGATATAACCTACGACGACTTGATTTTGGTTTGGAACTTTGACAAAGGTGACTTTGACCTATCAAAACCAATATTTATCGCAAAAACGCGCAAGGCCGATCGTTACACGCTGGTTAAGTTTAGTGATGGAAGCGAACTTAAACTGGTTGGTACTGACGATGGCAAGCGTCACCGTATCTTTAATGTAGATACCGGCGTGTTTGAATATGTGGGCAACAAAATGCCGGTTGGAACAAGAACCTTTAACGAAAAAGGTGAAATTGTTACCGTTACCAGCATTGAATTTGTAAACGAAAACATTGAGTTCTCATCCATAAAAACATATTACCACATCAACTGCTTTGCTGGTGGAATATTAACTTCTGGCAGTTTCTCAAACTTGTATCCAATTAAGGATATGAAATATGTAAAAGACAATCGTACTCTTGCAAGCCGTAAAGACTATTTGGAAATTGAAGATAAATATTTCTACGGCCTAAGACTTGCTGAGCGTCCACGCAACACCCTTTGCGACCAACTAGGTGTTAACGATGGCTCACTAAATGATTACATTAACAAGTTGAAAGATTTATCAAAATAATGTTTTGATGCAATGCCCGACCGCTTTCTGGTCGGGTTTTGCTTTGTAGCAAAGTGGTTTTTTCCCTTAATTTATTTGACTTTTGGGGCTTGGTTTTGTTACAATAAAATAGAATAAAAACTTAAATAAAAGTTTAAGGGGTTTAGTTATGAATAAAAAGACTTTTAAGGATATTGATGTTAACGGAAAAAGAGTTTTGGTTAGAGTGGACTACAATGTTCCGCTTGGCGAAAAAGGCGAAATTTTGGACGATACTAGAATTGTTGCGAGTTTGCCAACCATTACTTATTTATTAAATAATCACGCAAAAATTATTTTGTGTTCACATCTTGGCAGACCAAAAGGCAACTTTAATACGGCTTTGTCGCTAAAACCGGTGGCCGAAAGGTTGTCCAATTTGTTAAACCGCGAGGTTAAACTTGCCACTGATGTTATTGGCGAAAGTGCAAAAAATTTGGTAGACAACATGCAAGAAGGCGATATTGTTATGCTAGAAAATGTACGCTTCCACAAAGAGGAGGAAGAAAACGACGAAGAATTTGCAAAAAAACTTGCATCTTTTGCCGATGTGTTTGTTTTAGACGCTTTTGGTACTTCGCATCGCGCGCATGCATCAACGGCTGGGGTAGCAAGATTTATTCCAGCAGTGGCAGGTTTTTTGGTTGCAAAAGAAATTACCGAAATAGACAAAGTTATGCAAAAACCTGAGCGTCCAGTTTTGGTAATTTTTGGCGGCAAAAAGGTATCAGACAAAATTGGCGTAATTACTTCTATGCTTGATTTGGCTTCAACCATTTTAATAGGTGGCGCAATGGCGTTTACCTTTATTGTGGCAAAAGGCGGAGAGGTTGGTTTGTCGCGTTATGAGAAAGACAAAATTGAGGTCGCAAAAGAAATTTTACGCCTAGCCGATTGCAAAAATGTAAAAATTGTATTGCCGGTTGACAGTGTAGTAGCAAGAGAGTTTTCGCCAAAGGCACGTTCAAAAGTTGTTAATTCGTTTAAAATACCGGCTGGTTTTCAAAGTATGGATATTGGACCAAAAACAATAAGATTGTTTAAGTCTGAAATAAAAAAAGCAAAGACCGTTATTTGGAACGGACCAATGGGCGTTTATGAGTTTAAAAAGTTCAAAAAAGGCACTGATGCCATTGCAAAAGCAATTGCAGTTTCGGGCTCAACCAGCATAGTTGGTGGCGGTGATAGTGCTGCGGCAGTACTTTCTAGTGGCTATGCATCACGAATAACACACATTTCTACTGGTGGCGGTGCAACACTTGAATATCTAGAAGGCAAAAATCTACCGGGTGTTGCAATGCTTGAAGATAAATAAACAAGGAGAAGTTTTAATGAAAAATTTGTATCTCGTTGCAAATTGGAAAATGAATAAAACAATTGCAGAAACAAATGCGTTTTTTGATGAATTTTTGCTTGAAAATATAAAGACTAAAAATCATATTGTAATTTGCCCAAGTTATTTGTCTATTCCAAAAGCAGTAGAAAAAACAGCGGGCACCAATATTGAAATTGGCGCGCAAAATATGCATTATGCAGAAAGCGGCGTTTGGACAGGAGAAGTTAGTGCAAAAATGTTAACCGAAGTTGGCGCAAAATATGTAATTATTGGACATAGTAGCAGACGTGCGGAAGACAACGAAACCAATGAAAAAATAAATTTAAAATTAAAAGCGGCTTTAAAAAATGGTTTAACGCCAATACTTTGTATTGGAGAGTCGGCAAAGGAGCGTGAGGCCGGTCGCACTTATAGAGTTCTTAAAAAGCAAATTTTGTGGAACTTTAATGAAATAGAAGACCCTGAAAAAGTTATCATTGCGTATGAACCTTTGTGGGCAATTTCGGACGGCAAAAACTTGCAAGTAGTTCCAACTGTGGAAGAAATTAGAGCTGTTAATTCTGGTATTAAGCGTGTTTTAAGACAAATTTATACGCCAGAGCAGGTGAAAAAAATCAACATTTTGTATGGTGGTAGCGTTAGCGACAAAAATGCGCGCGAGATTATGCAGGAACGTAGCGTTAATGGCGTTTTAGTGGGTGGCGCGAGTTTGAACCCTCAAAAATTCAAAAACATTATAAAGGCGGTAAATTAGTGAAAGCAAATCGACCGGTGTGTCTTATTATTATGGATGGCTTTGGCAGACCCGAAGATCCAAAAGTTAGTGCAATAAATAGAGATAATACCAAGTATTTGCAAATGCTTTGCAAAAATTATGCAAACTCACTTTTGCGCGCAAGCGAAGAAGCGGTAGGGCTACCAAAAGGTCAACCGGGAACGTCGGACGTTGGACATTTAACAATTGGTACGGGCAGAGTAAAATATCAACCGTTGGTTGAAATAAATCGCTCAATAGAAGACGGTTCGTTTTATTCCAATGAAGCCTTTTTAAAGGCTATCGAAAATGCAAAAGGCAAAGGCAAGAGTTTACATTTGGTAGGTATTCCATCAAATGGTGGCGTGCATAGCCATATTGATCACTTGCTTGAACTTATCAAACTTTGCGCCAAACATGGGCTAAGCAACAATGTTTATATCCATTTTGTATCTGATGGCAGAGATGCGCCAATTAGATCGGGCAAAGAGTTTTTGGCACAAGTGCTAAAAGTAATTAAAGAAACAGGCTGCGGTAAAATTGCCGATATTGTGGGCAGAGTTTATGCTTTTGACCGTGACAAAAACTGGGATAGAGTGGAACTTGCATACAACGCATTTGTTCGTGGTAAAGGGGTGCAAGAAACTGACCCTATGGCTGCTTTTGACCATGCTTACGAAAAAGGTGAAACAGACGAATTTATCAACCCTATTGTGATGGTCGATGGCGCTGGCAAGCCGGTTGGTTTAATTAAAAAGGGCGATAGTGTAATTAGTTATGATTATCGCGCTGACCGTGAGCGTCAACTTGCGTATGCTTTTGACGATACAAACACTTTGCCTTACACCGACAAAGATTTAAAACTTACCTATGTTTGCATGACTGAGTACGACGAAAATTTGAAAAACTGTTTGGTTGCTTATCCACCAAAACACTTAAAACATATTTTAAGTGAGGTTTTGCAAGACCGCGGATATAGACAATTTAAAATTGCTGAAACAGAAAAATTCCCATACATTACCTTTGCTTTCAATGATGGTAGAATTGAACCTTATGAAAATGAAGATAGGGTGCTTGTAGATTCGGTAAAAATGAAAAGTTATGCGGGCAAACCAGAAATGAGCGCGCAGAAAATTGCTGACGAGGCCGAAAAAGCTGTTAGAAAAAATATTTATGATTGCATAGTAATCAACTTTGCAAACTGCGATATGGTTGGGCATTCTGGCGACAAAAAAGCCACCGAAATTGCTGTTCAAACGGTAAACAACTGCGTAGAGCAGGTGGTTGAGGCTGTGCGCCAAAATAACGGCGTTGCGATTGTAACGGCAGACCATGGCAATGCGGATATTATGGAATATCCAGATGGCTCGCCTTGCACATCGCATACAAAAGCACTGGTTCCGGTAATTATTGTTGATGACAAAAACAAAGATCTAGAACTAAAACACAATGGCACGCTAGCAGATATCGCGCCTACAATATTAAAAATACTTGGAGAAAAAGTTCCGGAAGAAATGACGGGAACACCACTGTTCTAATGATGCTTAGTAACATTTTTACGCTTGCAAATTTAGTTTTGGCACAAACCGAAGATCAAAAACGAATGACCTTAATACTAGTTGGTATTTTTGCTTTTATTGGTTGTTCGTGGGTGTTTGACGGCTTTGCCAAAAGCAAGTTCGTAGGCGATAAAGTTTATAAAAAAGTTTTGATGTTTGTTAGTATATTTTTTATCGCCTTGTTTTTTATATTGGCGTACGCTTTTAACAAAAAATAGACTAAAAACTATTGTAAAAAGATTTTAAGTGTGATATAATTATCGCATACTTTAACGGAGAGATGTATATGTTTAATTTCGCAAATGTGCTATTAGCTGACAAAATACGACCAGACTGGGTGGTTAATTCTTTCCCAATTATCCGCTTTGTTCTTATGATCATTATTTTGCTCTGCTCTATCTTTATGATTGTTGCAACAATGATGCAACAAGGCAACACAAATGGTATGACTGGTATTACCGGCGACACTAGCGACACCTTTTACAATCGCAATAAAGGTCGTTCAATGCAAGGCAAATTAAAACTATGGACAACAATTGTTGCAATTTCAATTTTTGTATTGTGCCTTGTATATTTGGTACTGACCACAGTTTATGCCGGCAGTTTGTTTGCATAATAACAAAGGTTCCTAAACATAAAGTTTAGGGACTTTTTTTGTATAAAAAATCCTTTTTGCCGTATAATAATAAAAAAGCACAAAGGAGAGTTTTTATGATTACGCTTATTGCAACAATTATTGCAATTATTGGCTGTATTAACTGGTTTTTAGTTGGTGTATTTACGTTCAACTTAGTAACTTGGATTTGTGGTGCCGGTATTATTGCAAGAATTATTTATGCAATTGTTGGTATTGCTGGTTTCTGGTTGATTTATATCTTAATTAGAAAACGTGGCAAAATTGCAGAAATTTAAATAAAAGGCAACAAACAAGTTGCCTTTTATTTTGCTTGCGATAAGAGTTTGATTTGTGTTATAATAGACTTATAAATTTTAGGAAACTTTATGGACTATTTGATTGTATACAATCAGTTTGCCGGAAAAGGTAAGGCAGAAAAAATAGCGAATAAACTCGCTGATGCTTTATTAACCCTAAATAAAAAAGCAACATTATTCTCAAACAAGCGTGAGCAAGATTTTTACGAATTTTTATTAAAACAAAATTTGCCGGACGAAACCACCGTAATTTCAGTGGGTGGCGATGGAACGGCTTCTACGGTAATAAATTCAATCTTGCACGCGGGCAAGTCGTTTGCGGTCGCGGTATATTCTGCGGGCACTGCAAATGATTTTTTTATTGCTTCGCATTTGCCGAAAAATATTAAAAAATTTGTAAATGCTATTACGCAATACCAGCCTAAACCAATTGATTTAATTTGCTACAATAATGGTGATTATGCTCTTCATGCACTGGGCGCCGGGACCTTTACCAATGCAAATGAAAATTTTTCAAGAAAGAGCAAACGCGCCTTTGGAAAATTTGGATATTATTTTAGATGTTTTTTTTCTAGATTTAACGCCAAAAGTGATGAACTAAAAATAATTATTGACAATAGCGCCGCTATAACGCTAAATGCTTATTTTTTTTATATAACCAATATACAAGTTGCGGGTGGTTTTAAAAATTTTTCACCTCTTTCAAGTTTGCAAGATAACAAAATTGAAATTTTAGCAATAAAAAAGTGTAGGTTTTTGCCGTTTTGCTTTGTATTTTTGTCCCTTTTGTTTGGACGCCACATAAAAAGTAAAAATGTGTTTTATGCAAGTGGCAAAAGCATAAGCGTAACAGCAAAAACAAAATCTTGCTACAATCTGTTAGATGTGGATGGAAATAAAAAAGAGGCAATGCCACTAAATGCAGTTGTAGTTTCAAACAAAATAAAACTTTATACCAAAGAAGGTTAATCATATGTTTTTTCAAAAGAAAGGTTTTAATAACAAAAAATATATTAGTTTGCAAAGCAAAGCAATACTTGAACGCGTGGAGCGTTTTGATAAAAAATTGTATATAGAAATAGGTGGGAAGCTTTTGGACGATTTGCATGCATCAAGAGTGTTGCCTGGGTTTAAACCGGATGTAAAAATTAAGATGCTAAAATCGCTTAAAGACAAATTGGAAGTAATTTTTTGTATTTCAGCAAAGCATGTTGAGCAAAAAAAGGTTCGTGACGACTATGGTATAACCTATGCAGATGAGGGATTAAGAATAATTGGCGAACTTAGAAAGAGGGGTATTACGGTAAGTGCGATAGTAATAACTCTTTACAAGAGTGGAGAACTTATTGATAATTTTATTAAAAAACTAAAAGATATGGGCGAAAAGGTTTACATTCATACCTTTACCAAAGGTTATCCTGATGATGTAAAAACTATTGTTTCGGATGAGGGCTATGGCGCAAACCCTTATGTGCCAACAACAAGACCTATTGTTATAGTAAATGGCCCAGGGCCTTGTTCGGGAAAACTTGCAACTTGCCTTTCGCAAATGTACCATGAATATATGATGGGCATAAAGGCGGGATATGCCAAGTATGAGTCATTTCCAATTTGGAATTTGCCATTAAATCACCCAATAAACCTAGCGTATGAGGCCGCAACGGCAGACATTAAAGATTATAATATGATTGATACTTTCCACGAAAAAGCGTATGGTATTTCGGCTGTCAACTACAATAGGGATATGGAAACCTTTCCAGTGTTAAGAGATATTTTATATAAAATTACTGGGGAAGAAATTTACAAAAGCCCAACTGATATGGGGGTAAACAAAATTGGTTATGCAATAACAAATGACAAAGTTGTGCGTGAGGCTAGTAAGCGCGAAATAATTAGGCGTTATGAAAAAGCCAAAGCGCAAGTTGCCGAAGGCAAAGAAACGCAAGAAACTTTGGATAGAATTGCTGAAATTGTTGATGAACTTGAATAAAATTTTTTACAAAAGCAGTGACATTAAGTCACTGCTTTAACTTTGCGCAAACTTTTTGCATAAGATAAATCGAGGTAAAAATATGGATGAATTTTCTTATACGCGATTTATAATTGATTTGTCGGCAATAAAAAGTAATGCAAAAACTATAAAAAATTTGGTCGGCAAAAATACAAAAATGTGTGCAATGGTTAAGGCAAATGGTTACGGAAGTGAAATTTCACACGTCGCAAAAAGCATAGATAACTTGGTAGATTGCTTTGGTGTTGCTACTTTAAGCGAAGGAATTAGGCTTAGAAAAAATGGAATTAAAAGCGACATTTTGATTATGCAACCAGTCAAAATTTCTTTAATTGATTTATATGCCTATTACAATTTAACGCCTTCTGTAGGCGATATTTGGCACTTGAATAAACTATCGAGCGAGTGCTTGCGTCCACTTAAGGTGCATTTTTGCATTGATACAGGCATGCACAGATTTGGTTTTTTGGAAAAATCACAAATTGAAGACGCAATTACAATTTTAAAAAATAATAAAAACCTAATTTTAACTGGTGCCTTTTCGCACCTTGCAACAAAGGAAGGAGATGTGGACTACATAGGTCATCAAGCGCATAATTTTGAAGACTTGACGCGCGCACTTCCCAAGGAAACCACTTTGCACTTGGCAAATACAAATGCAACCTTTAATCACCCAAATTTGCATTACGATATGGTTAGGGTGGGCTTTGCAATCTATGGATATTTTAATAATAAAAAATTAAAAAAGTCGCTTAGCATAAAAAGCGAGTTGGTGTCGGTAAACACTTTTGAGGCTGGAGAAACAATTGGCTATGACCGCACTTGCACATTAAAGCGGGAAACAAAAGTTGGGGTAGTGCCAATTGGCTATGCTGATGGTTATGACCGCAAACTGTCAAATATTGCTTATGTTTTAATAAATGGTAAACGGGCTAATGTGCTTGGCAATGTTTGCATGGATTGCTTTATGGTTGATTTAACCAATGTGCCTGATGCTCAAATTGGTACCGAGGTAACTATTCTTGGAAGGAGTGGGCGCGCTAGTATTTGCTTATCTCATTATGCAAAATGGCTAAACGAAAGTGAGTATGCCTGCCTTTTAAAATTTAATAGTAATCGTATGAAAGTTGAGTTTGTGGAATAAAAAAAGCGGCCTATTTAGGTCGCTAATTTTATTCAGCAAATTGACTGTTGTATAGTTCGGCATAGGCACCATTTTTTGCAAGCAATTCACTATGGTTGCCTTGCTCAACAATGTCACCGTTTTTCATTACAATAATCATATCGGCGTTTTTAATGGTTGATAGTCGATGGGCAATTACAAACGAAGTTCTACCACTAGATAGTTTGTCCATAGCCTGTTGAACAATGAGTTCAGTTCGGGTGTCAATGTTGCTGGTTGCTTCATCCAAAATGATCATTGGGCTGTTTTGTATCATTGCACGTGCAATTGTTAAGAGTTGTTTTTGACCAACCGAAAGGGCAGTGGCTTCCGAAAGTTGTGTGTCATAACCATTCGGTAGAGTTTTGATAAAGTGGTCAAGCCCGCAAGTTGCGCAAACGTTATCAAGTTCGGCGTCTGTTATGCCAGTCTTATTAAACACTAAGTTTTCGCGCAAAGTTCCTTCAAATAGCCAACTATCTTGCAATACCATGCCAAAAAGGTCATGCAAGTTCTCGCGAGTAATTGTTTTGGTTGATACACCGTCAATTAAAATATCGCCAGAGTTTATTTCGTAAAAACGCATAAGCAAATTGACAATAGTGGTTTTGCCGGCGCCGGTAGGACCCACAATCGCAACTTTTTGTCCGGCTTTTACGGTTGCCGAAAAATCGTTTATAATGGTTTTTTCGCTTGTGTAACCAAAGTGTACATTTTTAAACTCAACATCACCTTTAACTTTTTGTGGGTCAAGTTGGTTTGTTAGCATACTTTCGCCACTCATTTCTGGTTCATTCAAAAACTCAAAAACTCTTTCACTTGCTGCTGCGCTAGATTGCAATCGTGAAACTGATTGAGCAAATTGAGTTAGCGGGTTGGTAAACATTCGAGCATAAATAATAAATGCAATAATAGTACCAATATCGGTTTTGCCTTTAACTGCCAAAATTGAGCCAATCACGCAAACCGATACGTAACTTAGGTTTCCAATAAAGTTCATAATTGGTGGCATAAGTCCACTCAAAAATTGAGATTTCCATGCGCTTTTATATAGGTCGCTGTTTAGTCCATTAAATTTAATCGCTTCTTCGTCAGTGGCATTATATACATTTACTATGTTTTGGTTGGTATAAACTTCTTCAATGTGTCCATTAACTTTGCCTAGTCCGTTTTGTTGCATAACGAAATATTTTTGTGAATTGGTTACCACAATTGAAATAAGTGCAAAACCAATAAGGCAGGTTACAATTGTTGTTATGGTAAGCGTTACGTTGGTGGTAAACATCATTATGGTAGTTAAAAGTAGCATTGCAAGCGAATGCACAATGGTCGCAAAACTATCGCTTACCCCTTGCGAAATAGAATCTACGTCGTTGGTAACTCTACTAAGCAGATCACCATGCGCGCTAGAATCTACAAATTTAATTGGTACACGGTTGATTTTTTGTGAAATATCAGTTCTTAAATTTTTAGAAATTCCTTGCGCGGCTTTTGCTGTAAGCAAATCTTGAAACAAATTAAATATACTGCTAAGCGCGTAAATGATAATCAAAAAACTAGCAATAGAAATTATTTTTTCGAGATTCATCGGCATCATAATGCCTTCGCCGATAAGGTTTAAAATCTCTTTAATTTTGTTAGGGCCGAGGCAGGCAAGTACGGCTGAACCTAGTGCCAAAACAAAAGAAATAATAATTGGAACCAAATATTTTTTTGAATAGCGCGCCAAATCTAAAAGTGCCTTTTTAAAATTTTTGGCTTTTTGATTTGGATTGATATTTCTATTTTTTGCCATAATTTAGTTCCTCCTCAGATAGCTGCGACAAGGCAATTTCTTTGTATACCTTGCAGTTTTCAAGTAGGTCAAAATGCTTTCCAATGCCTACAATTTCACCATTATCAATTACCACAATTTTGTCGCAATCTTTAACGGTAGCAACACGTTGAGTAACAATAACGCAAGTGGAGTTTGGTAGTTTGCTGTTAAGTGTGCGCCTTAATGCTAGATCGGTTTTAAAGTCTAGCGCCGAAAACGAGTCGTCAAAAATTAAAATTTCTGGTTCGCGGGCAAGCGCGCGCGCAATGCTTAGTCGTTGTTTTTGACCACCGCTAACGTTGGTGCCACCTTGATAAATTTCAGCGTCAATAGTTTTGTCCATCGCATTTACAAAACTTTGTGATTCGCTATATTCTATGGCTTTTTTAACATTATCCAGCGAGACCTTTTCGCCATTAACTTTACCCATGGCGACATTGGTTTGTACAGTGCCGGACATAAGCATTGGTTTTTGTGAGATATAACCAATTTTGTCGTGGAGTTCTTCTATGGTATAGTTTTTAACATTTTCGCCGTCAACCAAAACTTCACCGTCGGTTACGTCGTACAGTCTTGGCAGTAGTTTTATAATGGTAGATTTGCCACTGCCGGTTGCGCCAATTATGGCAATTTTTTCGCCTTGCTTTGCTTCAAAGGTGATGTTTTTTAAGACGGGTTCTTTGGCGTCTTGATAGCAAAAACTAACATTGTTAAATTTAAAGGTGCCAACTTCGGTAGGTTTTGCACCCTTACCATCGGTGATTGATGGGGTTACGTCCAAAACTTCTTGAATACGCTTAAAGCTTACTGTTGCACGCGGTAATATCATAAAGATAATAATTAGCATTATGCACGCACTAATAACTTGCATTGCGTATGAGAAAAATACAACCATATCGCTAAATAGGGTTATTTTTTCTGGCAAGAGAGCGTTTGAAATCAAGTGTGCGCCAATTAAATAAATGGCAAGCGAAAGCCCATTCATAACAATTTGCATTAAAGGGTTTAAAAAGCTCATTGCATAACTTGCTTTTAATTGTGATGTCTTTAAATTGTTGTTGGCGTCGTCAAACTTTGTTTCCATATAATTTTCGGCATTAAAGGCTCTAACAACCCTAAGTCCGGTAAGGTTTTCACGCGTTACTCGGTTTAGATCATCGGTAAGTCGTTGCATCTTTTTAAAGTGAGGAACCGCAAAAAGTAGTATTACCGTAACGCCCAAAATAATGGACAAAATTGCTATGCTGGTTGCAAGTGACCATTGCCAGTTTTTGTTAACTATTTTTAAAATAGCCCATATTGCCAAAACTGGCGCTTTTAACAAAATTTGCAAACCCATAGCCACCGATTGTTGTACTTGTGATACGTCGTTGGTTGAACGGGTAATTAAACTTGCAATACTAAATTTGTTTATTTCGCTAGGTGAAAAACTAGCTACTTTGTTATAGGTTTGTTTGCGCAAATTTTTAGCGAGTGTGGCACTCATGCGCGCGGTGATGTATCCAACTATAACAGCCAAAATGCCACTTGCAATTGCAAGTGCTAACATTTTTAAACCGCAAGAAATAATATCGTTTACTGTGCCGTTTTTTTGCAGAAGTTCGGTTATGTCGCTCATGTAATCAGGTATCTTTAAATCTAGATATACCTGACCCACAACAAGTGCGAGAATGGCTACAACTGCAAGCCACATTTTTGGGGTAAAGTGTTTTAAAAATTTAGCCATAATTTCTCCTTTTAATGATGAGTTATTTTAACTTAATTGCCAAAACAAGTCAATAAATTAGGTCACATTTTATTAAGATTTTCTATTTATAATATTATAATATATATTAGATATTGACTTTAAATTGCAAATTGTGTTATAATAATTTTATATAGGGGACGCGTATGGAAAACAAGTTGGATATTGTTGTTGCAAATGGTTTTTCAAGGCTTTCACGCGAGTGTGCGATGCTTGCAACTAGCACTTCGGTGCAAGAAGGTTACCATGCAAGTTTGAGCGAACTTGGCAAAGCCGATTATTTTGTCTGTGCAGGCAAAGGTAGAGAACTTTTAGGTTTTGCTGCTTTGGCAAACGATGGTATTGTTGACAATGACATCACAATACTAAACCTTTGCGTTAAAAGGGGCAATAACGCAGATGAGGTTTCTAGCAATTTGGTTGAGTATGTTGTAAAACACTCATTTGGCAGAAGATATGTTATGGCAGATGTTGACAAAGAACAAACCGAGCTAATTAAAGTGTTAGCGCGCGTTGGACTAAAAAAGTCTTATGCTTATGATAACAATGTTGTGTTGTGGCTCGATACCTCGCTTGTTGCCGGAAATGATTTTTTATCGGCTGAAAAAAATTTACCAAACTTTAAATTTACAGCCGCCGAAGACGAAAGTCAAAATTAGTTTTAGCCGCCATTATGGCGGTTTTTTGTATTAAAAGCAATAAAACGAGTTAAAAAACAGCAAAACTATTGTAATTTTGGGTTGTTTGTGGTATAATAATTAAAATAAAAAAGCGTAAACTTAGGAGGATATTTTGTTTATGGCAGATTATGAAACTGGGATGAACTTTGCATCAAATTGCAAAAGTACACGTGGTTCATCAAAATCCGGAGATTTGTTTACTTCGTTCCAACTCGCTGGCAAAAATGCAACACTTGGCGATAACTGGGTGAGGTTGCAAGACAAGCGCAAATTTTTTGAAGCGTACAAAAAGAATCCGGCAATGTATGGACTAAACAAACTAAAATTTCAATTTGAAAATTTGTGCGCACAAATAAAAACGATCGAAGGGTTGCCAGACAATGCAACTTTTGCAAAGATTGCAGTTGACAAACACATATTAAACAAAGCAACTGCTTTGCAATTTGCAGTTAATTTGTACGATGAGATGAAGGATTTTATTGCTGAATCTGATGGCGTAAGCGAAAGATAAATAATAGCCTACTCATAAAAGAGTAGGCTTTTTGCTTGCTTTTGTGTAATTATGGGGGCTATGGCGCATATTAAAAAAGTATTAACAAAATATGGTAATTTACTTGAAATTTTTTCAAGTTTGGGTTATTATAATTGTTAGAGCAATTTGGAGAGATGTCAGAGTGGTCGAATGTGCTTGACTCGAAATCAAGTGTGCGGAAACGCATCGGGGGTTCAAATCCCTCTCTCTCCGCCAAACCAAAAGGAAGTCGAAGGACTTTCTTTTTGTTTGCAATAGAATTGAACCTTACGGTTCAGTGATATTTGTATTGCAGTGATATTTGTTAAAGCAAATGATGTACTGTTGACGCGAAAGCGAAGGATAATATGTGAGGAAATTTAAATGGAAGTTGTTGTTGGGCGCGTTTATAGACACTTTAAGGGTGACTATTACATTGTAGAAAATATAGCCATTCATTCTGAAACGGGTGAAAAAATGGTTATATATAGAGCACTTTATGGAGAGGGCAAAGTTTACGCCAGACCTTATGATAAGTTTGTTGAAAAGGTAAATAAAGGGGAGCAGGAATATCGTTTTCAGTTGCAAGAAATTGATAGTGTTGTAAAAAAATAATAGTTTTGCTTTCACTTTAATTTTGAAATTTATTTAATTCAACTGTTGATTTTTGTTCAAAATTGTTATATTATATGAAGTATGGAAAAACAATTATATGCTATTGTAAATTTTAAAGATTCTAAAACGCCTCACATATTTAAGTGTGACAACACTTATAAAGTGGGCGATATTGTGGTTGCCGGACATTGTCCGCGCCCAATAGATAATTTGGCAATTATTAGAAAAATTAAAAAAATCAGTGATAAAAAGTTGCCGGTGGAAAAGAGCAAAATCGATTCTTTGTCAATGAACTTGGATAAATTGAAATTTTGGGAACATTTTTACGCATTAAAATATATTAAAAAATATACCGAACAAAGGTATGTAGACGATTGGAAGTATTCAGAAAAAACAGCGTGGATAACTAGATATTATTCTTGCGATGGTTGTTCAATTTGTTATGAAGATAACGGCACTCTAGTGCTAACTTGTGGATATTATATGAATCCAGACTATGTGGAGTTTATAACAAAAACCAGTCGCAAACATATAAAGGAAAAGATTGCGTATTTGATGAAAGTTTTTCCTCTGTATTGTTGCCGTTATTATACGCGTTCAAGGTTTTGTGAACTTTTAAAAATTACTGTGAACATTTAAGTTTGGACAGTACCAACAAAAGTGCAAGTCACATTATGTGACCTGCATTTTTTAATTGGTTGGTTTTGCTTGCTTTGATAAATAAAGTAAAAGATAAATTGCAATAAAGATGGCAAATAGTCCAAACACTAAGCCGGTTAGTACATTGTAAAAGTTCGCCTCAGTTTTGGTTGCTGACAAAAGAGCAATTTAAGTTGACACAATTGCAAAACAACGGGAAGCCAAATTGAAGCCTTTAAATGTTTTTATCAACAGTACATTATAAAAAAGACTTGGAGGGCGTAATTGTAGAATTTGCTTTGTTTGATATTGCGGTTGTTGTAAACCATGAACCAATAGTTGTGTATAAACTAAGAATGCACTATTAAATTATGAAAATCGCCTACAAATCGTTTGACAAAATTTGGTGGTTTTGTCATAATTATAATAATATAAAAAGGAGGATAAAGATGAAAAAATTCTTAAAATCATTAGTCGTTGCTTTGGTTATGATCCCTTGCGCGCTTATGTTTACCGCTTGCGGTCAATTGAGCGATGTAAAAGTTAACACCAAAGGTAACTACAAAGAAGCAGATGTAAAAACATTGACAACATTTGCCGAAGAAAACAAAGACGTGAAATCTATGGAAGGCGGTTACAAGTACACTGTTAGTGTAACTTATGGTGACAAGGCAAGTATAGAAAGCACTGCAATTGCTCAACTAAAAGATGGAAAACTTGTTGGTTTTGCTATGAATTACGAAGCAAAAGGCACAGTTGACGATAAAGATTTGACGGCAACCATGGAAGGCTATGCTCACGACGGCAAAGCATACTATCACTACAAAGACAGCAAAAACGAATACAAATATCAACAAGAAGTTGCTGATTTGGAAATTGACAGCTCGGCAATTACTGATCTTATTGATCCTGCTGATATTGCAAACTTGCAAACAGTTTTAGGACAAGTTTCTAGCGCTGCAAAAGTTAGTGTTGCAAAATCTGGCAAAACAACCAAATTCCACATCGAAATGGAAGGCAATGAATTGTACTACGTTTTCAAAGAAGGCAAATTGGTTGGCGCGCAATGCACAATGACTATTGATCTATCAAAACTTGGTGGTTCAGTTGTTACAGTAAAAATGAATCTTGTTGAATTTAATGGTAACATTAAATATCCAAGCGGACTTGATAAATACTCAACTGAAGTTCCAAAAGACCTTAAGTTTTAATTAAATTAAGCAAAAAAATATTCCTGAAAGATGGAATATTTTTTTGTTTTTTCATTTTGAGATTGCAGGCTGAATATGATATAATAAATAAAAAATCTTGGAGATAAATATGGATTTAGTAGTTATGGCTGCTGGAATGGGCAGCAGATTTGGCGGCTTAAAACAAACCGAACCGGTTGGTAAAAATGGCGAATTTATTATTGATTATTCGATTTTTGATGCAATAAAAGTTGGTTTTGATAGAGTTGTTTTTATTATTAAAGAAGAAAACTATGAACTTTTTAGAGATACCGTTGGCAAACGCATAGAAGACAAAATAAAAGTTGAATATGTTTTCCAAAAACTAGACAATTTGCCAGAAGGCTTTTCGGTGCCAGAAGGGCGTGAAAAACCATTGGGTACAGCGCACGCGGTGTATTGTTGCAAAGATATTATAAAAGGTGATTTTGTTACCATTAACGCTGACGACTTTTATGGCGCAGAGGCGTATAATGACGTTATGAAGTATGCCAAAAAAACTAAGTTTTGCAGAGCGTTAAAAAAGTTCTTTACCGGCAAAGATGAATTTGCTTTGGTTGGATACAAGGCGGAAAACACACTGTCGGAAAACGGCTCGTCAAAGCGTGGTATTTGCAAAATAGAAAACGGCAAAGTTTGCGATATTGTTGAAAGCGTGGTAGAAAAACGCAGTGGCAAAATTTTTGCAAAACCACTAGATCAAGAAGATGCAGAGGAAGTTAGAGTGGATGGCGACCAAATGGTATCCATGAATATGTGGTTCTGCACCAAGCGTTTGTTTGATTATATAGATGTAGATTTTCCGGTCTTCCTAAAAAATATGCTAGAAACCAACCCACTAAAAGGGGAATATTTGTTGCCGAATGTAATTGGTGAAGCCTTAAAAGCGGGCTTTGTAAATGTGCGTGCCGTAAAGACTGATGCAATTTGGCAAGGTATTACCTACAAAGAAGATAAACCAAAAGTAGTAAAATATTTGCAAGAACTTGCAGAAAAAGGGGTATATCCAGAAAATCTTTGGCAAAAATAACTAAAAAGTAGTTAAAAACGTTTGCTAAATGGCAAAAAAATATAGTAAAATATATTTGTTAGCCAAAAGGCTGATAATACTCGAATAAACATGAGGTAAAGGTATGAAAATTTCAGACGTAAGAATTCGTTTGGTAAAGAGCGAAGCTAGCAAAATCAAAGCATCTGCATCTATCACAATTGATGACTGCTTTGTAGTTCATGACATCAAAATCATCGAAGGCAACGAAGGTTACTTTATTGCTATGCCAAGCAGAAGAACTCCTGACGGCGAATTTAAAGACATCGTTCATCCATTAAACACTGAAACACGTGAAATGATTAAAGATGTTGTATTGAAAGCTTTTGAAGAAAACAAAGCTGAATAGTATAAATATATAACAAATGTATATTTGCTCTTTAACTGCTTGATTTTTATTAAAGCAATATGTCCCTTGCACTTTTTCGCGCAGGGGACATTTTTTAACCAACAAATTTGTTTGGGCATAAACTGCAATATGATTAAAAATTTATCTTCAAGTGTTTATTTTATTGGTATTGGTGGGATAAGTATGTCGGCGCTTGCGCAGATTTTAAAAGCAAAAGGACACACGGTGGCGGGGTCGGACGCAAGCAAAAGCAAGCAGACAGAAAAGCTAAAAAAAGAAAAAATAAAAGTTTTTATCGGTCACCGCGCGGAAAATATTTTGGGCTACGAAACGGTGGTGTATAACTCTGCCATAAAGGAGAGCAACCCTGAACTTGCTATTGCGCGGGCGCTTGGCAAAATTGTTTTAACGCGAGCAGAACTTTTGGCAAAAATAGAAAATGAGTACAAACTAAAAATTGCCATAAGCGGAAGCCATGGCAAAACTACGTCTTCGGCATGGCTTGCCAGTGCAATGATGGCGCTTAATTTGTCGCCAACCATTCATCTTGGTGGCGAAGCGGTTGATTTAAATTCCAACTTTGTGGTAGGCAAAAGTAATATTTTTTTAACTGAGGCTTGTGAATATATGGACAACTTTTTGGCTTTGTCGCCAAGCCTTGGTGCAATTTTGAATATTCAGGCGGATCACTTAGATTATTTTAAAAATTTTAATCGCATAAAAAAATCTTTTGCCAAATTTGCAAAGAATTGCAAAAAAGTGGTAATAAATTTAGATGATCCAACTTGCAGAAAAATTATGGAAGCAGACAAAAACAAAGATAAATTTATAACTTTTTCCATTTGTGATAGTAGAGCGGACTATTTTGCTGAAAACATTTTGTTAAGTGATAACAAAAAACCAACTTTTAACTTGTATGTTTCAGGCAAGTGCTTTGGAAGGATAGAGTTGCCAATTTATCTTGAACACAATGTGCAAAACTACTTGGCGGTGTTTGCTTTGCTTTATGAGATGTATCCAGATGCCGAAGCAGTTGCTCAAAAATTAAGTTTATATTTGGGCGTTAGGCGTAGATTTGAAGAAAAAGGCCGACTGAACGGGGCGCTTGTGGTGCATGATTATGCACATCATCCAACCGAAATAGAAAAGGTTATAGAAGAGGCCGAAAACGTGTTTGGCAAAAAGCCAATTGTGGTTTTTGAACCACATACTTACACGCGCACGCAGGCGCTTATGTGGGAGTTCGCTCGCGCCTTTTCTAAGGCAGAAAAGGTCTTTATTTATAAAATTTATCCCGCGCGTGAACCGCCAATAAAAGGCATAACTGGTTTGGCGCTTGCACAAAAAGTTAACAATGCCAGTTTAGTTCCGGCAACAAGTGTGGAAAACGAAAAGGAACTAAAAAAAGTACTTGCAAAAACACTTACAAATAATGATGTACTTTTGTGTTTGGGGGCGGGAAATATCGATGTAATAACCGAAAAATTGTTGACAAAATAGATGTGATGTGTATAATAAAAGTAACTAAATAAATGCAATGATCCAAGACACGGCAATGCGCAAATTTTTTTAAAGCGAGTTGGGGTAGGTGAAAAGCCAACAAAAAATCCGCAGTTGTTATCACTTGGTAGCAGAAACCTGAAATTTTAGTAAGGTTCTCCGGTGGCTTTCCGTAACAAAAGCGTCGCGTGACTAGCGCGAAGAGTTACAATAAGTGGTAATACTTTGGGTATTCTTAATTGTAAGAATGCCCAATTTTTTTATAAGGAGAAAATATGAAAAAGGAACAAGCAGTACCAAATTTGGTCGAAAACGAAAAGCAAGTTTTAAAATTTTGGGAAACCAACCAAATTTTTAACAAACTCAAAGCCCAAAATGCCGGAAGTGGAAAGTATTTTGCCTTTTTGGATGGCCCAATTACCGCAAACAACAAAATGGGCTTGCATCACGCATGGAATAGGTCATTAAAAGACATTATGCTTAGATACCAAGGTATGCAAGGCAAACAAATTCATTATCAAAACGGTTTTGATGCTCAAGGTTTGTGGGTTGAGGTTAATGTCGAAAAAGACTTAGGGCTTTCCGGCAAACGTGACATTGAAAAGTATGGTATGGATAAGTTTACCGAAAAATGTATCGAACGCGTAAATCACTTTTCAAAGGAAATTGTCAAAGATAGTATTCGTCTTGGGCAGTGGATGGATTGGGACAATTCGTATTACACCAATTCGGATAACAACATTGAAACCATTTGGTACTTTTTAAAAGAATGCTACAAACGCGGTTGGCTAAAAGAAAAATATCGTCCAATGCCTTGGTGTGCCCGTTGCGGAACCAGCCTAAGTGAACACGAAATGGCCGATGAATATCGTGATGTTGTACACACTGCCGTGTTCTTTAAATTGCCAATTGAGGGCAAAAATGCCGATATGTTGGTTTGGACAACCACGCCTTGGACGCTGTCTGCCAACGTTGCTCTGGCTGTTAATGCTGACCTAGATTATGTAGAATGCAAAGTAAAATCTTCTAGTCGTAACTTAATTGTATGCGAGAGCGCTAAAAAAGTTTTAAAAGATGATTTGATAGAAGTCGTAAAAACTTTTAAGGGTGCGGAGTTGGTTGGTTTAACATATGAAACCTGTTTCCCTATGTTGTCCAAACAAAATTTTGAGCACAAAATTGTGGCTTGGGATCACGTAGATGCAACCGAGGGTTCGGGATGTGTTCATATTGCGCCGGGTTGCGGTGCCGAGGACTTTGATCTTGGTCAAACTATTGGTCTTCCAAACATAATTCCGGTTGACGAGAATGGTATTTTTTATCCTGATTTTGGCTTTTTGGCTGGCAAAAGCGCCTTTGAAGTTAACGATTTAGTTTTTGATCGATTAAAAGAAGCCGGTAAATTGTATTACACTCATAATTACAAACATCGTTATCCTTTCTGTTGGCGCTGCAAAAATCCAGTAATATTTAGGCTCATTAAAGAATGGGTAATAAGTATGGACGAAATTCGCCCACAACTACTATCAGCAATAGAAACGGTAGAGTTTCAACCAGACTTTATGAAAAAGCGAATGAAAGATTGGCTTAATAACATGGGAGATTGGAGTATTAGCCGTAAACGTTATTATGGTTTGCCATTGCCAATTTATGTTTGCCCAAAATGTGGTGAAGTTACTATTGTTGGCTCAAAAGCCGAATTGGAAAAACTCTCTAGCAAGGCCGAAGTAGAAGCGCTTCCACATTTGCATCGTCCATATATTGACAAAATTAAAATTACTTGTCCAAAATGTGGCGAAAAGGTTGAGCGTATCCCAGAAGTTGGCGACTGCTGGCTGGATGCTGGTGTAACGCCATTTTCTACCAAAAAATATTTTACTGATAAAGAATTTTTCAATCATAACTTCCCAGCCGAGTGCGTAATTGAAGCAAAAGAACAAATTAGATTGTGGTTCTATTCACTTTTGGTAATGAGTGTTACTTTAACAGGAAAAGCCCCTTACAAAAAAGTTATTGGTTTCCCAATGTTACTTGATAAAGATGGAAACAAACTTTCTAAATCTAGTCCAAACAATATTCCTTTGCCAGAAGCCTTTGACAAGTTTGGTGCTGATATTATTAGATATTTCTTTGCAGGCAACAACCAACTTTCGGATCTAATTTTCTCGTTTAGTTCAACTGATGACATCAAGCGCAAACTTATGGCATTTTGGAATATCTATGTGTTCTTTAACACTTATGCATCAATAGACAACCCAAAACTAGATGGCTTTAAGTTGGATGTAAACTCACTAGACATAACTGACAAATGGCTAATTGAACGCACAAATAATTTAATAACCGCATCGGCGGACTACTACGAGCATAACCAAACTTTTGCCGTAACAAAAGCCTTTGAAGAATATATTGATGATGTTTCAAATTGGTACATTAGAGTAAATCGTCGTAGATTTTGGAAGTCGGAAGACGAACAAGACAAACTCAACGCGTACTACTCACTTTACTATTCATTAAAAGCCACTCTAAAAGTAATGGCGCCAATAATTCCGTTTATGAGCGAATATGTTTGGCAAAATTTGGTTAGAGAACTAGAACCAAACGAAAGTGAAAGCGTAATGCTTGGTGGATATGCAAAAGTGACGCAAAAAGTTGTTACGCCAAAAATTATGACCGAAACCGAACTTGCGCGTGAACTAATTGCAATTGGCTCAAGGCTGCGCAATGAAAACCAACTAATGGTAAAAATTCCTTTGCGTAAAATGTATGTTAACCTAAGCGGTGACGACAAGGAAGTAGTAGAGCGTTTTGGCGACATCATAAAGAGTGAATTAAACGTTAAGGATCTTGAAATAGAAAAAGATTATACTAAATTTAATTTGCCAAAACTCTCGGTAAACTTTAAGCAAGCTGGTGCGGCGTTAAAGGGTGATGTACAAAAACTTAAAAACGCCTTAACTGACGCTACTGAAAGTGAAATGAATGCCTACGTTATGGCATACAAAACTGGCAAGGTTTCGGTAAAAGATTTGGGAGAACTAGATAGCAGTTTGTTTACGGTAACTTATGTGCCTAAACCTGAGTTTGTTATGGCAACCGAAAACAATGTTACGGTAGTTTTGGATATAACTATAGACGAAGAGTTAGAAAAAGAGGGCATAAGCCGAGAACTTATTCGTGCTTTGCAGGTTTTGCGTAAAGAGGCAGATTTTGAAATTTCAAAACGAATTAGTGTAAAACTTGAAACGACTAGTGAAAAATTAAGTAATGTAATTGCCGAATATAAAGAAAAAATTGCAAAAGAAGTGCTGATAAAAGATTTTGAACTTGCCGAAAAGCCAACGATTGAAAAAACAGTCGAAGTTGCCGGCATTAGCCTAAAAGTGTTAATGAAATAACACCAAAAGTGCTTGACAAAACAAGGCATTTAGTATATAATGCATTAGAAAAAATTACTAACACCAATCAAAAGGAGCAGGAAGATGAAACAAAATATACATCCAGATTATCATCAAGTTACAGTAGAATGTGCTTGCGGAAATAAGTTTGTTACCGGTTCTACAAAAAAAGGTGATAAGATAAGTGTCGAAATTTGCAACAAATGTCACCCTTTCTTTACTGGAACTCAAAAACTTGTTGACAGTGGTGGTCGTGTAGATAAATTTAACAAAAGATACAACAACAAATAGCGAAAGTAAAAGGTTCGTGAAGGCTTTCCTTTGCGAACTTTTTTTATGCGAATTTTCCATATTGGTGGCAAATTCGCTTTTTTAATTGTGGAAATTTTGGTATAATTTTATTATAGGTAACAAAATGAAGGAATTATTAAAAACAAAAGATTTACAAACACGTTTAAAAATATTTTTTGATGGCAGAGTTGAAGACGCCGAAGTAGATTGGATAATTTGCTTTGTGTGTGGGTTAAGTCGAGGCGAATTGTATCAAAACAAACCGGTTTCGGCGAGCGAGGAACGTGAATGTTTTAAACTGGCACAAAAACGAGTTAAGGGCATTCCGCTTTGCTATTTGTTTGGAGAAAGTGAATTTTATGGTTTAAAATTTAAGGTTTGCAAAGATGTGCTAATACCAAGATTTGAAACCGAACTTTTGGTTGAACTAATAATTAAAAATGAAAAACAAGGTTCGGGGCTAGATATTGGCACTGGTTCGGGCGCTATTGCTATTACGCTAGCAAGGCTTGCGGGGCTTGATATGACGGCGGTGGACATCTCAAAAAAGGCGCTAAAAATTGCAAAGCAAAACGCCAAACAAAATGATGCAAAAGTTAAGTTTGTGCAAAGTGATTTGCTAGAAAAGGTGGAGGGCGCGTATGATTTTATTGTTTCAAACCCACCATACATAAAGTCGGCGGATATCTTGTCTTTGCAAACCGAAGTAAAAGACCACGAACCACATTTGGCGCTGGACGGTGGAGCCGATGGGCTAGATTTTTATCGCAAAATAACAGAAGGCGCGGTAAAACACTTAAAGAAAAATGGCAGAATATATTACGAAATTGGCATTGGCCAATCGGCGGAAGTTCAAGCCTTGTTACAAAAAGATTTTAAAGACATAACGGTGGTGCAAGACTATTCGGGAATTGACCGAATTGTGTATGCAAAACTTAAATAATGGAGAATATTATGATTGAAAAACTAAAACAAATGAAAGTTAAATTTGCCGAACTAACGCGTGAACTTGCTGATCCGGATATTATTGCGGATCAAAAGTTGTGGCAAAAATTGGCAAAAGAGCATTCTGGCTTAATTGATCTTATGGATAAATTTGCTGAATACGAAAAAGCCGAGGCAGATTTGAAGGGTGCCGAAGAGATGGTGGCAACCGAAACCGATGCTGAAATGCTTGAACTTGCCAAAGAAGAAATACAAAATCAAAAAAACAATTTGGCGCAAATTGAAGAAGAATTAAAAGTTTTGCTTTTGCCAAAAGACGAAAACGACGAAAAGAACGTTATTATTGAAATTCGTGCGGGGGCGGGGGGCGATGAAGCCGGTCTTTTTGGTATGGAACTAAAAAGAATGTATGCGCTATTTGCCGAAAAGCACCATTTTAAAATTGAAGAAATTGACGGCAATTATACCGAAGCAGGTGGATTAAAAGAATCTACTTTTATGATGAAAGGTCATAACGTTTATGCAATGATGAAGTTTGAAAGTGGAGTACATCGCGTGCAACGCGTTCCGGTTACCGAAAGTCAGGGTAGAGTTCATACTTCAACGGCGACTGTTGCAGTTTTGCCGGAAGCAACCGAAGTTGATATAGAAATTAACGAAAAAGATTTGCAAGTGGATACCTATCGCAGTAGTGGTGCGGGAGGGCAACACGTAAACAAAACAGAAAGTGCAATACGTATAACTCACCTTCCAACCGGTATTGTTGTTGCTTGTCAGGAAGAACGCAGTCAAATTAAAAACCGCGAAAAAGCAATGCACTATCTAAAAAACAAACTTTATGATTTTTACCAATCGCAAGCAGATAAGGAATATGCCGAAAGACGTCGTTTGCAAATTGGCTCGGGTGATCGTAGCGAAAAAATTCGCACTTACAACTTCCCACAAAACCGTGTTACTGATCACCGTATAAACTTTACCATTTATTCGCTTGAAAATTTTATGAATGGCGATATGGACGAAATGATTTCCGCCCTAAGTTTGGCAGAAAGACAAAAACTTTTGCTTGCTGAAAATTATTAGGAGTTTATTATGCCCGTAACAAATGTGAAGATAAAACATATTTTGGAAAATTTGCCAAACGAATCCGGCGTGTACATCATGAAAAACAAGGCGGATGAGATTATTTATATCGGCAAAGCAAAAAATCTAAAAAACAGAGTTTCTTCATATTTTAATAACACGGCAAAAAACTTAAAAACTAGTTTGCTGGTTTCAAACATTGACCATCTAGATTACATCATTGTAAAAAATGAGCAAGATGCATTTTCGCTTGAAAACAACCTAATAAAAGAGCACAAACCCAAATATAATATTTTGCTAAAAGATGACAAAAGGTTTCCGTACATAAAAATAAACAGAAATGAAAAGTTTCCGCAAGTGCTGGTGGTGCGTAAAGTTTTGCCGGATGGCGCCGATTATTTTGGGCCGTTTGTAACCGGACTTAGAGTAAATGATTTGATGAGCATAATAAAATTATGCTTTCCTATACGCACTTGCCGAATAGATTTTTCAAAGTCAAAATTTAAAAAACGTCCGTGTTTGTTTGGTGATTTAGGCAAATGTGTAATGCCGTGTTTGGGCAAAATATCCACCGAAGAATATGACAAAATAATAGACAAGGTGGAAGAGTTTTTAAACGGCAAACATCAAGCAGTAAAAAAGATATTGCGCAAAAAAATGGACGAATGCAGTGAAAAGCAAGACTATGAGCATGCCATTGAGTATCGCAACTATATCGAGCTATTAGACAATTGCAACGAAAAACTTTTAACGTCGCTTACTAGTGCGGATAATTTTGACGGTTTTGCCATTAGGGAAGATCGTGGAAGTGTTTGCATAAATCGTATGGCTTGCAGACAAGGCAAAACAATTGCCGATACCAACACTTTGGTTGAGGTTATTGAAAACGATCTAGTAGAAACGCTTGAAAATTACCTTTTGCAATATTATAGCGAAAACACTTTGCCGACTGAGGTGCTAACAAATGTAGAACTCTCACCCAATATAGCAGAGATATTAAGTGCGGAACTTGGCAAAAAAGTGGTGGTAAGAGTACCGCAAATTGGCACCAAAAAGCAAATTATTGAAATGTGCGAAAAAAATGCCAATGAATATTTGGATAAAAATCTCGAATTATTTAATCGTAAGAAAAATTTTAACAAGCAGGCGCTTGAAGAACTTGCCGAAATTTTAAATTTACCGGAATTGCCATACCGAATGGAATGTTATGATATTTCTAATATTAGTGGTGTGGATAGCGTTTCTAGCATGGTGGTATTTGAGGACGGTGTGCCGGCAAAAAAAGAATATCGCAAATTTAAAATTCGTACTGTTGAAGGTCCAAACGATTTTGCGTCAATGAAAGAAACGTTAACGCGAAGATTGAAGAATTTAAAAAACAACGAAAAGAACTTCGCAAAGAAACCAAATTTGATAGTAATTGATGGTGGCAAGGGGCAACTGCGTTACGCGAACGAAGTTGTGCAGGAACTCGGCTTTAATATACCAATAATATCGCTTGCAAAGCGTGAAGAAGAAGTTTTTACGCCATATTCAAGTGAGTCTGTCAAACTGGAAGAAAGCGACCCGGCAAGAAGACTTTTGCAACAAATACGCGATGAAGCGCATCGCTTTGCAATAACTTTTCATCGTGGCTTGCACATAAAATCTACTTTAAACATAAAATAAACCAATTTTAAAAGTCTTCCCAAATGGAATATTTGGGGAGACTTTTTAATATATTTTACAGAAATGAAAAAGTTAAAAATCAAAAAATTTGGTGTATTAAATTTAATAGCCCTTTGCGCGCTGGTGCTAGTTTTGTCGGCCATCCCAACAGCCGGACTTGTTATTAAAAAGAACAATGATATAAAAGAGAATTTTTTTGGTGAAGCGTCGCTATTGCAAGGCGTTTTGGAAATTTGGAATATTGACACCTTTGAGGCGGGTACCGATTCTAAGGAATCTTATTTAGCCACTTTGGCATCGATATTTGAAGAAGAAAACAAGGGCACTTATGTAGTAATAAAAAACATCACACCTGCGGAATTAGAAATAAATTTGGCAGAAGGCAAACACCCTGATTTGTATTCATTTGGTTATGGCCTAGGGGAAAAATTGGCATCGTCACTTTCGCCGCTAGAACTAGATACTTGGCTACCGGAAAATATTACAAACAGTTCGCTTTGTGACGGGAAATTGCTCTCGGTGCCTTTTATGGTGGGTGGCTATTTGATAATTAGTTCGGCAGAAAAACTTGCCGAGGCGCAAAAACCTGAAGATACCAATTTGCTTGCAGAAATTGATAATCTTGGCTACACCAAAACTCTTAGGAAAAAATCGATAGAGGTAAAATCGGCAATTTATGGCGATAGCGGCTTTACCAGTGCGGTAACAGTGCTAGCGCAAAATGGAATAACGGTGAGCAAGGCTGAAAAATATGGTGATGGCTACAACGCGTATGTAAATTATATGTCGCTAGGAAAAAGCACAGCGCTTATTGGTTCACAGCGCGATTTGGCGCGAATATTGCACAAGCGCTCACTAGGAAAACTAGAAGAAGGTTTTGTATTTGCGCCCGTGGGTGGCTACACCGACCTTATTCAAAGTATGGGGATTTGCCGTTTTTCGGATGAACTAAAACAGCAATATGCTAAAAAGTTTTTGGAATTTTGCTTAACCGAAACCAACCAAAAAAGGCTATCTAGCATTGGAATGTTTTCGGCTTTAGCGGTAAAACTTTATGAAGAAGGCGAGTTCGCGGTGCTAGAAGACAGCCTTAAACAGAATTTAAGACTAGCAGACATTTATAAAAAAATCTAATAAAATAATTGAAAATTTGAGTTAAGTGGGGTACAATATATTGGAAAGAAAATTGGCAAAAATTGTTGGCGCAAAAAACGTGAAACAAACCGAGCCATTAAGAGACCATTGCGCCTACGGAATTGGTGGAAACGCAAAGTACTTTGTTTGTCCGCCGGACTTTGTAAGCTTAATTAAGGTGCTAAACTTAGCGAAAACGCAAAAAGTTAAGTGCAAAATAATTGGCAATGGTACCAACCTTTTGTTTGCAGACGAAGGCTATGACGGTATAATAATTTGTACCAAACAAATTAGTAGTTATCAATTGGTGGACAAAAGTTCAATTTTGGTAACTAGCGGAACAACTATTGGTGCGCTGCTTAATATTTGCCAGAACAACGGGCTTTCGGGGCTAGAATTTATGGCCGGAATACCGGGAACGGTTGGCGGCGCGGTAATTATGAATGCCGGCGCGTTTGGTGGTGAAATTGCCGAAAGAATTAAAATGGTTGGGTACTTTGAAAATGGAGAACTAAAAACCATAAAGGCAGAAAAAGTTCCTTTTGGCTATCGCACCAGTGGAGGTTTTTTTGACGGCAAAGTTGTGGCTTATGTTGAACTCAGTTTAGACCCTGCCGAGCCAAGCACTATTTTGGAAAAAATTCAAAAGGTGGCAAGTAGCCGAGCCGAGTTGCAGCCTTATGGCAAATGTGCGGGCAGTGTGTTTAAAAAGTGCGATGGCTTGTCTGCCGGAAAACTAATTGACGACGCAGGGCTAAAGGGGCTAAAATTCGGTGGCGCGGAAATTAGTACAGTTCATGCAAATTTTTTTATGAACATAAATGGCGCCAAAGCAACTGATGTGTTAATGCTTGTGGATATTGCAAGCAAAGTTGTAAAAGAAAAATTTGATAAAATTTTGGAATTAGAAATAGAAATTGTGGAGTAACAATGGAAGAAAAAGTTTACGGATCGTATCACAATCATACCAAATATTCAAAACTAAACCACGGTAAAAACACCGTTCATGAAATGTGTGAAGAGGCACAAAAAAGTGGTTTTAAAGAGTTTGCGATTACCGATCACGCGCCAAGACATTTGTTTGGAATATGCAGGCGCAAAATAAAAAAATATATAACTGAAGTAAAGGCCGAGAGCGCTGAAAATTTTACGGCGCTTGTGGGGCTGGAATTTAATCTGCTTGGGCGGAATGGTGAAACCGATTTGGATAACTTAAATGAAGACCGATTTGATATAAAACTGCTTGGTTTTCATAAAGGTGGGTTTGCCGGCATAAAAAGTTTTTTCAATTTCTTTTTAAAAAATCTATTTTGTAAAAGCGAAAAGATGAAAGAAATAAATACTGATGCTTACATCAAAGCCCTAGAAAAACATCATTTTGATATTATTACACACCCAAAAGAATACATAAATGTAAATTGCAAAAGACTTGCGGAAGCGTGCGTAAAGCACAACTGCTATATAGAACTGAACACGCGTCATTTTTTGTTAAATCAGCAAGACATAAAAGACATGTTAGAAACAGGCGTTAAATTTGTGGTAAGCACCGACGCACACAAAAAATGCAATGTAAATAACTTTAAGATAGTAATGCAAAAAATAGAGGAATTTAATATTCCTAAGGATAAAATAGTTAACCTAAATCAATTACCAAACTTTAAAAATAAATATGGAGAGTAGATGTCTTTTACTACCGAAATAAAAACTGAATTACTAAACTTGCCCCTTGTCAATGATTGTTGCATATTGGCAAGGCTTTCGGCGTGTATTTCTACTATTGGAAGCATAGAACCTTCGCCGCTTGGGATAACTTTTTCGTTAAGATCGGACAACACCAAACTTTTAAAAAATGTGCAAGAAATTATAAACAAGGTTTATAGCGAAAAAATCGAAACGGCGGTGCTTAGCACCGAAGTGGTTGGCAAGCATACAATGTACGAAATGCAAGTGCCACGCTCGCTCGGTCAACAAATACTAAAAGATTGCGGAATAATTTATATAGGTGAAAACAATTCTATAAACATAAATTTTGGCATAGATCACCATATAATTATGGCAGATTGTTGCAAAAAGATTTATCTTCAAACGGTGCTTATTACGGTGGGTCAAGTATCTCTTCCAACCAAAACATCGGGCTACCATTTTGAACTAGAACTTACCAGCAATGAAGAAGCCAAAGCAGTTTCGTCTTTGCTTGGTGAATTTGGCTTTTTTGCTCGCAAGGTAGAGCGTGGTGGCAAGTTTTTGGTTTACTTAAAAGAGGGCGAAGCTATTGCAGATTTACTTGCATTTTTGGGCGCTACCAAAAGTTATTTAAAACTTACTGACGAAATTGTAAAGCGCGATATGCGTAATAGCATAAACAGGCAATCAAATTGCAATATGGCAAACATAAACAAAACTGTTTCGTCTGCACTAAATCAAGTTAAGGCAATTGAAAATATAAGTGAGACGGTTGGGCTGGATAGTTTAAGTGACAAACTAAAACAAACTGCGGAATTAAGACTTAATAATCCGGAACTGAGTTTAAACGAACTGGTAGAACTTTGCGAGGGTAAGTTTACCAAATCGGGACTAAACTATAACTTAAATAAACTGCTAGAAATATCAAAAAATTTATAAAGGGAAAAGGGACAAGAGATGAAACCATTTGTACATTTGCACGTACACACAGAGTATAGTTTGCTAGATGGTGTTGCTCGTATTGAGAAATTAGTTAAGGTTTGTAAAGAATACGGAATGCCGGCGTGTGCAATTACTGATCATGGTAATATGTACGGTGCGGTAACCTTTTACGATGCGTGCAAATCGGCAGGTATAAAACCTATTTTTGGTTGTGAATTTTATGTGGCTGACGATTTAACGGTAAAAACCGGAAAAAGTAAGAATAGTCATTTGGTTTTACTCGCAAAAAATCGTACGGGATATTTAAACTTGTGTGAACTAAACACAATTGCATTTAGAGATGGTTTTTATTACAAACCTCGTATAGACTACAAAACCCTTGCAAAATACAAAGAGGGTATTATTTGTTTGTCTGCCTGCCTTGCGGGCGATATTCCTCAATATATAGTTGCACGTCAATACGACGAAGCGGAAAAATTGGTGGTTTGGTTTAAAGAGCAGTTTGGTGAAGACTTTTACCTTGAACTTCAAAACCACAATATTCCCGATCAGTTAGATGTTAATGAAAAGCTGCGTGAATATTCAAAAAAGTATAACATTAAAACGGTTGCAACCAACGACGCGCATTACATTTACAAAGAAGACGCCTTAACTCAAGATGTTTTGATGTGCGTGCAAATGGGCAAAACTTATGATGACCCAAACCGTCTAAAATTTTCAACCGAAGAGTTTTACATAAAAACTTATGACGAAATGGCAAAAGCACTGCCAAACGATTTGGACGCGCTAGATACCACACTAGAAATTGCTGAAAAATGCAATTACTCGTTTGAAGAAGACAATATTGACAAAAATATGTACAAGTTCCCACCATTTGTTCCACCTGATGGTTTGTCTTGTCCAGACTATTTGCGCAAACTGGTAGAAGAAGGCATTGTGAGGCGTTATGGCACTATCACTCAAAAGATACGTGACCGTGTTGAAAGTGAAATGAACGTTATTATAAAGCAAGGCTTTGCTCAATATTTCTTAACCGTGTGGGATTATATTTTTGCGGCAAAATCTATGGGCGTGCCGGTAGGTCCAGGACGTGGTAGTGGTGCCGGTTCGGTTGTTGCGTATGCAATTGGTATCACCAACATAGATCCATTTAAGTTTGACCTGCTTTTTGAACGTTTCTTGCACTGCGAACGTGTAACGGCTCCGGACTTTGACGTTGACTTTGCCGATGATAGACGAAGTGAGGTTATTGATTATGTTCGCAACAAGTATGGTGCCGATAAGGTTGTAAAGATTGTAACTTTTGGTACTATGGCAGCAAAAAACGCCATAAAAGACGTTGGTAGAGTTCTGGGCGTAAGTTATTCCGAACTGGACAAAATTACCAAAAACATTCCAAATTTGCCAGCAAAGCACCATGACGTATTAAAAAAGGCGTTTGGGTTTTATCATCCCAAAGAGGGCGACAAAGATTACGGCACCAACTATGCAGTTCAGGAACTGGTTGACGCCTACAACAGTAGCAAAGACATAAAACGTGTTGTAGATATTGCAATGAAAATTGAAGGTATGCCACGTCAGTGTTCCACTCACGCCTGCGGTGTCGTTATTGGTTGCGATAGCCTAGACAAATTTATGCCGTTGTCGCGTAATGGTGAGGACTTAACCACTCAATACTCCATGACTGATATTGAGCGTTTGGGTCACTTAAAAATGGACTTTTTGGGACTTCGAAACTTAAACGATATTCAAAAAGCGTGCAACTATGTAAAAGAAAACTATGGCATAGATTTGGACTTTGAAAAACTGGGCTATGAAGATCAAAATGTTTACAAACTTTTGTCATCTGGTAACACGAAAGCAATTTTCCAGGTTGAAAGCACTGGTTTCCAAAAATTCTTAAAAGAACTAAAACCAACGTGTATCGAAGATATTACGGCAGGTGTGTCGCTTTATCGTCCAGGGCCAATGGACTCAATTGGCAGATATGTGCACAACAAGCACAACCCACAAGATGTAACATACGATCACCCAATACTAGAGCATATTTTAAATGTAACCTATGGCTGTATTGTTTATCAAGAGCAAGTTATGAGAATTGTTCAAGATATGGCGGGTTATACGCTAGGTCAAGCCGATATGGTTAGACGTATGATGGGTAAGAAAAAACTTGAAGCCATGCAGAAAGAAAAAACCGTTTTCTTGTATGGTAAACCTGCAGAAAACGGCAAGCCAGCAATTGAAGGTGCAATAAAGCGTGGTGTTAGCGAAGAAGTTGCTTCAAAAATTTGGTCAGAAATGGAAAGTTTTGCATCTTACGCGTTTAACAAATCGCACGCTGCTGCATATTCTATTATAACCTACGAAACAGCCTATTTAAAATGTTATTATGAACCAGAGTTTTTAACTTCCGTTTTAAATAACCGTATTACAAATGCGGAAGAAATAGAAAACTATATCAACCATGCCAAAGACGAAAAAATTGAAGTTTTGCCTCCGGACGTAAATAAGTCAAAGACCTATTTTAGTGTTAAAGATAAAAAGATTAGGTTTGGTCTAGCAGCGCTAAAAGGTGTAGGTGAAGCAACCTGTGACCTGATTGTGGCAGAAAGAGAACGCAACGGCGAATTTAAAGACTTGTCCGACTTTTTAAATCGTACATATAGTTGTGGCGTTAACAAGCGTGTAATGGAAAGTTTAATTTTTTCAGGCGCCTTTGATTGCTTTAAAATTAGTCGCGCTAAATTAAACGCGGTTTATGAAATTGCGATGAAGCAAGTCGCCGAAATTAAAAAACGTTTGGCAACGGGTCAATTGTCACTATTTGGCGACAACGAAGAACTAAACATAACCTATCCTGATATTCCAGAGTTTGACAATTTGCACAAACTAAACAAAGAAAAAGAAGTAATTGGCATTTATATTTCGGGGCACCCACTAGATGGCTATCGTGAACAGTTTGCAAACTTTAGTTTTAATAGTTCGATGATAAAGGACGAAACTGAAGACGAAGAAGCCGAGCAGCTCTTAAATGAAGATGAAGAACAAGGCGGCGTGGTTGAAGAACGTGGGGTAGAAGACAACGCACATGTAACTTGTGGCGGTATTGTTACAAAAGTAGATAAAAAGTATACCAAAAGAGATAACAAACCGATGGCAATATTAGATATTGACGATTTGTACGGGCAATTTTCGGTTATGGTATTTAACAAACTTTATGAAAGTATTAAAGAAGACTTAATACCAAATACCATTGTAACTGTTTCGGGTAGATTTAGTTATCGTACCGGTGAAAAGCCAATTATTATTGCCGAAAAGGTGGCACCCTTTAATGGTAAATCACCAGTGCAAAAAGAGGAACAAAGACCGGTTATCTCTCCAACCGAAATCGCAGAAAAAATTTATTTGAAATATAATATAGAAGACGATGGTCTAAACGATAAAATTATATCAATTTTGTCTGGACATGTTGGCAAATCGCCAGTTATTGTTCAAAGTAACAAAACACTTTATTCTTTGTCTGCAAGAGCAAGAGTAAACCCAGCCTTAATTGCAGAACTAAAAGCCGTTGTTGGCGAAGATTGTGTAAAAGTTAAATAAGGAGTTTTATGAAAAAAATAGCGGTACTTACAAGTGGGGGCGATGCTCCGGGAATGAACGCGTGTGTGCGTGCAGTTACTAGGGCGGGAATTTATTATGGTTTGGAAGTGTATGGCGTTGAAGCCGGCTATCAAGGTTTGGTGGATGGCAACTTTACCAAACTTGGAGTGCGCGATGTTGGAAATATTATTCAGCAAGGTGGCACAATGCTAAAAACTAGCAGGTGTAAGTCGTTTATGACCCGTGGCGGTTTTGCAAAAGCGGTTAATAATTTAAAAAACAACGGCATAGACTGCGTAATTACTATTGGTGGTGATGGCACTTTTCATGGCGCGCTCGAACTAAAAAAAGCAGGAATAAATGTTATTGGTATTCCAGCAACCATAGATAATGACCTTGGCTATACGGATTATTGTTTGGGTTTTGACACCGCGGTCAATACAGTGGTAGATGCGCTAAACAATATTCGTGATACTAGCATGGCGCATGAGCGATTGTGTGTGGTGGAAGTTATGGGAAGAAATTGCGGCGATATAGCACTTAATGCTGGAATTGGCGCGGGTGCGGAAGTAATTTTGGTACCAGAAGTTAAGTATCCAGAAAAAGAATATTTGAAAAAATTGGTTGCCAGCAACGAAAGCGGCAAAAAGGGGTCCATAGTTGTGGTTGCTGAGGGCGTCGCCAAGGCGGACGAAATTTTGGCAAAAATAAAAAAACATACCAAACTTGAAGGAAGAGCGATGTCGCTTGAATATGTGCAACGTGGTGGTGCACCTACCGCAAGAGATAGGGTGCTGGGCTCTCAATTTGGTTTACGTGCTATAGAACTTTTGCTAAAAGGCAAAAGCGGGGTGCTGCTTGGTGTAGAAGATGATAAAATCTTTGATATGGAAATTGAAGAAGCACTTGGCAAAGCAAAGTCGCTAGATTTAGACAAATACCGATTAACTGATATTATTTCAATTTAAAAAGGCAAAAATATTTGCCTTTTTTGTTTGGCTAGATTATAATAAGAAGGTATGAACAACAAATATATTCCAAACATAATGTTTTTTATTAGAGCAGTTTTGGTGGCATTTTTACTGATCTCAATTTTCTTACTTGGCGATGTCGTTTCAGGCATTGTTTACCTTTTGTGTGTAACAAGTTATATGATTGAATACTTGCTTTCAAAAAAGATGCAAATCAACTCAAAGTTTGAAAAATATGCCGTACCAATTACAAATGCTTTAATAATTTTGATACCGCTCATTAACTTAGCGGTCAAAAAGCGTCTAACACTACTGCTTGTGTTCGTAATTGTTTGTTTTGATTTGTTTGCAGAACTTTATTATTATAGCGACAAGCGGACGGGTAAATTAAAAGGCAAACATACCAACTTGCACGATATTTATGTAATTGCTTTAACAATTGCGTTGTTTATGTCGTTCTTTACAAAAGTGTATTATATTTATGCTTTGTATGTTTCTTGCGTATTGTGCTCGGCATATTTAATTTGGCAGTCTATTCGCTTTAACATAAGCAAAGATCAAAAAGAAGAAGAAAAGTTAACACCGCCAACCGACACAACTGAAAATAGTATTTCCAAAGAAATAGTAAACTCGCAAGACAAAAACAATGAAATTATTGAATAGACTTGCAAAAATGTTTTTGTTGGGTTATAATTATTACATAGTTTAGTTGGTTGCTTTGAGGAGTAATTTGAGATAAGTATCCCACAGAGAGCTTGCTTCGTGGCTGAAAGGGCAGGCGGGGGCAAACTAATCAAGCGAAGGTTGCAAAGCGTTAACCGTTTTTAAAGAGCAGTTGAGCAAACTGAATAAAGGTGGTACCGCGGAAATTTTCGTCCTTTACTTTTTAGTAAAGGACTTTTTTATTGGAGAAAATATGAAAGCAAAGATAATTATTTCAATAATTTTAGCAAGTTTGCTGGCGTTAGATTTGCTAGTTATAATAATGGCAAAGTGGTTTTTCCCCGTCTCAGAAACGCGAGATAAATATACTGCCAAAGAACAAACTTTAAAAGTACAAAAAATAGGCTATATAGTTGCTTTTGCAATTCTGGTACTTTTTTTATTAACGAATTTGATATTTTAGGAGAAAATAAATGAAATTACAAGGAAGTTATTCACCACAAGATTTTGAAAATGAAATTTACGCAAAATGGCAAGATGCAAATTGCTTTAAAGCAGAAGTAAACCTAGACAAAAAACCATATACAATAATTATGCCACCACCAAACGTAACCAGCCAAGCGCATATAGGTCACGCCTTTGATATTACCTATCAAGATATTTTGTCAAGATTTCATCGCATGCAAGGCTATGAAATGCTTTGGGTTCCGGGCGCTGACCATGCTGCCATTGCCACTGAGGTGAAAATTGTTGACAAACTTGCCAAAGAAGGCAAGACCAAAGAGCAAATTGGCAGAAAAGAATTTGATAAAGAAGCATGGGCATGGTATAACCATTATGGTGACCGCATTATGAATCAATTTAAACGTATTGGCTGCTCGGCGGATTATTCGCATTATCGCTTTACCATGGACGAAAAAAGCACCAATGCCGTTTTAGAAGCGTTTATAAAACTATATAGCAAAGGCTTAATTTATCGCGGTATGCGTCAAACCAACTGGTGCCCAAGTTGTGAATCGGTAATAAGTGACGACGAAGTTGTTTATAGCGACGAAAAAGATGCAATGTATCACATAAGATATCCATTTAGTGATGGCTCCGGTTATATTATTGTTGCAACCACCAGACCAGAAACCTTGTTTGGTGATACTGCTGTTGCCGTAAATCCAACTGATGAGCGTTATATGTCAATTGTTGGCAAGGAATTAAATTTGCCACTAACTGACCGCAAAATACCAATCATTGCCGATGAATATGTTGAAAAGACTTTTGGTACCGGCATGGTAAAAATTACGCCTGCGCATGACCCAAATGATTATGAAGTTGGCAAACGTCACAATTTAAAGGTGATTGAAGTTTTGGGCAAGGACGGCAAATTAAATGAAAATTGCCCTAAAAAGTATCAGGGGATAGAGGGGCTAAAGGCTCGCAAGCAAATTGAGGAAGAACTAAAAAGCCTTGGACTTTTGGAAAAAGTCGTTCCATACACTCATAGTGTAGGGCATTGTGAACGTTGCCACACTCGTATTGAACCTAGGGTAACCGAGCAATGGTTTGTTGCCATGAAAGAACTAGTTAAGCCGGCAATAAAAGCCGTAAAAACTGGCGAACTAAAAATATATCCAAAACGTTTTGAAAAGAACTATTTGCATTGGCTTGAAAATATTCGTGATTGGTGCATAAGTCGTCAAATTTGGACGGGACATCGCATACCAATTTATTATTGCGATGATTGTGGACAAGTTGTTGCATCAAAGACGGCAGTAGAGGTTTGTCCACACTGTGGAGGCAAACACCTGCATCAAGATCCAGACGTTTTGGATACTTGGTTCTCGTCAGCACTATGGCCATTTTCAACTCTTGGTTGGCCAGAAAAGACCAAAGAAATGGAATATTTTTTCCCAACCGATTGTTTGGTTACCGCGTTTGATATTTTAACTCAATGGGTTACCAAAATGGTTTATATGAGTTATGAATGCACGGGCAAAGTTCCATTTAAAAATGTACTAATTCATGGGTTGGTTCGTGATGAACTTGGCAGAAAAATGAGTAAAAGTCTTGGCAATGGTGTTGATCCGCTAGAAATGGCCGATAAATATGGCGCCGATGCTTTAAGACTGGCTTTGATGAAAGATATGGCAATGGGTATGGACACTCGTTTTTCGGTTTCCAAAATAGACAATGCGCGTGGCTTTATTAACAAACTTTGGAATGCAAGCAAATTTGTTCAAATGCATATGGAGGGGCAAACCCTTAAAACAATTGACAAAGTAAAACTAGACGAAACGGATAAGTGGATACTTTGCAAACTAAATGATCTTACCAAGGTTGCTACTCAAAATCTAGAAAAATTTGATGTTGCCGTTGCACTTTCTAATATCTATAACTTTACTTGGAATGATTTTTGTGACTGGTATATTGAATTATCAAAAACTGCAATCTTTGCTGGTGGTGAACAAAAACAGGACAAAGTTAGTGTGCTAAGTTATGTGCTTGAAAATATTTTAAAACTATTGCACCCATTTATTCCGTTTGTTACTGAAAAAATCTATGATGAGGTGGAATTTTTAAACAAAGGCAAATTTATTACTCTTGAAAAATATCCGACTTATAGTAAAAAATTGGTAGACAAAAAAGCGGTGGAAGATGCCGAAAAAGTAATAGATGCCATTGTGCAAATTCGCGCACTGAAAAAAGCAAATGAGATTGCAGATAATAAATCAATAGATATGTTTGCCTCGGTAAACGATTTGACGCTGGCGCAAAAATTTGCCGAAGTAATTAAAAAGATGTGCATAATTAAAGAGTTGACCATAAGCGAAAAAGACGAAACTAATCTTAAAAAGGGTGCACTTGCGGTAACAAAACTTGGCAATTTTTATCTAATTGAAACCGAAGAAAACAAAAAAGAACAAATTGAAAAATTAAGTAAAGAGATTGAAAAACTTAACTTCGAAATTTCTCGAAGCGAAAAGATGTTAGGCAACGAACGCTTTGTAGAAAAAGCGCCAAAAGAACTTGTTGCTGCAGAAAAAGAAAAACTACAAAGAAATAAAGATGCCTTGCTTGAGATGGAAATCAAACTAAAAGGTTTGCAAAATAACTAATTGCATATTATAATAAAAGAAATGAAAACAAATGTTGAAGTAAAGACGTATTTAAAGCGTAAATTATACACAGTTTTATTATTTGTGCTATCCTCAATTGTGATAGAGAGTTTTCTCTTTATCACTTTGGGGTTTGGCATTTTTCCAAAATATTTCTGTTTTGATTTAGCCCTTATATTGTTTTTTGCTTCAATTATTTTTATTTTGCCGTTTGGTTGGTTTCAAGATTTTTTCGTGTGTTTTGTGTTGTTTTTACAAATATTACTTGCGTTTATAAACGTGTGCATAAACAATTCTTTAACCGATGTTTTTACCTTTGATATGTTAAGCTTGGTGGACGAAACGGCAAGGGTGTTAACTACGGATATGATACCGTTTGGCGCCTTAATTTTTTATGTTATTTTATTTGGCCTAGATATAACTGGCGTTGTGCTATTGCATAAAATTAAAGTAAAAAAGTTTGCAAGGCGTGACGCTATAAAATTTGTACTACGCGATATCACCATTGGCGCATTAACTTTTTGTTTTGCACTTTATTCTTTTGCAATCGTGGCATTGCCGGGCTCGAAAGGGGATGAACTTTACTATTTTTCGGATAGTATGTTGCACAACACCTTTAGTTCCAACCGCCAAAGTTTGGCAAAATTTGGATCTTGGGGTTTTTACTTTGAAGAATTTTTTAGGCGCTTTTACACAGTTGAACCACGAGTAAGGTACAGCAGAGTAGAACTGGAATCGTATGCAAATTCTAGCGAATATAACCCAAAAGATCAGCCGCTTTATGGCAAGGCCAAAGGCGACAATGTGCTTGCTATTATGATGGAGTCGTTTGAATGGTATGTTATAAATCCGGAACTAACGCCAACTTTATATGCTTTGGCGCGTGGTTACAATTTTGGCACCAAAGCTGATGGCTATAAAAACTTTAATTTTTATGAGTTTAGTAAAGATGAAGATGGCTTTACAGTGCTTGATCGCACCGACTACGATTATAACGAAACGGGAAAAAAGTATATAAAAAATTTAATTGAACTATTTAATGATGAATCTCTTTTTGATAACTTTGGCTTGCATTTAACCAACTATTATTCAAAAGCGAAAACCGATTATTCAGAAGCAAGTGTAATTTTGGGCAACTATCCATACAACGAAAGCTTTACCACGCATGGTGGGGTGTTTGGGTATAGTTCAAAAAACTTGTATGAAGACATAAGTTATGAGTTTACTCTTCCAAATTTGCTAAAAAGCAGTGGGGCGGTAGATGTTGCCAACTATATGCACGGATATATTTCCACCTTTTATGGTAGAGATAAACTTATTCCACAATTTGGTTTTGATAATAGTTTGTTTTTGGATCAAATGTCATCAAAAATAGAAACGCAAAATCGCTTGTCGCATTGTGCAAAAGATAGTCAAATTATGGATTATTACTTAAACATTGCACAAAACTCATTTATGCCAAAGGATAAAAAGTTTTTGAGTTTTTATACTTCGGTAACTACACATGGGGAATATAGTGAGAATCCACTTTTAACAAAGCATTATGAGTTTGTAGATTCTATAGATTATTTTGGCAAAACGGTGGATGGCACCAATAACGCAGACATAAGCGAGCAGCGTGCAAGCGAGGTGCGCACTTATATGGCGTCAGCGCTAGACCTAGAATATGCAGTCACAATTGCCCTAAAATACCTTATGGACAACGATATGTTCGAAAATACTACCATTGCTATGTATGCCGACCATCAAGCATATTATGATGGTTTGGATGTGGAATACAAAGGTAAATACTTTTCAAACAATCCAAAATATAAGTCTTCGCCAATTTGTTTTGAAAACGCAACTTCGTATAATGATGATTATTCAATAATTAGCCAAGACCGCTTTAAGGTTCCTGCCTTTATTTATTCAACCAAAATTACCAATGAGGTGGTTGGCGGAAAGGAAGGGCATAACATAACCAAACTTACTTGTGCGTTTGATTTAACCACAACAATTTTCAACTTGCTGGGCGTCGATTACATCTCAAGTTATTATATGGGTTATCCGGTAATCTGTAAAACGCAGAATGCCTTAGGAGAAGTTGTTGACCTTGGTGTAAAATCAATTATTTCGCCAACAGGTGGTATTTTTGATTTGTATATCTATACTGAAGACGGGGTTAGTATAAAGTATGCAAAAAAATCAATTGACAAAACAGAATACGCAAAAAGCTTTTCGTATGAAGTTGTAAAACAACTAGAAAGGTGGTACAAAATTTCCGCGCTTTACAATTATGACATGCTAAGATACAATAAGTAAATTTAACATAAAAAAACAACCGATATAGTTCGGTTGTTTTTTGCTTATAAATTATTTTTTTGTTTGTAGTCTTCTAACGCTTTTGTTAGTTGGTCAGGGCAGGATGTGCCGTTACGGCATTGAATGCCTTTTAATTTAGCAATAACATCATCAATTTCCATACCTTGCACTAGTTTTGAAATGCCTTGTGAGTTGCCTGAGCATCCGCCAATAACTTTCAAACTTTTAATTTTGTTTCCATCAAAATCTAGCAAAAATTGTCTGGCGCAAATGCCTTTTGGATAATAACTAAACATTGTTGTCCCCCTTTTAATTTAATAGAATATCATAAATACTTGCATAAACTTTGCTTGCACTGGTTTGCCAAATTTGTTGCAATTCTTTGGCGGTGTCTTGTTCTTGCACATTAAGTTTTAGTTCTAGTTTGGTAGTGTTAAAGTCAATTATTTTTAAAATTACCGTGTAAGACCCATCATTGTTTTTAAAGCAATCGCTAAAATACTCTTGTTTACGTTTGGTGCTAAGTTGGTTGGCTTTAATGTATTCGCAAATGTTGTCGCGTAGGCTGGTTGGAATTTCATTATAAAAGAACGACAAGCACGAATGACCTTCGGCAGTAATAGAATAGTATTTTATGTTGCTAGAAGCGCGCTTTTCTTGGATGTAGCCAGATTTTACTAGTTCGCTTAATGCGATTTTGCAAGTAAAGTAGGTAAGCCATTTGTTTTGATAGTAACACATATCAAATAAACTATCTTCGGTTAGATCGCACTCCATTTTTTCGAGAACAAATAGCAAGATCAGTTTGCCGGTTGTTTCATCGCTTTCATATTCAATCATTGCGTTGCTCCTTTAATTTCCTTAATATTATACCAAACTTTACCACAAATTGAAATAGTTTTTGAAAAATTTATTTGACAAAAATGGTTTTAATTTTTACACTAAATATGGTAAAATAGGTATAGTGAGGAAAGATGAAATGGCAAAAGAAAATGCTCTAAAAAGTTTTGAAAATGCTTGTGATAATTTGGTAAAAAGTAAGTATGTTTTAATAGATAAATCAATAAGTGAAATACTTAAAACTATCGCGCAAAATCAAGATTTGTACAACTACTTGGCGGTAAGTGTTCTTAATTACAATTTTTTAAAAGATTATAAAAAAGCGGTTTCGGTGGACGGCCAATTTTTGGTTCCGGAAAGCAAAGAACAAAACATTGCCTTTTGTTTTTGTCTTTTAAATAGCATTGATTCGCGCAAGATAAATATCACTAGCTTGATAGATAACCACTTTTCAAAAGATGGAATAGAGGGGTTTGATTTGTTTTGTGAAAAAATTATTTTGCCGTTTAAGCGCAATTTAAGTGAGTGCTATTTAAGCGATAATATCCCTAATGCAAGCGATGAAATTGAACAAAAAATAGAAGCAAATTTTGCTCTAAGTGTAGAGGTAAAACAACGTTTGCAATACCTTTTAAATGAACTAATTTCGTCCGTAATAAACTTGAAGCGTATAGATACCATTCATAAAAATGACGTCTGTTTTGCACTAAAAATGGGGGTCGAGTGTTTAATCAAGGACGATGTTTCGACCGCTTATGGGCTGTTTTTGATTGTTATATACGATACTAAGGTTTACAAAAAGTTGAAAAATCAAATTTTGGAGATAAAACAACTTTTTAATAATTAAAAATGCAGGCGCCAAATTTTTAGCTAAATTGCTCTCTAAAAATTAAATTTTTTTGGCAAAAATTTAGTGCACATTGAAACCAATTAAACAAAAAAAATTGCTGACAAAGTCAGCAATTGATGGTACCACCACGGGGATTCGAACCCCGATTACCAGCGTGAGAGGCTAGCGTCCTAACCCTTAGACGATGATGGCATCTAAACTAAAAAAGAGTATAACACATAAATTTACAAATTGCAATAAAAATTTTGACTTATGAAAAAATGGTTTAATATACGAATCGTGGTTTTGCTATTGCTTTCACTAATTTATGGCAACTTTCTCGTTTATTCAATTTATTTGAAAAACGTAACGCTTGCCATAATTTTATTTGTTAGTAGTATTCTATTTTTTGGCTTTTATCTGCTACTTGCAAAAGCAAATTTATCTGTAATAATAAAAGAACATTACAAAAAGTTTATTGCTATGTTGATAGCTTTTCTAGTTGGTGGTGCGTCGCTTGCAATAAAAGTAAATGTATATAAGTCTAGTGCAGAAAGTATTGATGATGCTACATTTGTTGGGGTAGTTGAAAGTGTGGACGAGTATGATGGTAACACTAGGCTGATTTTAAGGAATATAACAAACTACGCTACTGGCAAAAGTTTTAGAGGTGTGGTTGCTGTTTATGTTTATGGAGATAACAGTACTAGCAAGTTTGATGTAGTTAAAGTAAGTGGGAAATATAAAGCCTACGAATATAAATCAGAAAAAGGTATTTCTAAACTTTTAAGTAGCAACCAAGTCGGAACCATGAGTACTAGCAGCAGAAAGGTGGAGTTTATAGAAAGAGAGAAAAGTCCACGTAGTGCAATTGTAACAAAGGTTGAACAAACATTAAAAGAAACCATGCCTACCGAAAATGCAAGCATCGCAATAGGTATGTTGTTTGGGGATAAGTCTGGAATTGCAGAAGACACAATGGGAGATTTTAAAACGGTTGGTGTAGCCCACTTGTTTGCTGTTTCTGGTTTGCATATTGGCTTTTTGTTTTTAATTGTAAATTTTATTTGTAGTAAACTATTTAAAAATAAATACCTGAGCACATTGTTAATTTTTTGTACCATGCTTGGTTACGCCTATCTTTGTGATTTTTCGCCGTCCGTTTGTCGCGCGGTAATTATGAATAGCGTTTTGATGCTTGCAACTCTTACGGGTCGGCAGTACGATGGGCTAACTTCACTTGCAACGGCGGGCATTATTATCTTGCTTATTGATCCCGCCGACTTGTATCGTGCTAGTTTTGTGTTAAGTTTTATGGTGGTACTTGCAATCTTTGAGTTTAACCCAATAATTGCAAACACAAAAATTATGAAGGCGTGTCCGCCTAAAATTGCATCTAGTTTGTCAATGGGTATAAGTTCACAAGTTGGCTCGTTGCCAATTATGTTGTATTATTTTAAAAGTACTTCGTTTGTTTCGGTGTTCGCAAATTTTTACATAATACCGGTTGCAACAATAACTTATATTTTTATAATGGTGGCATTGCCGGTGGTAATCTTAATGCCTTTTATGTCTTTTGTTATGTGGGTGCCAAATGTGCTTTTGTCGTTTATTTCATTTTTGGCAAACGTGTTTAGCTCAAGCCCTTTGCAAGTAAATATGTCGCTTACGGCAATGTGGGTAATTGCTATTTATGCGCTGCTATTTTTGTCCAGTGAATATAGTTTTTTAAAGAAGAAATATATTTATTTTTCTATCGCGAGTGTATTAGTTTTGTGTTTTGTTTAAATGTAACTAGACAAAATGAAAAAAGTGTGTAAAATAGGAGTAGTAGATATGAAATTTGTTGAATTAAAATTTAATATTGCAAAAGGCTTAAAACTTGGTTACGTTATTTATGGTGACGATGCTTTTTTGATAGACAACTCAATTGCGCTAATTGTAAAGGCGCTTGCTCTTACCATGCCGGAAATTAACAAGGTGGTTTATGATGAAACCAAACTATCTTTTGCTGAAATTGTAAAAGAGGCGCAGGGTATTCCTTTTATAGATGAAAAACGCGTGGTTATTGTAAAAGATTATAAACCAACTGATGTAAAAAATGATGTAAAACTTTTGGCTGAAAAAAAAGAGGCGCTAGCACATAACTGCTTTATTTTGACTACTGGTGAAAGTGCCGAGGTTGCCAAAAAATTTGAGGGTGTGCTTGAAGCGGTAGATTGTAACCATCTAGATGAGCGAATGCTTTATAATTGGATCGTTCAAAAGGTCGGCAAAAGTGGAAAACAAATCACCGAAAATGGGGCGAACCTTTTAATCAATTATTGCAACGGTGATTTAACGCGTATTTCAACCGAAACCACAAAACTAATTTCTGCTACCGATTTAATTGACGATAAAGTTGTTAAAAACTTGGTGGTACCAGACCCAGAGTTTGAAATTTTTGAACTAACTGACGCGCTGTCGGCAAAAGACAATAAAAAAGTTTTTGACATAATAAATGCACTAGTTGCAAAAGATAAAAATAGTGTTGGGCTAGTACAATTTTTATATTCAACTTTTAGAAGACTGCTTTTGGTTAGTTTGTCTACTGAAGACGAAAACACTTTGGGTGCCAAACTTGGCATAAAGCCATACGCTGTAAAAATGGCGCGCAAACAAGCAAAAAAATTTACAATAAAAGATTTAAAGTTAATTAACACAAACTTATCTCAAATTGATGTAAAAATTAAAGAGGGTAAGCTTCCTGCTGATTTTTCTATTGAATATGCAGTGTGCAAAATTTTACTTATGAGGTAATATGCAAAAAGTAAGTATATTAAAAAATTTTAGAGTGAGGTTTAAAGTAAACGACAAATACAAATCGTTTCGCGAGTCAATTGCGAGCGTTTATTTGTTTTATGTTTCCTTGCTGGTGTATTTATTTTTGCCAACCATAAGGTACACCAATTCGCTAGGGCTTAATTTAACAACACTTGTTGGTTTTAGCGACTATTGGTCAAATTTGGTAGTTTTAGTTTTGGCGGTTAGTTTTTTGGTACATCTAATTTATGCCATGATCTTTTCGTTTATCTCAAGTTCAACAATAAATAATCTTAGAGAGTTTTTGGATAAAAACCGTATTACCAAATATTTGTACTTTTGGTTTGGGGTTCGCAACTTTGTTGTCGGCGCGTTTAGAGTAATTGAATTTTTTGTGCCTACGCTGATAGTTTTTGACTTTTTTGTAAATATAATATTGTCATTGGCAGCTGTGGCAATGTGCTTTTTTGATTTAAAAAAACATGTATATACTGACGTGTTTGCCGGCGTGCAGTTCGGCCCATTTATTTCGGGCTTTTATTGGTACTACACCATAGTGGTTGTTTTTGAGGTGGTGAGTTGCTTATGATGAAAAGGATATTAAGTATATGTGGCGCACTTTTTTGCGCGCTACTTGCTTTGGTAAGTATAAACCCTAATAATTGCTGTAATGCAGCCAGTCGTGATGCGATAAGCAATGCAGATTTTGAAAACTACTTGCAAGAGGTTTTTGTAATTAGTGGTGAAAAAAATTTGGCTGATAGACTTGCGGGAAGTGAAGGTGAGGAACAAACAGCAAACCGCATTGTTCAAATTCTGTTGCGCGACGCGAACAATTTTAAAGTTCTTTCGGGCGCGCCTTTGGCTTTTAGTGCAAGCTATGTTGACGGCGGAACTTTTGTTTCGCACAATGTAGTGGCTTTAAAAGACAATGCAGACACCGACAAAAAAGTCGTTTTGGTGGCTCCAATGGATAACTATTATGGTATGGCGGTTGGTGAGCAAAAAATAGAGGCAGAAGGGCTAAACCAAAGTTTGACAGCAATTGTGAGTCTGCTTGCAATTGCAAAAAACTTAAATAATACCAATTTACCGTTTGATTTTGAGATTGCTTTTTTAGGTGCAGAAAATTATGGTTCATTTGGTAGCGAAAACTATTTAAAAGGCAAAAGCGCAGAAGAATTAAAAAATATAATAAGTGTAATTTATTTGCATGATCTATCCGGCGATGCAAACTTAAAATTTTTTGCCGGCGAAAAAACAACTAAAAGTGCAAAAAAGCTGTTTGAACTATTTAACGACGGCAGCACCGAAATCTTGAAAACGAATACCGAACTTGGGTTAGAAACTAGTACAAAAATTTCTTATTCGTCTTTGGGTATGGATACTTCATTTTGCAATTTTGCCGAAAAGAAACTTGGTGTAATATCAATATTTGCAAACAACAAATATATTGACTTTGAAGAAATAAATGCAGACACCATTGCAGGGGCAAAAGAGCGATATGGTGAGGAATATCTAAAAAATGCCACTGCAGTTACAAATAGTACTATAAATATGCTGACTAGTGAAAACTTTGCTAGTCTTGCAAGTGGCGTATACAAGTTTTCTAGTTTTAGGCTAAATCTGCGTTTGATTATGGCAATTATTTTGCTTGCAATAACGATAGCGCTTTATGTAATTTGTAAACATTATTCTTATGTTCTAGCGAAGAAAGAAAAAGAAAATTTTGATAAATTGGGCAAAGACGCGATATTTGATAGTTTTTATGACAGATATGACGTTTGCGAAGATCTTGGCAATTCGTATGATTTATTTAAGGATATTAAAGACGAAGACGACCGTATGTATATAATAAACAAAGTGCTTGAAGAAGAAATGAACCAAGCGCGCGAGCAAATGGAAAACGGTAAAAATATGAAAAACGTTGAGACTTGGGCTGATCTTGAAAAAATAAAAAAAGAATACTTTGACAAAATTCAAAAAGAGGTCAAAGACAAGGCAGAGGGCGCAGAAGAGATTTCTGCCATTCCCGAAGAGCAAAAGAAAACAGATGTTATAGAGTCCGCGCCAGATGCTAGTTCTGCAAAGAGCAATGGCGCAGAAGACAAGGCTAAAAATTTAAAAAAATAAATGAAAGTCAACGCGACCATTTGCAGAAAAAATAAATTATCTTACAAAATAAAAAGCTCACAGAAATAATCTGTGAGTTTTTTACTATCAAAATCTAACAAAAAAGCCACAAACTAAATGTGGCTTAAAATTACTTGTTTAAAGTATTTAATTCTTTGGCTAGGTTAGCTTTTTTTCTGTTTGCACAGTTTTTATGAATGGCACCCTTAGAAGCAGTTTTATCAATAACGGCGCAGGTGGTAGGGTACAATTTTGTAGCTTCTTCCTTGTTGCCTTCTTGAACGGCTTTATCAAATTTTTTGATTTGAGTTTTCATAGCCGACTTTTCTGCTTTGTTGCGTGCATTGTTGCGTAAACCAATATCAATTCTTTTTTTCGATGATTTAATGTTTGCCATTGCTTCGCTCCTTATCGTTTGTCATAGAGAATTCTAACATATTTACGTTTGTTTTGCAAGTGTTTTGATAAAAATTTATGTTTATTTTTTATTAGATTTGCCAACAACTATATATATGAAAAACAATTACGCTATGCGCACCGATATGGCGGTGGAGTTTAAAACCAAAGCGCGTCAAAAGATTGCCGGTGCCAAATTTGTAACAAGAAAAATTGAGGGCCTTACCATAACTGAATGTGTGCTGGATAAAGCAAACGCGCTAGGTAGGCCAAGCGGACACTATATAACGCTTGAATCGCCGTTGCCGGCGACAGATGAAAGCCCAAGGCTTTGCAACCAGATTATAAAAGTTTTAACGGAATATTTGCGGGCGTGTATGGCTACAAAAACCAATATTTTGGTAGTTGGTATTGGCAATGAAAATTTAGTCAGTGATTCGCTTGGTCCGCGCACGATAGAGCGCATAATGGTGTCTAGAAGCGAGGGTGGCAAATTGGCGACTGGTTATTCGAACGCGGCACCTATTGTGTCAAAATTGTGCCCTAGCGTGCTTGGAAACACTGGCATAGAAAGCTTTGACATTATAAAATCGGTAATTAAACAAATAAAGCCCGATGTGGTGGTTGCAATAGATAGTTTGTGTTCGCGCTCACTTGCGCGCCTTGGCACTTCTTTTCAAATTGCGACATCGGGTATTGTGCCGGGTTCGGGCGTGGGTAATCACCAAACCGAACTCTCTGCAAAAACTTTGGGTGTGCCGGTAATTGCAATTGGCGTGCCAATGATTGTTGGGCTTTATTGTCTAACTGATGGCGATGTGCCGCAAAATATGATAAAGTGCAAAAGCAAAATTGATGCCACGGCTACCGATTTTGTTGTGTCGCCAAAAGAACTAGATTTGGTTGTGGATGCGTCAGCAAAAATTTTGGCTGAGGCAATAAACCACGCAAATTTTGATTAACCTTTAAGCAAAAATGGCATAAAAAAAGCATCTCTGTGGAGATGCTTTTAGTTTATTTAACTCGCACTCTGCGACGAGTTTTTGTAACAATTACTGCAATTGAAACAACTGCGGTTACAATCAAAACAATTAACACAATTAAGGCTGCGTTGGTTTTGTAATACTTTTCAATTTGTAATTCGTATACATTTCCATAGTTGTCGGTAAGTTGAATAGTGTACAAGCCGTTTTTAGAAAAACTGCGGTTGCCGCTAGATAGGGCGTCAAAGCTTGCAAGTTCGGCGGCGGTGTATTCTTTTAAAACATTGCCATTTAGCAAAACTACCAAAGATTTTAAGTTGTTACCAATAAGATTTGTTATAATAACATTGGTGGTAATGCGTCCGCCAGCTTCACCAGAATCTAGCGAAATGCCAAGGGTTTGTTTTTCAATTTCAATTGAATATTCTTTTTCGGCATAAGCGCTGCAAGTTTGCTTAACGCCGTTTGCCAAAAATTCTGCAGATTCGTTAAAGCCAACGGTAAGGACATACACGCCTTGGGTAAGTAGGTGATAAGAGTCGGCGTTAGGCAAGTCTTCGTACGCCACTGGCAATACGGAAGTTCTTAGCTTTAATGCAAACAAACTTTGGTTGGCTTGTTTGTTAAAGGTAAAGCCTTGATACTTTTCGGTAAGCAAAGTAAATGCGTGTTTGGCGGCAATATTGGAGCCGTTTACAATTTCGATGCGCCAACTGCCGATTGTGCTTAGGTAAACAGTTGTGCTTTCGGCGCCAGACAAAAACAAAACGTTGTTGCGGTAAATATTAAAGGTGTCGCCGGCACTCAATTGAATATTGGCATTAACGGCATATTTTGAATAATCATTTAATTTTAAAATTTCATTATCGTTTGAGGTTGTGACAATAATAGATGTGCCGTTTACGGTAAATTCATAAACTTGATAAAACTCTTTGTAGCTATCAAAACTGGTTAATATTTCGGTGGAAATATAACTAGCCATTTCGTAGTTTGGCAAGGTGTAAATTTCAAGTTTGTAGTTGCCTGGTTTGGTAAAACTAATGTGGTCGCCTGCCAAAAAGTCATAAAAATTGATGTATTGGGTGCCGTTGTAGGTTAGGGTGGAATTAACGGTAACATTATAACTTTTGCCGCTGCTAGATTGATAGTAGTCCGAAACGGTAAGCGTTTTTGAATTGGTATCAAAACTAAAGGTGTTGGATAAGGTAAATTTTACGCCGCTACTGTCGTAGTGTGAAGTGTCGGTATCAATATTATAGCAATAGGTATTAAAACGGAAGGCGTAAAAGGTATTAAAGTTAAATTCGGTATTGTTTACATAAACCAAAACATCACAATTAACCTTGTCAATAATATCTTTGTAATAGCCATGTAGTTGGGTTAATTCAGTTACGTTTCCGTTTTCTTTTACGGCCAAATTAACACCATCGCCGGTTGGCTTTAAAATACGGATAGTAGAAGTAACGGTGTTGGTAATGGTGGTGCTGTTTGTTAGCACGCCATTTAGGCAGTTGCGCAAATAGTTAATATTTTCACCATGCACACTGTAACTGTATTGGTTTAGATAAATTGCAAAGTCGTAAATATTATTAGAAGATACCGGAACTTTGGTAATAACTTTAAAGGTTTGAAGTTGTGAGTAAGAATTTGTAAGTTCTAGGTCGCCCAGATTGCAGTTTAGTTCAAACACCGAGTGGTCAACTTCTGGGGTATAAAACCAAATAGATTTGGCGCCGTCACCATCGGTTAATATTTCAATATCTTTTAGCTCGGTATTTACTATTGCACCGGTATTTTGAGCGTTCATATCTTTTTGTGTGATACTAAAAGCTAACAGGTCAAAAAATTTGTTTATATCCGCACTAGAAACCAACATATTTTGAGTAGTTTTTGTAGTGGTTTTGTCTATTGCGATATTAAGGCTGAGTGCCGAGTTAAACACATAATAATTTTCGGCACCATACGGATCAAATGAAAAGTTTGCTTTATTGATTTTGTTTGCACTGCTAAGAGCAGATTTGTAGTTTGCGTTGTAATAATTTATTACAAGGTTTGGCGTTAGTATATTAAAGGTTAAGGTTACGTCTTGCGTGCCGTTTTTTGATTTAAAGGTGATGGAAGTTTTGCCAATGTAGCCCTTTGGAACAACCAAGGTGGTAGTTGCGCTGGCGTTAGGGGTAGCTTTTGCGGTAAAGACGGAGCCAGTTAAAACCAAATTGTACAAATTTTGTGCATAGGTTAAATCAAGTTCGCCATCTGCAAAAATATAATATTCACCTTTATAGATATAAACCGGTGAACTTTTTTCGCCTGAGTTTATACGAAGATTGGCAATATTGCTTTCCACTAGGCTTGGGACAAAGTCAAAAGACGATTGATGGTTGGAATAACTACCGTCCGGTTCACGGATAGAATAGTTTACAATATATCTTGCTGGCGTGGTAAAGTAATAAGACGAAGTGTTTTCGGTGCTGCCAGAAAAATTGCAGTTTCTGCCTAGTTCGTCTTGTGTAAGTGTGTAAAGCGCGGTGCCGATTTCTTGTTTGATATTAAGGCTGGTTAATGCGGCGCCCTTTGGGTTGATTACTAAATAACTTACCATGTTGTCGGTGTTGTTTCCAAAAATTTCGGTTGAGGCAGAAATTGTGTTGGCTGTTTGTTGCATTTCGGTTTGGTTTGGCGAGGTGCTAAAATTGCTATTTTTGTTTTGCATTAGTTCAACGCCAAAGGAAAACATAAGGGCGACAATAGTTGCAATAATGCCAAATAGTGTTAACTTTTTAAAAAGTTTGTTCATTGGTTTCTCCTAGTTAATATAGGTTGTGTTAAAATTTTATTTTTAGCCCAAAACTTTACGATTTCGTTCGCGAATATCATAAAATACTTGTTCTTCGTTAAGTCGGCGACCAGGGATGTATGGCATATCCATTTGACCTATTTTATAAATGTCTGGAGCTTCAAAGTATGGGGTAATTTCGGAGTTTATTGGGCCTTTGCCAAAAACTTTTACAATTAGGTTGCCCATTTTTAATTTGTCTAGGTCGGAAGGGAACAGCAGTGGTCTGGTTTGCAAACTGGTGTTAGTGCTTGGCGAGGTTTTGCCGTCGCTAGTTTTGCTTTCGCCTTTACTTCCAACTTTTATAGTATAGTTGCCAAGTTCTTTACTAAAGGCTTCACGGGTTTCTTGCGATGGCGTACCAAGGAAGATACGCGTGTTGCAGTTGTCCATAACGATACTTGCGGTGTTTTTGCCGTAGCAATTTTCGAGTTGGGCATAAGATTGAATAATCATATTTAAGTAAATGCGGCGAGAACGAGCAACGGTAATTATTTTTTCTAGTTTGGATAGTGGCGGCATATTTGCAAACTCATCCAAAATAAAGAACATAGCGCGTTTTAATGCTGGCGGCTTAGATTTTGAAGCGTCCTTTGAAATAACTTCGTTTTGACGCGCTTTATGAACAAATTCCTTGTATGCCTGTGAAATACAAACGGTTGCAAGAGCATAACGCGTTTCTTTTTCGTCGGGTATTTTCATAAAGAAAGCCGTAGGTCGTTCATCAAAACTTTGAAAGTCTAGTTCATTTTTGCTGGTAAGATAGCAAATACCATTGTCGGCAAAAAGCGCCAATTTTTGGTTAAGGGTGGACATATAACTATCGCGAGTTTGTTTTGCGTTGGAATAAACGATATGCGAGCAAAGTTCAACTGTTTTAGATAGTGGGCTTCTGCCATTAAAATAGTCTTTTACGTATTCTAGGTCGTTTTCCTTGTTCATTGCAATTTTGTATAGGTTGTAAAAGTTGTAGCGGTCAACCGTCATGCCAAGGGCAGGGTTTTCGCTATCTTCTAGCATTGCAATCATAACGGCAACCATATAGTCGCGGGCACCTTGCTCCCAAGTTGCTTGTTTTGGATCGGTTATTGGGCAAAGAGCCGCCGCAATATCGTTTATGTCATCAAAACATTCGTCACGCAGTTTGGTTTTTTCTACTTCAACTTCGGTAAAGGCATCACGCAAAGACGAAAAGGCTTTGTTGTCAAATTCGTACCATTCTTTGCTGTTTATGTCACCAACTCTCACAAAACCATAAGCGTTTATGTCGTCATTGGTGTGCTTAAAAATTTCTTGTTCTAGGTTTAATTGTCGTTGATATTTGGTATAAATAGATTCAAGGGGGTTCCATCTAAGCGAGTTGTATGGGTTAATTAAGTCCAAAACTTTTACGTCGTAACCTTGTTCTTTTAAAAACTGGCTGTGATGTGCAAAAAGTTCACCTTTTGGGTCAGTAATAAACATGCTAGATTTTGTTTTCATTTTGCCCAAAATTTGAATGGTAGGTTCTACAAACGCGGTAGATTTACCAACACCGGTGGTACCAACAATTAGTGCGTGATAACTAGGGGTGAAGTGTATTTTTATGTCGCCACGGCGATATACCGCTCTAAAAGGAATACCTTCGGTATAAAAGTCGCCAAGGTTGGACCAAAAGCAGTGTTTAAACTTGGCATCTAGTTCTTTGCCTTCAATCCATTTTACATTTTCAAGGTCTTTTTCGCCTTTAAGACTGCTGCCGTCTTTTTTATCTGCGCCAGTAAACGAAACCAAATACACAACAAATATGGTGCCGCCAACCAACAGGGCGTAGGTATAGGTGTCACCCATTGTTGCCGTTGATATAAATTCTTCAAAATGGAAACCGTCTGGTTTCATAAACAGGTAGGTAATTGTCATGCCCAAAATATAAGAAATCGCTGCAAAAATCAAACCCCAAAAAATAAATTTTTTCATTGTCGCTTTTAAGTCTGTTTTGGCCATGGCATGCACCCCTATATATTATTAGATAAATAAATTATAACATACCTTAAAATAACCTCAAAACAAAAAATGGGTATTTTTGCAATTTTTTAAAATTTTTTATTGCAAAAAATCAGTCAAATTTATTAGACAAAGGGGTAGGCTTTGTGTTATGATATTTTTAGTTAGGAGAGAAAAATGAAATTGTTATATAGACTCGCAAATTTGGGAAATATTTTACTAACAAACACTAGCGAAAGCGTAACCGATCCAAATTCAAACGCTGCCACCGACCCAATCTATGATTTTTTGGACATTTTTGGTCCGGTGCTTATGAGTTTGCTTTTGGCAGTGGGAATAATTTATTCCATTGTGCTTGGCGTGCAATACAGTAAGGCAGAATCGGGTGACGAGCGCGATACAGCCAAGAAAAAAATGACCAACGCCATAATTGGTTTTGCCACCATTTTGGTACTAATTGTTATTTTGTATGCACTAAGACGTCCGCTGGTTGCATGGCTGACTGAGTAAAGTTTTTGTCAAATTTTGTAAAAAAGGCATCAATTTATTTGCTAAGCCCTTTAAAATATGTTAAAATGAAAACACTATAAAATATTAGGAGGAAAAATAAATGAACTTTTTGCTAAGAATGGCAATGATGCTAACAACAACAACCGAAGATGCAACATCTGGCTTGAATGCTGCTGGACAAACACTTAAAAGTACTTTAAGTAAAGTGCTAAAAGTTGTATTGCCAATTATTTTCAGTGTCATTACAGCCGTTGGTGTTGTATACTGCGTAATTTTGGGCGTTAACTACGCCAAAGCAGAAAAGACTGAAACTCGTGAAGAAGCTAAAAAGCGTTTAATTGGTGCAATTGTTGGTTTTGGTATCGCAATTGTTGCTTCGCTTATTTTGTGGATCCTATTTGGAACAAGCATTTTCGATACTATTTTTGCTTAGGAAATCGCAAATTGATAGAAAGAAGTTTATATTTCCTCTATCAAAGAGTCAATCAAAAAATAATCACCTCGTTTGGGGTGATTATTTTTTTGTGAAAAATTTTTACGCAAAAAAAATTGCAAAAAGTGACAAAATAGCGCAAAATCGTTTTGTTATTTTTGGCGATTGTGTTACACTAGTAGTAGCTAAAATTATATCCGCTTTAAAGAATAAATATATAAAACAATTACACACACTAATAAAAACAAAACATAGGTAGTTATGAACAAGTTACTTCAAATAATTTTTAGCCTAAATAGTTTGGTCGGTGCCAATGGGGCGGGGGCATCGTCTTCTAGCAATGCCGGTCAATCTTCGGGTGGAGATGGGCTTAGTACTTTTTTTGCCGGTTTACTTAATGTTCTTAGCAAAGTAGGCAAGTTTTTGTGGTCACTTTTGATTAACCTTGCTTATGGTCTAGTAAAGTTTTGTTTAAATTTTGTAGACTTGTTGCAGTTTTTTGTTCAAAAACTGGTTGGTATAGATGCATTTACTAGAGAGGGCGGTTTTAAAAGCCTTTCTAGCTTAAAAGATACCGACATTATTGTTCGGTTTATTTTGCAAGATGGCGTGCTAAAAGTCTTTAAATCTATTGTAATAATTGCCATAATTTTAATCATCATATTTGCTATTCTTGCCATAGTGCGTTCCAACTACGAGGCTGCAATAGACGGTAGCGGAAAAGAAACAGGCAAGGGTACTTGGGATACCATTCGCAAATCGTTTAGGGCGCTGGTTATGATTGCCATTGTGCCAATTTTGCTTATTGCTGGTGTAATTGGCTCAAATGCCGTGCTAGCATCTATTTGTAATGCCATAAAGGGCGACAATGATCTCACCATAGGTGGGCTAATTTTTAATGCCTCGGCATACAACGCAAACAAATACCGCGAATACGCAACCACAGGGGTGCGTACGCCAATGCTGGTTTCTAGTGGTACTGAGGTGGTAAACCCTTCTTCTTATCGCACCAACAAAGATATGCAAGTTTTGTTTTACAAACTAGCAACCAACAAAATTTATATTCAATATGTTTCTGACGATCAAGATTTTATTGACAAACAGCGCACAAGCTATTTGTGGGCCGATTATATCACCGAAGAAGACGCTAGGCTAGACGAAGAAGAGGCAGCAATAAGTGATTATATGCGTCAATTTTTTAACGACTTTAAGGAGTTTTATCGCACCTATTGCCAAGATGGGTTGTTTAGTTCGTTGCCGCTGGACAAAATGAATATGGGCTCTAATATGATCACTAGCATTTACCGAACCAATTTCAAGCGCAACAAGCAATATCGTGATGCGCACTTTGATTTTGCAACCACTTACTATGCATCTGGCACCATAAATTGTGGCTCAAAAGATGATGGCAGTTCAATTTTTGCATCAATAATTGAAAATAGCAAAAACTATAGTGATTACGAAACCTTTGCAACCATTCCGCAAGAATATTATGTTATGGCGGATATGATGGACTATGCCATTGAGCATAACGTAAGATTTTATATGGTAAATGCCAACAACAGTTCTATTTTGTGGAGCAACATAAAACTTACAAGCGACGAAGATGCCGAAGAGGTTAATATTGACGAATATGTCAAGGGCGATATTTATCAAAGCCCAAGTGGTAGGTATTATCAAAGTACCGGCACCGATTTTAAAAAGATAGCAAGCAATTATTTTTATGTTCAATACTATGATGGAACAACTCGCGCATATTGGTCCAAGGATGGCGCAACCAGTGAAAACGAGGGCGCAACCTACATTATTTGTGTGCGTGGCGTGGGCGATCAAGAGGGTAAATTTATTCCGGTAACTCAAAGCACCACCGACTTTCGATCAAACTTTTTGTCATCATCTTATAATGGTCCAATTGTGGCACGTGGCGTGTTTGCGGTTGACTTTTTCCCGGCTGACTACAATGAGCCAAGCGCTATTAGCGAACAAAAAGTGGATGAAGATGGCAACGAAATTATTACTAAAAATGTAGTTTCGCCATTCTCGGTGTCGGACACTCGCTCGCTTACCGAAAAAATAGACTCAACCGACTTGCGTCAAGCCACTGCAGTTGGCAAGGTTGTGTCGCTAGTTGGCAACTTTGTAAAAGATGTTGCTTCCTCTATTGGTGGCGCAATAAACAACAGTTTTATGCTTATTGGCGAAGAAGCGGACGGCAAATTGTATCAAAACTCAAACATAAAGTATTTTGCCTACAATAAAAATGCTGCCGGTAGTGTTACATCTGTGGTGTTTTATGACGAAAGCGGAAGGAAAATAACCATTGGCGGACGTGACTCTACCAACCGGTTAAATACCGAAATTACTGTAAAAAGTATAGAAACCGTTACCGATTATTTACTGCTTCAAAATAGTGTGTATGGCGCTTATGTAATTCCGTGGACGGCTTATGATGCCGGTGGTGGACTTATTAGCACCTTAATTGCAATGGAAAGTGCTTCTTTTTCGGACGATGCCAAACACTTGACAGTTGCGCAGTATTCTTATGACAAAGTTACTTTTAAAGACGGCAACGGCAAGGATATAACTATGTTCCTAAATTGCCGCTTTAATGGTGTTGCAAGAGGCAATGCAAGTAATTTAACCAATAGCAGTAGTTACGTAAAATCTGGCGAATTTTATGTTTATGACCAAATTTCCTCTCAATTTTTGGGCATCGGTCGTGACGTGTATTTGCAACGCAAGGCAAACTTGGTTGTTACAGATACGGCAATTATGGAAACGAACGGCAATGTGCTTTTTGATATGGACAACATAGAAGGTTTGTATGACAACGTTGGTGTAAAGTATGTTAAAAAAGGTCTCAACTTTTTAAAGACAATTGTTGAACAAAATATAAGTATTGCTAGCTTTAACAATATTTATCGTAGCATAACTAAGACTGCTGTAAGTGGGGTTGAACTTATTCCGTCTGTTATGGCATCTGAAATGCGTGCAGGTCTGTCAGCAAAAGTAAGGGAGTTTGACCGCAGCTATTATAGCGTAGATTATGCCGAAGAAATTGATGGCAAGCCATCAACTTCCGGAACCATAACCTTTAAAGATCGCAACAACAATGAGCTAGCGGAAACCTTTGAATTTACCAGCGTAGAAAAAGTAGAAAAAACCACAACGTTATATATCGGCGTGGCTATGCGCGGTTACAAAGTAGCGAGTGGCTATCGAGTCGATCCAAACAACGCAAGTTATGCCGTTTTAACAGATAGTCCGTCTTATACAAAATATGAAGATGATACTATTCCAAGAAATATTTTGGAATCTATCCAATCGGCTCTTGGCTACGTGGACAACCGAACTGAAACCAATCGCTTGGTTTATACCTATCCATTAACAGTAAAATATTCTTATTCGGCGTACAAGTCTTCGGCGGGCAGGTCAATTATTTTGGGTGCGTCTATCAATGATGTGTCGATTGGTACACCAACCAGTAGTTTGAGTAGATATGTTGCACCAACCAACTTGCTAGAAATAAAAAATGGCAATGTTTATTGCCGTAGCCTAAACCAATATGTGGCAACGCGCGATAGTTTGAAAGAACTTATTGCACAAAGCACCACAAACAATGTTTATTTTAGCGGCACAAAAAATGACGAAGATGCTGTTATCAACCCAGGCTTTGGCTTAAATTCTTCAGGAAGCGAAAGTGGGGTGAATGTTTCTTCGGCGTGGAACACAACTAGTGTTGCTGAATATGATGACTTTTACATTTACTTTTCTCGTGGCAAAATTTCGGGCGGGTTACTCTTTGACCTTGCTTTGCAAATACCAACTATTGATATTTTTGACCTTTCAAAAATACGCTTAATATTCCGCTTTAAACTTGCATGGGTGCACCATTACACCGAAAACGTTTTGTATCGTTTGCAGGCTGGCGGGTATGTGCTAGATTACAACTTTAGACCAGAAAGCGGTATTGGCATTGGATATTTGTTTACCTTGGGTAACATTGATCCGCTTGTTTTAGTGTTCTCAACCGCGCTAGTTATAAACATCTTGCTTCGTATGGTTTGGGGCTTAATTGCTCGTATTTTTGAAATTGTAATTTTGTTCATTTTGTCACCGGGCTTTATTTCAACTATGCCGTTTGATGGTGGTGACAACTTTGGCAAGTGGCAAAAATCTATAATAGAAAAAGTTTTGGTAGCCTATGGCGATTTAATAACACTAAACTTATACTTTGTACTAGTTCCTTTGCTAAAAGACGTAACTACGGGACTAGTTAAGTACGAAGACTTACCAACAACAATAACCGGAGTTACAGCAATGATCAAAATGCCATTATCTAGTATTTTTGCAACCATAAAATCAGGTATAGCGGCAGGGCTTGCAAGCATCGGGTCGTTGTTTACCAAAATTGGTACTATTGGAGGCGGCAAACTTTGTGGTGCAATTGGTACAAATGTGCTTCTTGATGCCGCAACCGATTCGCAACTGGTTATTATTGAATATGTAAACCGACTAATTTACATTTTGTTCTTCTTGGTTTTAACAACCATGCTACAAACGATGCCTAGCGTAATAAGCAAAATTATTGGTGCAGAAGATACAGCAGCAAGCAAAGGTGATGCAACCAAGAAAAATGTTAAGGACAACGTAAACAAAGTTGCCGATTATACCTCAGGTAGAGCAATAAAGGCGGAAGTAAAAGATCTTGCAAACACGGCGGTAAGCTTTACGCCAAAATGGGCGATAGATGGTGCCAAGACACTTGCAGTAAAAGCCGCAGGTGCAATTGCTGGTGGCGTATCAAAGGTTGCTGGCAAGGCAGTAAATTCCAAGGCTGGACAAGCGGTAGTAAAAGGCGTTAAGGCGGTTGGCGAAGGCGCCAAAAACTTTGCTCAACAAACCAAAGAAACCGTACAAGATGCCTTTAAAGGCATAAAGGGTCGAGAAAATAATACGGTGCCAAAATTTGATCCAAAAACTCAAACGGAAAAGCAAATTGAACACGAAATGGCTGATTATAACCCTGAAGATATTTTGGATCAAACAACCGAAGAAGAATTGGACAAACGCGCAGAAGAAATTAACAAAATGCCGGATGACGTTGCAGAGTCGATGCAAGCCTTGCTTAACAACATTAGTGGGCGTATGGATCAGCTAAACAAAGATGTAGAAGACAAAATGAATAAATTCTACGAAGAGTTGGAACTTGCAAGTGATGTGTCGGCTGAAGAGCAAAAGAAACTGGAAGAAAACCTAGAAAGTTTGCGCAGTCAGGTTTCGGACGAAGAACTAGACAATCAACTATCAACAAGCAAAACCGAACTAGAAAATGCACGCGCTAAATTGCAAAAAATTGAGGCCCTTTACCGTCAAGAAGGGGTAGAAGGCAAGTCCAAATACTATGTTCAAAACGAAAAAGGTGACTGGGTTGAATCCACAGCGGGAACTCCGGGTGCAAAACGTGTTGGTCAAATAAAGCAAGAACTTACTCAAACCTTTGAACAAGCGCGTGGCGAGTATCGTGCGGCCGAAGAGCAAAAACAAGTCCGCGAAGAAATACAAAAGAACATAAATACCGAAATTGCAAAGCAAGAAAAGTATATGGAAGCAACTGGCAAATCGTTTGCCGAGGTTGATCCAGAACTTATTGCAGAGTTTGGCGATAGTGAACTGAAAAAACGCGTGAATGACGCTACCGTAGCAAAAGATTTAACCAACGAACTTTCAAAGGCAGTACACACTCAAGACGGCACAAGCGTCTTAAACGAAGAAGAGCTTAAAAAGATGTTTGAGTCGGATAAGTTTAAGGATCTAATAAAGCAGTCGGGCGACATTACAACTGACGAAGATTCCGCAAAACTAGAAAAGGCTCAAAAATACGCAGAAAATGTTGATAAGTATCAGGCCGAACTTGATGAAATTGCACGTAAAAAACAAGCAACTAGTGAGTACAACGCCCTAAAAGATGCCTTAAAGGCCGCACAAATGAACAATGAGTACGACTTAAAAATTGCTGAGTTAGATCAACAATTAAAACAAAAATTTGAGGAACTAGCCAAAGAAACAGATGCGTCTGCAAAGATGGTGTTGGAAACTCAAATAAGCCAACTAAAACGCAGTATGTCAATGGCAAAAGAGTCCAAGTTTGAGGCGCAATTTGATGGCTACAAAAACAATATTGATGCGCGAAATGAAACACTAAGACGCAACCGCGCCGAATATAGCGACGCAAGACTAGAGCGAAATATTGACATAAGCAACAATCCAAAATTGCTTGAGCAATGCCATGATAGGCTGGTAGCGCGTGTTGCGGCTGAACGTGACAACCAAAGTATGCGTGACGAAGCAATGGAACTTGCAAAACAAAATGGCGCAAAAACATCAACGGAAGAATACAACAATTTGCAAAGTCAAGTTCAAGCACTAGAAGATCAAATTGCTCGTGGAGGTTTGTCGGGAACTCAAAAGGCAGCAACCGAAGAGGAACTAACCGCAAAACTTTCTCAAGTTTCGGCAACCGAAAAATATATGGCGCTTGCTCGTGAAGCCCGTGAGGCTCAGGCGAGAATAAGCAAATTAACGGACTCAATCAATAAGGCCAACGAAAAAATTAACCACACCGGCGCCTAATACAAAAAATAGTGCAAAAACGCGGTAGGCGGGAACCTTTTCCCGCCTGACGCAAAAATATTAAGGAGAATACAATGGCAAGACTTATTCCTAAAAAGACCAAGGTTAGGATTCAATTTTACAAAAATTTAACAGTAGCTGATGCAATATTTTTGCTGGCAGGCGTTGTTATTATTGGTTTGCTTTTGCTATCAGGTTTGCAAGGCAAATACATTTTTGCTGCAATTGTTGCCTTTATCTTTGGTACATTGTTTGTAAACATCGCACCAGAAACACGAATTTATCAATCTTTGGGCTACTTTTTTAGATTTTTGTTTATTAGAAAAAACTTTATAAAAACCGGAAAAATTGAACCAGGGAGTGTAAACCAAATTACCCCATACGAGGGCATTATTGGCTATTCGGAGTCACAAGGCAAAGAAAACGATACTATTTACTTTATTGACTACAAAGAGTACTATGGTGCCGTTATTGAAATAAAGCCAATTCAATTTTATATGCTATCTGAGGAGCGTCAAAACTACTTTATCAACGCGGTGGATAACGCACTAAAAACCATCAATGGGCAAGTAGTTTCGCTAGTAAAGATCGAAAAACCATTAGTGCTGGATAGTTTTATTAAAAACGAACAGAAAAAAGCCGAAGATATTATTGAGGCAACCGAACGCGGAAATCTTACCGAACGAGAATTAGACCCTCGTTTGGATATTATTGAAAGCAGAGTAATTGGTCTTGAAAATTGTAACGTTGGTACGCCAAACACAATTTACAAAGAACATTATTACATGATAATTTATGACCGTTCAAAAGAGTCGCTAAAAAGTTCGGCAAACTTGGTAATTAACACAATTGATGGTGGTACTGGTGGCACCTTAAAGTGTAAGTTATTAAATGATAAAGAAATTGCCGTTTTCTTAAAGGCAAATTATACCGAAGAATTTGACGAGCGAGAAGTGTACAAACTTTCGCCAGAAGAGTATATGGACTGGATTTTACCAAAAAATGTTAAGTTTAAAATTAACAAGGTTTTTGTAGATGATGTTGCGTACTCAAACCTAGTAATTGCCGACTATCCTTTGGCGGCGCGCAATGCTTGGGGTAACTATTTCTTCAATATTCCGGGCTCTAGAGTTGTTGTAAAAATGCGTCCAGTAGACATAGATCAAGCCGAAAAACGTATCGACACGGCAACCATGGAAATGGAAGCGCAACTGCTTCGTGGTGGCAAACCATCAAAAATGTTGCAACTGCAAACCCACGTAGATACTTTAAACGAACTTATGGTATCACTTAAAAACGGTAATGAAGCCTTTTTTGACGTATCAATTATCATAACCTCAAAATTTGATATCAAACGTAATGTAAAAACGATGCTTCGTCGTGGCGGTTTTAAATATACCGATTTGTTCTGTGATCAATTTAATGGTTATATCGGTTCAAATATATCTCAGCGTATGACATTAAAGGCGTTTGATCGTGGTATAAACTCGCAATCTCTTGCAGCAATTTTCCCATTTATTTCGGACGCTGTACAAGACGAAAAAGGCTTCTTTTTGGGCTACAACTCGGAACCTATTTTTGTGGACTTTTTCAAGCGTGATACCGAAAGAATTAACAGTAATATGGTAATTTTGGGTAAATCTGGTTCGGGTAAATCTTACGCAACAAAAGGTATTTTGGCGCATTTGGCGTCCGATAACTGTAAAATTTACGTACTTGACCCCGAAAAAGAATACGATATGCTGGTTAAAAACCTAGGCGGTAAACTTATTGACGTTGGTAGTGCAAGACATGGCCGACTAAATCCTTTCCAGGTATTTACCACACTTTCGGATGAAGGCGAAAATGAGGTAAACACTGCACTTTCGGCACACTTGCAATTTTTGGAAGAGTTCTTTAAAATAATTTTGGATGGTATTACCAAAGATGCTTTGGAAATTTTGAACGAACTGGTAAAACAGGTTTATATAAAGTTTGGCATAAACAACTCAACTGAGGTGCAAAACCTAAGACCAAACCAATTCCCAATTTTCCAAGACGTATACAACTACATCGAAGAGCAGTTTAATAACAGCAAAGACGATTTTTATCGCAGTAACCTTAGAGTAATTTTAACTTACCTAAACAAGTTTGTAGAGGGTGGACGTAACAGTATTTTGTGGAACGGTTATTCAACCATTACCACCGAAGAAAACTTTGTTGTATTTAACTTCCAATCATTGCTTGCAAACAAAAACGGTGACATTACCAACGCGCAAATGCTTTTGGTTTTGCGTTGGCTAGATAACGAAATTATTAAAAACAAAGACTACAACCAAAAATATCACACCAATAGAAAAATTGTGGTTGCAATTGATGAAGCGCACGTATTTATTGACCCTAAAAAAGACGTCGCACTTGACTTTATGTACAACCTAGCAAAACGTATAAGAAAATATAATGGTATGCAAATTATCATCACGCAGAACTTAAAAGACTTCGTTGGTACTGTTGAACTTGCTCGTAAATCTACTGCAATTATCAACGCGTCGCAATATTCATTTATTTTTGCATTGGCACCACACGATATTAACGACTTGGTTGCCTTGTACGAAAAAGCTGGTCAAATTAACCAAACCGAGCAAGAAGCAATTGTTTCTAGTCCGCGCGGTAGGGCATTTATCATAACTGGCCCATACTCTCGTACCAATGTTGATATTACTATTTCGGAAATAGTAGCCGATACCTTTGAAAAAGATTTGGAGATATTAAACAAACAGGCAGAAGCCGACCAAATTGATTTTAATGTTGAACAGGTAGAGGCGCCAAATGTGCAAACGGAAGCACCAAAAAATAACTAACTAGCAGGAAACTTATGATAAAAAAACTAGCAAAAAAACTAAATAATAGTTTTTTAAGCGTAGGGCTTGGCCTTACGCAAGCTAGTGTTTTGTCTAATCTTGCTCCACTATTATTAAAAACTGAAGAAACACAAGATGCTGTGGGTACCGCTAAGCAACTGTTTGGTATGATTATTGATGTTGTACTTGATATAATTTACAGTATATTTTATACCCTTAGCATCTTTGTTTTAAAATTTATTGACTTGTGTGAAATAATTGTATACAACTTTGCGGGCATAAAAACAAATTCTTCCACCGTACAAGTGGGTATTTTTGCCAAACTTGCCACCAATAAAGTTGTGCTGCGCGTGCTTACCACTTTGTTTGTGCTCGGGCTTATTTTTGTAATTGTGTTCACTATAATTTCAATTGTAAAATCTGAATACAAATTGGCAATAGATGCTGACGATGCAAAAAAAGCGCGCGTAACTTCCAAAGCCCTTGGCAGAATGGGCGCGACCATCTTTTTGATGACCATTATGCCGGTGGTACTTATTATTTTATCTATTTTTACCACAACCGTGCTAAACAGCATTAACAATGCTTTTGCAGAAGTGAATAAATCTCCAACTAGTACCCTTGGTGGGCAACTATTTGTTGATTCGGCGTACAATGCAAATTTATACAGAAGGTATGCCGAGAGCAATGGCCGTGCGCCAATTTTAATAACTGATTTTAGTGACCCATACGAAAACGGCACCTGGCAAAGTTATTCTAGCGCCGATCTTGCCAAATACTATCGCGAATGGACAGATGGCAAAACCAGATATAATGATGTTTCTAGCAAAAACTTTGCTAGTTTTAACGATACCCTAATTTACAAAAATAACAAAGTATATAACAGCAAAAACTTTGCGGGCAATGAGCCATTTGCTAGCACTGCCGAACAATATTTGGCAATGGCAGACTTTATGGACTATGCGGTTGAAAAGAATTTAACTTTTTATATAAAAGATTCTAGCGACACCGACATAGATTGGGGTTTTAGTAGCGTTGATGGAGTGGTGGTTTCGGAAGGCGTATTAAACAAAGATACTGGCACCATTCGCATAACCTACACCGATAAATATGGTTTGTCGCGCTACAATAAGGGTTATTACACGCTAGATTACGACACTGGACTTATTAGTGCAACGACCCCAATTGAGGATGCATCACGCGTTATTGCCAATATTTTGGGTGTAGGCAATACCGAAGCCAACCGCTTTAAAATACTAGAAAGAGTGGAAGGTTCGGCAAACATTGTTCGCTGGCAAACTGAAAAAGCAAAATATGCCGATGAAGAATTTACGGTATACAACCTCAAAAAAATTATATTTAACACCGCAACTCAACTACAAGAAGTTCTGGCAGATGTAAAAGTGGCAAAACGTTCTACCATTGCATCTAGTCCATACTATTTGTTAAAAGAAGACAAAAACAGTGATGGGTACTACGAGTACACCACCATAACTATAGAATACTACAATGACGGCGAAGAAAACTTGGACACCTTAACGCCGGAATTTAAGTATGTAACATGGCCAGAAAAACTTGCAAACGACTGTGAAGTTATTTTTAAAGATATAGACTTTGACAACTTTATCAACTACGACAATTGGGCTGATGCGCTAGGTACTTATTTTTCAAATAGTACAACCGTAACGCGTGATGATGTGTCGTCATTTTCTACCGCGTTAATTCATCCGCTTGGGCTTATTATGTCCGAACTATTTATGGGCGTTACCATGGAAGAAACCGAAACCTCGGCGTTGACGGACTTTACGTTTGCCTCAATTTATTCAAAAGATTTGTTGTCGTCGATAACAAAATCTATTGGCGGACAATTTAATTACGAAAACATTTGTGCGCAAGTAGATTATTTTATAAAGGTGTTTAACAGTGCCTTAACGCCAGTAGTAGAATCCCTAAAAAATATTGAAAATTTTGATGTTTATGGCAAAACCGAAAGTGATGTTCAAGCCTATGTTTACAAGGCTTATCTTGCAAGTTTGATGCTTGGCACCGACTTTTGTGATTACTTTACTGATATGGCGTATGACATAATAAACGTCAATGCTTTTGTTAACAATTTGACCGCAGCAAGCGGTGGCTATGTTTACGACGAGAATGGGAAATTGATGTACAAAACGACTTATGTTTTGGACAGCGATTATAATTATGCGTTGCAAACCAAAGTGCTATTTGAAGGCACACAACTATACATTTCAAAATATGTTTACAACGACAGTGGCGACAAAGTTTTGGTGGCTGACGAAAAGGGTAAAATTGGTGATCGTTCCATCAGCAGTATTGGCTACAAAACGCGATTTGTTCCTCGCGGCAATGTAAACTACAAAATAGTTGGCAGAAGTTATGCCTATTACTTTAGCGAATACAGCGACTATTACACTTATGAACAACTAAGAGCCGTAAAAAATACGGACAGTGAAGCTTTGTCGGCTTGGCAAGAAAAGCAGATGCAATACTACCAAATTACGGACGAACCTAGCCAAATTGCATCAACGCTAAAAGTTTTGGTTTACAACGAAGAAGGCAAACAAATTACCGCCCTAAACCCACTTGGTGGTGAGGTTGGATATTTGCCGGAAGCAGAAATGTTTTATGACCAAAACGGCTTTTTGACCAGTGGTTGTCCATTTTATTTGTACGAAAGCTTTACAACGCCATTAACCAACGAAAAATACTTTACTTACAACCGCTTATCAAAAACTGACCAACAATTGGTAGATAAGGTTATTGATTATGTTCGGGCTGAGGTATCTCTTGGCATCATCAAAAAACCAAGATTTTTGGATGTATTGGAAGAATATAGAGCCGAAGGCTCTGATTACGAAACGGTACTTAGCGCTGAAATAATAAATCAAACCACTGCCCAGGAATATGAAGAGCAATACGACGACATGATAGCGGAGCGTGCGCAAGCAATTGAAAAACGCGATAGGCTATATCGCTCAACCGGCGTTTCGGCAAATAATCACGCAGAAATTATGCGTTGCAACCGACAAATAGAAAGTTTGGACGGCAAAATTAACTCGCTAAAAAAATACTATTTAATTTATAGTATGCAAAGTTACTTGTCCACCAAAATGTCGTCGGGCGTTACTGTTATGGTAAACGGTAGAGGTTACAACCTTGGCCAAACAATGGGTCTAGATGAATTTTTGGAATACATGATGGGCAATAGGCTTAACAACGCGACGTTGCTTGGCAGTTTGAAAAACGGAACCTATTATTCAAACTTAACCGAATTTGACCGTAACGCCTTTGAAAACATCTATTCAAAATTTTATGTTTATTCTTCTAGCGTAAACGGAATAATAGACAAACTTGAAAGTCGCAATTTTACCTTAACGACAGTAGAACTCGACAACCTAAACAAATATTTGGAAATAATGGACACCTCTCGCGTGTACGACTACACCAACAAGACCTTAAAGACTTTGTACAAACGCGACCACGAAGAATATGAAAGAATGTTAACCTTGCTTTCGTGTTCGCTGGTGGATGTTCCAACTATTTATAAGAACTACAAAAATGGTGAATCGCAAATTAACAAAAATTGCGTGTACATAAAAAGCATAGATGAGGCATATAGCGCTCTTTACAAACTGGTAGATTGTTGCACCAGCTACAAAGCGTTTAATTACATAAGCGACAATTACGAAGGTGTTTTGGATGATAACAATGTTGCTTTTGGCGCACTTAAAACTTTCCTCAAAAACTTTGGTAACACCTGTTTTGAACTAAGTCAAAAAACCAATCTTACTGAACTTGCAAATAGTTATACCGATGAACTTGACCTTTTAGATTATGTTGACAATCTTGTTGTATCACTAAATTCTTGGCTAAAAGCCGTGGATTTTGGTTCGAGCGTAAGTTCAATAAATCAAGTAACTGGCATTGATAACTTAGGCACTGTTAGCTACACTGAACTAAGCATGGACTACAAAAATTACTTAATTGTTTTAGGTGATTACTTTAAAAAAGAAGTTGCAGATTACGACTACAACCTTGAAATGGCGCAGAGTGCCAATAATTATTTAACCAACTATATGATGGGCAGATACAAAATGCTAAACAGCTCACTCATTTATGTTAGATATCTAAAAGAGTACTTAAATTACTTTAAATATAACGCCGATTTTACCAACCGTGAAAAGTTTATAAAAGACTATGTATATAGTTCTTATGGCATAATTAACACTCAAACGGATATGTACAAATATTACGAAGAGTACCTAAACAGCTACAATGGCGTAAACTTAAATGATGGCGTGTATTATGACAATTTAACGGTATTGCAGCAACAAGTAATTAAAAATTGCGCGGAGTATTATGCAAAACAACTATTGCAAATAAAAGCGGATGATAAAATTGAAAAAATGCGTGCAAGCTACGGCCTAATTAACAATTATATCTACGCAAATGGTGAAAATCCACCAACTTTTGCTGATGTGCGTCAAATTTTGGTAGACAACAAGAACTTATTAAATTTGTATAATTTGATTGAATTTTTGGGACTAGATTTTGATGCTACGGCAACCTTAAAAGATTATCGTTTGCAGGCGCTAAACAACCTTGTAGACTTTGAGGAATACATAGGCGAAAGCGGGGCATCGGTGCAACAAAGATATCTAGCCAACCTCTATTTAGTATGTTCTGGCTATTCTCGCACGGTGCTTGGAGATACCCGTATTTTGCTAAACGATAGCACCAAACAAGCAATTTTAAAACTTGCTGGTATAAGTGACCGTCCAGAAGAACAATTGGTTGGTTTAACTTACGAAATAAACAATACCGGTGCACGTTCCGACGAGCGCTTTGGTTCGGTTTATATTATTTGCACCTACAACCAAGACACTAGAAAATTTGTTCCATTTTTGATGTCATCGGGGTATAATAATGATGGTGTGCCACGCAACCGCGCATATACATCAACGATGGTAGACGAAGAAGGCAATATGGTAGTAATGTACTATCCAGTAATTGCCAAAGGTGTGTTTAATCAGTTTGGTTTGCCAACAGGCATAAGGCGCGTTAACGGAAACATTGAGTTTTATCGTGACGATGTGGTTATTCGAGATGCAACGTATTTAAACATAGATACCTACTATCAGTCGGTAGAGCAGATATCGGTGGTACACAACCCAATTTCGATTATTTTTAACACCGTAGCAAAATTAACTACTGGCAAGACATTAACCGAAAGGCTGTTAGAAGCTGTACCTCGCTTGGTTGCCGACGGCGATTTAATTTTACCTTATGGCAAGCAAGAAAGCGTTTTGTACAACCTAGAAGATGGCTCAGCCAACGTAAATTATACCTTTAATGAGGCAATAGGTATTCGTGGTACCTATTTATATAGCCACAAAAACCTTAACATAATTGTACTCGTTTTAGGCTCGGTAATGGTGGCATGGGCGCTCTGGAATGCGCTCTTTGGACTAGTAAAAACCTTATGGCAATTGGTGTTTTTGTTTGCTATCTTCCCGGGTATTGCGTCCACCTTTGTGCTGGACGACAGTCGGTATAAGAAATGGAAGGATGAGTTTATTCCAAAACTTGTTGTAAGTTACGGCTTTGTTGTTGGGTTGGATTTCTTCTTTTTGATTACCAAAATGATAGACAATGTTAACTTTTTCTCGGCATCTTCTGCAAGTGTAGAAATGCTGCAAGATAGTTGGACGTTTTCGTGGGTAAGTGCCGACCTCTTAAATGAAATTGCAAAAATTTTATTCTTCTTCGTCGCCGTAACGCTTATACAAAGCATACCAGATTTGGTCAGCAAAATTTTGGATGGCGACGAGGCAATGGGCAAAGGCTCGCAGGCACGCAGTGAAACAAAATCTATTGTTGCCAATGTCGGTGACTACACCAGCGGAAGGGCACTTGCTGATACATTTACCTATATGGCTGGTACGGCAAGATCGTTTGTTCCGGGTGCGGGTGGTTTGTCCGGTGGACAGTATACACCATCAACCATTGAGCAAATGCGACGAAACGCGGAAGAAAAACGTATCAAACAGGATGCGCAAGACTACAAAAATCGTATGGTTAATGAAGGTGTTAGCAAAAAGCAAGCCGAAGCTACCGCGCAAGCTTACTATGAAGCTAGAGAGGCAGAAAAGAAACACCGTGAAGAAATTAAAGATCATCGCTACATTAACTACATGAAGAATCAAAAGCAACGTGCAGGCTGGTCCAAAACTTATGGTGCAGATGCAAAAGCTGCATCTGACGAAGCTAAAAAGAAAAAGGCAAAAGCAGCAAAGAAAGCAGCTGCAAAACAAAGCAAGGCTCGTAAAAAGGGTCCTTAAAAAAATAACAATTGGAGCAGAAAGTGACAGTTCAAAGTTTACTTTTAAAAATAAGCACTTTTATTTCCTCGTTATTACTCAGTAATGGCGAGGGAAGGGCTCCTGTTGTAAAAAATAATGGCACCACTGTTCCAGAAGGTGAGCCAATTGATACTTTCTTTTCAGCAATTTGGAGTTTTATAGTATCCATTTTTAGAAGGCTAGGTGAAAAAATATTATATGTGCTCGCAACGCTGGTTTACCTAATTTCTCGCTTAATTCTAAACATTATAGACTTTTTTATGGTGTTTATTTTGGAGTTTTCTGGGCAGATTGGGGCAATGGACTTAAAGCGTGCCGGATCGCTAGAAGAAACAGATGTAATATTTAGATTTATTTTTAATGATACCGTAAAAAAGATATCGCTGTCTATTTTTATAATAAGTTTAATACTTTTAATTATCTTTACTATATTTGCACTAGTAAAAAATGAGTATCAACAATTTATCGAAAAGGACGCAAAACCCAAAACAGTATGGCAAATATTATCGCGTACCTTTTTGTCGCTGTTTATGATGTTTATTGTGCCAATTATCTCAATTTTGGGGATAGTAGCGGCAAATGTTGTGCTGGTTTCGGCGGTAAATATTATCTCAGAGCCAAGTGCAACCAATTTTTCGCTGGGTTCTACTATTTTTCAGGCAAGTACCTTTGAAGCAAACCAGTATCGAAATTATGCGATAAGTGATAAAAAAATACCAATTTTGTTTGATTACAATGGCGGATTTTCTAATGTTAGCAATCCGGAAATAACCTTGCCGGAAAAAGGTTCAACCACTGCAATAGAAGATGAAATGCAATCACTTGCAAAAAGTAGTGTGCTATACAAAGGTTGGTCAACCTTCCAAATGTTTGTAAATGAAGATTTTTATAGTCTTAGCGGTATAGAGCAAGGCAGTGCTTATTACGAAATATACGATGGACCATACCTGCAAACTACTAGCGATGAATATTGGGTTATGGCAGACTTTATTGACTTTGCTCTTGGCAGTGGTGAAAAGGTGTATTTTGTAAATACCGAAGAAGTGTACCGCCAAGCAAAAACGGCGCTAGATTATTATGGTGATGTGGTAACTAGTGAAAGTTTGCAACAAGTAATTGATGCAATTGTTGCTAAGGATACTAGCGGTGATACCATTTTAATGACCGATTATTACGATAGGCTAAACGACATTGATTACTTTGAATTTTCGGTAAATTACACCGACGGTGATAGGGTTTATCGTTCGTTAAAAGGCGCAACAGACGAAGCCGAAGGAGCGGTTTACTTAATTTGTGTAAAGCAACAATACACCGAATCGGGCGATTTTTTCTATTATCCAATTAGGCAAAATATGACGCGTAACGGCGTTAAATTTCATAGTGATTACTTGGTAAGTTACACAACCGAACAAAAAGAGCAATCGGATATAATGCTAAATGATAGTATGTTTGTAGCGCGTGGGGTGTTTGATGGCGACAACTATCCAACCGCCATCCGCGAAGAGGGCAAGTATGTGGTGTTTTATAGACATCAAACAACCATGCCGTCATACAACGACTTTAAGCCGATTATTCAATATATCGAGCCGGGCAACGCATTTAAAATTATGCCAACATCGTTTACCGAATGGATAACTGGTGTAGATATTGGTACCATAATTCCAAACATAGATTTTAGGTTTGATTCGCTTGCTGTGTTTGGCAAAGATTTTAATAGTGTATGCAGCCTTGAAAACGGTGAATTTAAATTAACGTACAATTTCACTTTTGGACGAATAACAATTTCAAACATATATATGGTAACCAAACTTAATTTGTTTATCTTGGTGTTTGCATCAATAATAATTTTTCAGTGCCTATTCAAAGTAATAATGGGGCTGATAAAACGCATATTTGAACTAACATTATTATGGATATCAATGCCTGCTTTTGCCTCAACCTATCCAATGGAAGACGCAAGCGAGATAGGTAGCAAAGATTCGCGCTTTGGCAAATGGAAAGAAGAATTTGTAGGACGCATATTTGGGTTCTTTAATATTTACATAATGTGGTACCTAATAATTCGCTTAACACCAATTGTTATGCAAACCACCATAATTCCTGCTGATGTAGTAACCACGGGGCTGGCGGAAACCAACATATTTAGATTGTTGCCAACGTCTGCCATAGACTTTTTGATAAAGACCTTGTTTGTGCTGGTTTTATACACTATGCTTAACGACCCAAGTGGTTTGCTTGAAAACTTAACCGGTAGCAAAACCAACATGGCAAAAGAAGGCGCCGGTGTTATTGGTGGAATAAAAGATTCTGTTTCAATGTCTGCAAACGTCTTTTCGGGCAAAATTGTGTTTGACAAAGCCAAAGAAACCTTTGGTATGGCAAAATCACTTGCACCAGATTGGGGCGCAATTGGTGACTTGCCAGCCAATAGACCGTTTGCAAACCGAATACGCAACAACCGACATGTTAAAAAGTTTGAAAAGACAATGGCAGAAGCCACACGCGCTTTTGGCGAAGGTTATGCAGCGACTTCCGATCCGGATTATGCAGCAAAAAATCGCGAAAACTCTTTAAAAAAGGCAACGCCAAAGCCTAAAAAGTAAATAAAAAAACGCTTCATACAGAAGCGTTTTTTTTTGCTTAAATTTATTTTAGCACACTAGTTTGCAAATATTTTACATATTCCTTAACTTGCGCTTTGGCATATCCTAGATAGCCACGTGGGTTAAAATCTGCTTTGTTGGTTGCCAAATATTCCTTAACAGCCGACGAAAAACATAATCTAATATCGGTATCGATATTTATTTTGCAAATGTGAGTTGCCACGGACATTTGATGAATATCGCTTTCCAAAATTCCCTGAGATTTTTTAATTTCACCATCAAACTTATTAAATTTTTCAACAAATTCCTTTCTCACCATACTTGCGCCATGGCAAACTAGCGGAAGGGTAGGCATCTTGGTTTGTACTTCTTTAATTATGTCAAAATGGATAGATGGGGTGGTGGAACTCTTGTTAATGCCGTGTGCCGTGCCAATAGCAATTGCCAAACTGTTCACGCCGGTCTTTTGTGCAAAACTTTCGGCTTCGCTAGCATCGGTAAACTTCGACACATTTGAGTGCTTTTCGTCTTCAACGCCTTTAAGTTCGCCAATTTCCGCTTCAACACTAATGTTGTGCTTGCGAGCCAAATTAACCACGCGTTTAGTTTCTTTTACATTCTGGTCAAAAGGTAAACTAGAAGCATCAATCATAACCGAACTAAAACCTGCTTTTATTGCGCGCGCGCAAATTTCATAATTTTTGCCGTGATCCAAATGCAAACAAATATCAATAGGTGCTTTTTCAGCAATTGGCCTTATTAGGTTGACCAAATTGTCAAAGCCAGCATACTCGCCGGCAGACGAACTAACTTGCAAAATGACATCACTTTTGGTTTCAATGCTTGCTTCAATTACGGCAAGTGCTGTTTCAAGGTTGTAAATATTAAAGGCACCAACGGCGTAGCCCTTTTTTAGTGCTTTTGTAAGCATTTTGGTAGAATTTGTGTAACTCATAAAATAACTCCCTTATTACTTTATTATATAATTTGGGCAAAATTTTGGCAACCAAAAAATTATAAAACAAACAAAAAATAGTTGCTAATTTTGCCTAAAATGGTTATCATTAAATAAAAGGATAATAAGGAGAAAATTATGGCAAAAGTAAAAATCGGTATAAACGGATTTGGTAGAATTGGCAGACTTATTTTGCGCGCTACCGTTGAAAACAATATGGATGCAGAAGTTGTTGGAGTAAACGACCCATTTTTAACCCCAGACTATGCAGGATATTTGCTTCAATATGATACCGTTCATGGCAAATTTAACGCCGATATAAAATCAGACGAAAACAACTTGTATGTAAATGGCAAAAAAATTCAATTTACCAGCGAGCGTGAACCAGAACTTATTCCTTGGAAAAAGTGTGGTGCAGAATATATTGCCGAAGCAACCGGCAAGTTTACTCGCCTAGAAGACGCAAGCAAACACCTAAAAGCAGGCGCAAAAAAGGTCGTTATAACAGCACCGAGCAAAAATGGCGTACCTGTTTTTGTAATGGGTGTAAATGAAAAAGATTATAAGAGTTCTATGGATGTCGTTTCAAATGCAAGTTGTACTACCAACTGTTTGGCACCTCTTGCAAAAGTAATTAACGATAACTTTGGCATAGAAGAAGGCTTAATGACCACGGTACACTCGGTTACTGCCACTCAACTTATTGTGGACGGCTCAACAAAAAAAGATTGGCGTGGTGGTAGGGCTGGTTGCAGCAACATCATTCCATCGTCAACTGGCGCAGCAAAAATGGTTGGTGAAGTTATCCCTGAGCTAAAAGGCAAACTAACCGGTATGTCACTAAGGGTTCCAACCGTTGATGTTTCGGTAGTAGATTTAACCTGCAAACTAAAAAAGGCGACTACATACGACGAAATAAAAAATGCCATCCGCAAAGCCAGCGAAGGCAAACTAAAAGGCATTTTGGGCTATACCGAAGATGCGGTTGTTTCGTCTGACTTTATTCACGAATCACGCACTTCGGTGTTTGATGCAACTGCCGGCATTATGTTAAACCCAACTTTTGTAAAACTAGTTAGTTGGTACGACAACGAATGGGGTTATAGCAACAAAGTTGTAGATTTAATGATACATATGCACAAAACAAAATAGCAATTTATTGCGGTAGAACCAACTACAAACGGTTGGTTCTACATTTTTTTGTTTACTTTTTAAACAAAATAAGTTACAATATACAAAAGGAGCGAAATATAAGCAGATGAAGCATCTTTGTCGTAATTGTGCCACTTTTTTTGATCGAAAATTAAAAATTTGCCCAAAGTGTGGTACGCCAATAAAAGCACTTACTAAAGAGAAAGATATCAAAAAAGCCGAAGCGGAGCCAGAGGCGAACATTGCTAGCAAAGCGGTAATGCTTGACGAAAGCGCGTACAAAATAGAGGCGCCTCAAATCGATCGCTCAAAAATCAAGTACGTGCCAAAAAGCAAGCGCATAAAGCCCGAAGAAACCATAAGGGTGGAAGGCGTGCATATTGACGTTAGAGATGTGTGTTACTTTGAAGGCAAGGGCAAAACGCGCTATGCGCGCAAAAAATCGGTATACACGCCAAGTTCTAGTCCAGCGGGCAAAAAAACTCGCAAAGATTACGAAATGGAAAAACTCGAATGGTGGGAAATTTACCGTTTTGCAGATAGATGCCTAGCAAAACGTAAAATAAATAAGTATGTAAAAAAAGAAGGTCGCAAAAAGCCAGAAGACATATCATATGTAGCACTTTTAATTTTGTGTTTTACTACCGGCTTTTTGGGCTTGCACCAAATTTACGCCAAAAACTACAAACGCGGAATTGTTATGTGCACCCTTATGAGCATTGCCCTTTTTGTGGTAACTTTTGCTGACAAGTGGGCGTGGCTAAAAGCCATACAATATTCCATCGGTGCGGGCTGCGGCTTTGTTGCACTGCTTATGTGGGTATCGGATATAATCAATTTGTTGTTTAAAAGATTTCAATTTCAAACCAGCAGACTTGCGTACATAAAAACCTTAGATGTAGAAACACGCGCAAGACTAGGCAAAAAATATATTTAAGAAGAAGAAAGATGATAGTAGTAGGAATGAGTGGGGGCGTTGACTCATCGGTTGTCGCCAAACTGTTAAAAGATAAAGGGGAACAAGTTGTTGGGCTCTTTATGCATAATTGGGAAGAAAAAGACCCAAACGGCGTTTGTACGAGCGAGCAAGATTTTGAAGATGTAAAAAAGGTTTGCACAAAAATAGGCATACCTTACTTTTCGGTTAACTTTGCAAAGGAGTATTTGGATAGAGTTTTTTCGCACTTTTTGGAAGAATACCAGGCAGGCAGAACGCCAAACCCAGATGTACTTTGCAACCGCGAAATAAAGTTTGGACCCTTTTTGGAATATGCCAAAAAACTTGGTGCCGAAAAAATCGCCACTGGTCACTATGCTAATGTAGAAGAAAAGGACGGATTGTTTTATTTAAAAAAGGCAGTGGACCAGAACAAAGACCAAACCTACTTTTTAAATCAACTAAATCAAGAGCAATTAAGTCAAGTGATTTTTCCAATAGGTAATTTAACAAAACCAGAGCTTAGAAAATTGGCGGAAGAATATGGGCTTTCAACGGCGCATAAAAAAGACAGCACGGGCATTTGTTTTATTGGCGAACGCAAATTTAAGGAATTTTTGTCCAATTATTTGCCAGCCAAAGCCGGTAACATTGTAAACAAACAAACGGGCAAAGTAATAGGCAGGCATGACGGGCTTATGTATTACACTTTGGGGCAGCGCAAAGGACTAGGCATAGGCGGTAGTCACGACGGCACCGGTGAGCCTTGGTTTGTGTGTGAAAAAGACCTAAAAAACAACATCTTGTACGTCACACAAGGCAACGATGATTGCTTGTATTCAGTGGCGCTAAAAAGTGGCGTAGTAAACTGGATACCGACCAAACCAAAGCAAACAAACTTTGACTGCTATGCAAAATTTAGATATCGCCAACCCGAACAAAAAGTTAATGTTACTATAAATGAAGACGGCACAACTTTGGTAAAATTTGCCGAACGCCAACGTGCAATAACCCCAGGTCAGTATGTAGTTTTTTATGACGAACAATATTGCCTAGGCGGTGCGGTGATTGAGGAAGTAATTTTTTAAAGGACAGAAATATATGGAAAAGAAAAAACGATTATTAACGGGGACTCGCCCAACTGGCAGACTACACATAGGTCACTATGCTGGTGCGGTTTCGATGTGGAAAGAAATGCAAGATTCAGGCAAATACGACCCATACTTTTTTATTGCCGATGTTCAAGCATTAACAGACAATGCTGATAACCCTGAAAAAATCAAACAAGGCGTTAAAGATTTAATGCTAGACTATTTGGCTTGTGGGCTAGATCCAAACAAATGCACTTTGTTTATTCAAAGTCAAATACCAGAACTTAATGAACTAGCAATGTATTATATGAACCTCGTAACACTTGCAAGGCTTGAGCGTAATCCAACAGTAAAAACTGAAATTGGTAACAACCGTGAAAAATTTGGTCAATCGGTGCCGGTAGGTTTTTTGGTCTATCCAATTAGCCAAGCAGCGGATATTACCGGCTTTGATGCAGATATTGTTCCGGCTGGCGAGGATCAAGCCCCAATGCTTGAACAAACCAGAGAAATTGTAAAAGCGTTCAATCGTATTTATGGCGAAACCTTGGTAGAGCCTCAAATTTTGGTAAACGCCAACAAATATGCACGTCGTATTCCGGGCACTGACGGCAACGCAAAAATGGGCAAATCGCTTGGCAATTGCATTTATTTAAGTGACGAGTCAGAAGTGATAAAGCAAAAGGTTATGTCTATGTACACTGACCCAAACCACATAAAAGTTTCCGATCCGGGCGATACCAAAAACAACCCAGTTTTTATTTATCTCGAAACCTTTGCTAGCGACAAAGCCAAAGTTGCAGAAATGAAAGCGCAGTACGAAAAAGGCGGACTTGGTGATGTGGTTTGCAAAAGGTATTTAAACGAAGTTTTGCAAGAACTTTTGGCACCAATTAGAGAGCGTCGTAAAGAACTAGAAAAAGATATGCCAGCGGTTTACAAAATCTTTGAAGAGGGTTCCCAAAAGGCGCGTAAAATTGCAATTGAAGTACTCAGTCGTGCAAGAAAAAATATGGGGCTAGAATACTTTAAATAAACAAAACGCTATTGACAAACAAAAATTGATGTTTAAAATATAACCTATGAAACAAAGAGAAATTGAAGAAGAATTAAGGCGACTAGGCGCCCAAAAGAAAGAACTAGAAGAAGAACTAAAAACCATGCGAGCGCGTAGACATAATGGTATGGATGATGACCGCGCAGAGGATATAGTTGAAGAAATTTATCGTGACTTGCTTGCGGTAGAAAAAGAAATAGAAATTTTAATGCAAAATAGGTAGGAATAAATGAAATATTCAAATTTTTTATTACCAACTCAAAAAGAGAGTTCAAATGATTACGACAGCGAAGCCATGAAATACATGGTTCGTTCTGGTATGGTAAAAAAAGTATCTAGCGGTATGTTTACCTATTTGCCATATTTTAATATGATTATGCGCAAGGTAGAATACGCTATTCGTCGTGGTATGGACAATGTTGAGTGCAGTGAAGTAAAATTCCCTTTGCTTGTTTCGGAGGAGGCGCTAACAACTTCAAATCGTTGGAACGCATACGGCAAAGAAATGTTTAAACTTACCGACCGTAACAACAACGGCTATGCAATTTCGCCCACCAACGAAGAATATGCAACCATGCTAGCAACCGAAATGGTAAAGTCGTACAACGACTTGCCTTTTAGCGTGTATCAAATTCAACGCAAATATCGTGACGAAATTCGTCCACGCAACGGACTTATCCGCGCGCGTGAATTTACCATGAAAGACGCTTATTCGTATCATCGTTCGATGGACGAACTTATGGCATATTACGACCGTATGAAAAAAGAGTATTTAAAGATTTTTAGCGGTCTTGGTATAAAAGTCGTTCCGGTTATGGCAGATTCGGGCGCAATTGGTGGCAACCACTGCGAAGAATTTATGGCAATAACGAGCGAGGGCGAGGCAAGCATTGCTTTTTGTGATGATTGCGGGTATGGCGCAAATGACGAAACGGTACCATGCGAAAACCATTTTAAACTAAATACAAACAAAGCCAAAATTGAAAAGATTAAAACACCTCATGTTTCTTCAATAGCTGACCTTGTAAGCTTTTTGGGTACCACTGCACAAAACTTTGTAAAGAGTATGGTCTATCGTGCGGACGACAAAATTGTTGTCGCGCTAGTTCGTGGTGACCGTGAAGTAAACGAAACCAAACTTCAAAAATTAACCGGCGCAACTCTTTTAGAACTTGCTACCGAAAAAGACATAAAAAATATTGGAAGCGTAATTGGCTTTGTCGGTCCAGTAGGACTAAAAAACGTGGCTGTTTTTGCAGACAACGAAATAATGTCAATGCATAACTTTGTAGTTGGTGCAAACGAAAGAGATTATCACTTAAAAAATGTCAACCCAACTGACTTTGCTTGCACTTGGGCAGACTTGCGTTTTGCCGATGAAAACGACCGTTGTCCACACTGTGGCGGACATTTAAAATTTGCAAAAGGTAACGAGCTTGGTCACATTTTTGCAATTGGTACCAGATACACCGACAAATTTAATTCTACTTATGTAGATAGCAATAACAAAAATCAAATTATGTACATGGGCTGCTACGGTATTGGGCTAGAACGTGTGGCTGTTTCCATAATTGAACAAAGCCGTGACGAAAAAGGTATGGTTTTGCCTATGCATGTCGCACCATTTAAAGTTAACATTATTGTTGTTGACGCAAACCGTGAGGAGCAACTGGCATTTGGTACCAAACTATACAATGAGTTAGAGGATAGTGGAGTACCGGTTTTACTAGACGACAGAAAAGCACGTGCCGGTGCAAAATTTAGTGACCATGAACTAATTGGTGTGCCAATAAAAGTTGTGGTTGGTAAAGGTCTAGAAAACGGAGTTATTGAAGTTCAGTTCGCACGCACCGAGCCAGTACAAGTAAAACTTGCCGACGCTAAAAAGTATATTTTAGATCTGATAAAAAAGAATAGTAAATAAATTGTTTTTTAGTTGATGCTAAAGGTTGAAAAATTTTTGAATATAATTTTTATAAAATCACCGAATTGCTAGTGAGCAAGTTTGGAGTTTAAAAGAGAAAATAGTTATAAAAAAATTCTCAAAATGAGCAAAAATCGTTTTGAGAATTTTTTATTTTGTAATATAATTTCTTTATACGTTAATACTAACGAAAAGAGAGAACATTATGAACAAAAGCGCTAAAACAAAGTTAATTGCTACCATAATTTCTATGGTGTGTGCTTTATCTTTAATTGCAGTTGGTGTTATGGCAAGTTTAACCAATTTTCAAGTTGTAATTGCCAACCAACTTAATTTGGAATTTAATGCAGTAGAAGGGCAACTATTTGCCACTCGCGTGGGTGATGTTGCAGGCACGGACAGAACCACCAGCAAGGTTTTGAGTGAAAGCACAAACGCTACTAGCTGGCTTAACGTGTATAACGGTGCTTCTGGGGTGAATCAAACCAACCTAGATAGCATACAAGAAAAAATAAACTTTGTAAGTAACGATAAAATAAAAGAAATAGTAAACGGTGGTAGAACTTATGTTGCAATAACTTATTACTTTTACTATGTATTGCCGGAAAATGCGGTAGCAAATAGCGTAACCCTAACGGCACCAGCAGTAACTGATCAAAATGTAGTTGTTAGTTATTCATACACCAAAGCGTCAAATGCCACTCTCCCAACATTTGATAGCGTAACCTCACTAACTGACGGCGGAAGTGTAACCGTAAATGGCGGGGAGCACTTGTTCATAAAGGCGGAAGCAAAAGTAGATTTAAGCAAATCAGTAAAGATAGAAACTGTTGATTGGAAATTTACATTAAACTTTAGTATCTCGACAAATACAACTACCGAATCTAAAATTAAAGTAACCGATGAACCGATAAATGGAAACTACTTTTATTATGTAGAACTGGGTGAATACCCACAGACGGTGGTAGAAGACACAGCGACCGTATCTGCACTAAACGCCCTAGGCGATAGCGCCAAAACTGGCAGAACCTTTGTGGTAGGTGCAAGTGAAGACGCGGCGCAAACCGCGCATGTGGAATATACTTACAACGGTGCAAAATATGTAAAAGTAGCCAGTGCGGTAGTAACCGGCACTGGTGACCAATACAAATTTTCGACCGGTACCAAAGCAACAAGAGGCAACGCATATTGGTTTAAGGTAGAACCAGTAAAATGGTTTTTGCTAGAAGCATATAGCACCACCAAAACTGCCTATACTGGTTCAACCACCAATCTTAGAGTAATAAGTGAAAAATTGTTGACTGCGAATGTAATGTTTGAAAAGCATGTAGAAAATACGACCTGTAATGTATGGGGAACCAGCAATATCCGTGATTGGCTTAATAATGCCTTTTATACCAGTGCATTTAGTGCCAGTGATAAAGGATATATTAAAACCAACACAACAAGATACTTTGGAACAAATGAATTTAACACCCAAGACGACTATACAGTAACATCAGGTGGTTCCACCAGTCAAGACAATGTATGGCTACTAAGTTGGTACGAAGCAAGTAATACATATTATGGAGCAAATATGTACCTAAAAAAATCTGTGAGATACGCAAACCACACAGATTTTGCGGTGGCAAACAATTTACGGTTAGATTCCAGTAATTTGCGCGGGGACTATTGGCTCCGCTCGGCGGCTTCCGCTGCTACTCGTGCATGCTTTATATACACTGACAACAGCTTGGGCGTGGGCGACTTCGTTGTGAATAATACCGACTTCGGCGTGCGTCCCGCTTTGCAAATAACAATCTAGAATCGAAAATCTTATTTGTGCAAATATATGTATAATATAACAAAACAAAAAGACCTCGCTTGATGCGTCAAGCGAGGTCTTTTGCTATTAAAACAATCCAACAAATCCGTCCCAAAGTCCAACAAAAAATTCTTTAATAAAACCGAAAAATCCATACTCGGCAATCATGTCGCCATATTCGGCAAAGCCGCCGTTTAGCAAAAAGTATAAGCCGGAAATTGATAAAAAAGTTGCAAGTATTATTAAAATAATTTTTAAAATTTTTCTAAACATTTTTATTCCTTAGTTCTATATATTTATAATATATATATTATTATATATCATAATAAGTAAATTGTAAATAGGCCTAAAAGAAATCGCTAAATTTGTTTTCTTTGCTCTCGTATAACGAAAGACGTTTGTCCACAAACCCTTGTGAAAAAGCAACGCCGTTTATGTGGTAATGCTCCAAAATGTTTAATAGCCTAGCTGAGCTAAAAAACTTTTTTGCAATGTTTTGACTGTCTACGCGGCTGATAGTGGAGGACTTTGGATATTTTAGTGGCAGCTTTAATATTGGAATAACCAACTGCTGCACTTTTGTTTTGGCGGGAGCCTTTGGCAGATTAACGGTGGCAACTTGTTTTTGTGCAAGTTGCTTTTGTTTTTCTTTTGCGCTGTCTATTATGCGCTGGCGATTTACCAAATAATCTTGATATCGGCTTTTTATAGAGCGGAGTTCGTCGCGGCTGGATATGCGCGCTGCAATTATTGCAATATCGTTTAACGCAACGTTGATAAGGTCGCGGTTGTCGCTGCCAACATAACTTAGATTGTTGCTTTTGATTTTGGCATTAACTTCCAAGTAATTGCCGGCGTCTAGTCCGAGCAAAAAGGACTTACGTTTTATTTCTTTTACTTTGGCAAAAGTAGGGAAGGCTTTGGCAAAAATTTTGCAAATACGTTCGTTGTCGTGTGCCGTGTATAGGTTAAAAAATTTGCTCAGTCCAAGAGATTGAAGCTTTTGATGGCTTTTTACCTCTGCAAAATAGAATTCTATAAAAGAAAAAGGGATTATTTTAGAATTTAATGAATTCAGGTATTGACAAATGCCGAAAAATGTTATATTATTAGCGAGCATAAAAAATTCAACATCAGTTAAGTTTTGAGATGCATCATTTTTTAAATCGCCTGACTGTTTGTCAGTAACCGAATTTTGAAAAGTATCCATAACAATTTACCTCGTTTTATAGATATATTATACCATAAAATATAAAATATCAAAATAAAAAGTGGCAAAATGTGTTTATTTTTCAAGCAAAAATGAGCGTCGCAAAAATTTCTAAAAATTTTTTAAAAAATTTTAAAAAAACTGTTGACAAATTGTTTGTGCTATGATAAAATTGTTTTTGTTCGCTGATGTGAACAACAACTTAATGATTTGCACCAAGTATTAAATGAATACCTCTGGCGAGTTGGCTTAACTATATAGCATTGTGATAATGCAAAGGCCTGCTTGCCATATTTTTATTTAATCAGCAAATTATCAAATGTGTACATTGACAACTGCATATTGATTTATAGAGAATCAGACAAACATAAACAAATATATTAACGTAGTGTAATATGCAAATTACAATTTAAACAACCGTTTTAATGTAAAACAATTACGCTGAGTCAAATATTAACAAGAAAGCATAAGGCAAAAAAGTTAAATTTAACTGTAAGCAAAAACCGCAATTGTATAAGATAATTATATATAATGATCAAGCTACAAAGGGCGGACGGCGAATGCCTTGGCACTAGGCGCCGATGAAAGACGTGATAAGCTGCGATAAGCTTCGGGGAGATGCAAATAATCTGTGATCCGAAGATTTCTGAATGAGGGAACTCACCAAGGGTAATTCCTTGGTATCCATATATGAATACATAGTATATGTGAAGGGAACCTGGGGAACTGAACCATCTAAGTACCCAGAGGAAAAGAAAGTAAATAAACGATTACCTAAGTAGTGGCGAGCGAACGGGTAAGAGCCCAAACTAGACATAGCAATATTTCTAGGGTTAGGACCCACATAGTGTTAGTAGTATTTTGTAGTTGAAGAAAGTTGGAAAGCTTCACAAAATAGAGTAACAGTCTCGTAGGCGAAACAAAATACACGACCGTGGTGTTCCAGAGTAGCACAGGACACGAGAAATCCGGTGTGAACGCGGGAGGCCCATCTCCTAAGGCTAAATACGACCTAGTGACCGATAGAGTATAGTACCGTGAGGGAAAGGTGAAAAGTACCCCGCAAGGGGAGTGAAATAGTACCTGAAACCGTCCGCTTACAAGCAGATATAGCACGACAATATCGTGTGGTATCGTACTTTTTGTAGAACGGGCCGGCGAGTTACGATGTGTAGCGAGGTTAAGGAATTGAAATTCTGGAGCCGTAGCGAAAGCGAGTGTAAATAGTGCGAATTAGTTGCATGTCGTAGACCCGAAACCGATTGACCTATCCATGTACAGGTTGAAGCAGTGGTAATACACTGTGGAGGACCGAACACACGTTCGTTGAAATGACCGGTGATGATGTGTGGATAGCGGAGAAATTCCAAACGAAATCGGAAATAGCTGGTTCTCCTCGAAATAGCTTTAGGGCTAGCCTCGGTATTAAGATTGTTGGGGGTAGAGCACTGAATAGGCTAGGGGCCTTCACGGGTTACCGAACCTTATCAAACTCCGAATACCATTCAATTATGACCGGGAGTCAGACAGTGTGAGATAAGTTTCATTGTCGAAAGGGAAACAGCCCAGATCCACAGCTAAGGACCCCAAATGTAAGTTAAGTGTAAAAGGATGTGTTGTTGCTAAAACAACCAGGATGTTGGCTTAGAAGCAGCCACTCATTTAAAGAGTGCGTAATAGCTCACTGGTCGAGTGATGATGCGCCGAAGATTCAACGGGGCTAAAACTTACTTCCGAAGCTTGGGAATGATAGCAATATCATTGGTAGAGGAGCAATGTATGCGGGCAGAAGCCATATCGAAAGGGGTGGTGGACTGCATACAAGAGAGAATGCCGGCATGAGTAGCGAGAGCAAAGTGAGAATCTTTGCCGTCGAATGCCTAAGGTTTCCTGGGGAAGGTTCGTCCTCCCAGGGTAAGTCGGGACCTAAGCTGAGGCCGAAAGGCGTAGGCGATGGACAACTGGTAGATATTCCAGTACTACCGAATATCGATTAAGACCGATGCAGGGACACAGTAGGATAGTCAATCCACGGGGGTGGAAATCCGTGGCTAAATCGTGAGACTGATGTGTAGTGAAGTACGCACATTATTTAAAAGTTGGGCGATGATAGGGAGTGAAATTAGTAGCGAAGTTGATGAATTCACACTGGCGAGAAAATCTGCTAAGGAGATATTAGGTACCCGTACCGCAAACCGACACAGGTAGGCGAGGAGAGAATCCTAAGACGGACGGGATAACCCTTGTTAAGGAACTCGGCAAAATGACCCCGTAACTTCGGGAGAAGGGGTGCCAGTAGCAATACTGGCCGCAGAGAAACGGCCCAAGCGACTGTTTATCAAAAACACAGGTATCTGCGAAAGCGCAAGCTGACGTATAGGTGCTGACGCCTGCCCAGTGCTGGAAGGTCAAGGGGAAATGTTAGGAATAATTTATTAAACCAAAGCATAGAACTTAAGCCCCAGTGAACGGCGGCCGTAACTATAACGGTCCTAAGGTAGCGAAATTCCTTGTCAGGTAAGTTCTGACCCGCATGAATGGCGTAACGACTTGGGCACTGTCTCAACAGGGGACCCGGCGAAATTGTAGTATATGTGAAGATGCATATTACCCGCGACTGGACGGAAAGACCCCGTAGAGCTTTACTGTAGCTTGACATTGAATTTCGGTAAAGAATGTACAGGATAGGTGGGAGACAGTGAACCATGGGCGTCAGCTTGTGGGGAGTCGACGTTGGGATACCACCCTATCTTTGCTGAGGTTCTAACTCAAAGCGTTGAATCACGATTGAGGACAATGTCAGGTGGGCAGTTTGACTGGGGCGGTCGCCTCCTAAAGAGTAACGGAGGCGTCCAAAGGTTCCCTCAGAATGGTTGGAAACCATTCGAAGAGTATAAAGGCATAAGGGAGCTTGACTGCGAGACTTACAAGTCGAGCAGATACGAAAGTAGGGCTTAGTGATCTGGCGGTAGAGAATGGAATTGCCGTCACTTAACGGATAAAAGCTACCTCGGGGATAACAGGCTGATACCACCCAAGCGTTCACAGCGACGGTGGTGTTTGGCACCTCGATGTCGGCTCGTCATATCCTGGGGCTGAAGTTGGTCCCAAGGGTTCGGCTGTTCGCCGATTAAAATGGCACGCGAGCTGGGTTCAGAACGTCGTGAGACAGTTCGGTCCCTATCCATCGTGGGCGTAAGATATTTGAGAGGATCTGCTCCTAGTACGAAAGGACCAGAGTGGACGTACCTATGGTGCATCAGTTGTCACGCCAGTGGCATAGCTGGGTAGCGATGTACGGAATGGATAAACGCTGAAAGCATATAAGCGTGAAACCAGCCTCAAGATTAGATATCTCATAACATAAGTTAGTAAGACCCCTTGTAGACAACAAGGTTGATAGGTCGGGTGTGGAAGTGCAGTAATGCACGTAGCTGACCGATACTAATAGGTCGAGGGCTTGATCACATACAAAGTGGTTTTTAAAACTCTTCTGATTTTTTATAAACAAGATGCAGTTGTCAATGTACATACAAAATTGTACATTAAACAATATTGATAATTCCAAGTGAACAACTTGTAGTTATACCATAACGGTGCTAATGCCGGGGAGGTCCACCTGTTCTCATACCGAACACAGAAGTTAAGCTCCCAATGGGCCGAGAGTACTAGTCTGGCAACGGGCTGGGAGGGTAGGACGGTGCCGTTAACCTAGCAAAAGACCTGCGAAATATCGCAGGTCTTTTCGTTTACTTAAAAATTTAAATAAAAATTGCTATACAATTTTGTAATTTTTTGATATAATTACCACAAAGGGAAAGTCGGCAATGGTATTTGAAAATGAAATTTTAAAAGTAAAAAATGTGGTAGAAACTGGACTATCCAAAATTGTTCCAAATTTCCACAAAAAAATTAAGGGTGTTTCCACTGTTTCTGGTTTAAACTATTATGGAACCAAAGATAACAGTAGCGCTGTGGAGGTTTATCATCCAAGTGGTGAAGGTTCAGGTTACGGCACAATTGTGTATTTTCATGGCGGTGGCTGGACAACTTTAGATAAGTCGATGTATCAAACGCTTGGTAGAAAGCTTGCAAAACTTGGTTTTGTTGTTTTTAATTGCAATTATGAACTAGCACCAAAGGCAAGTATTGAAAAAATTATCGCCGATGCCGAACAAGCGGTTGTCTTTGCACTAAACAAAACAGAAAAGTTTGGTGGCGACCCAACTAGGTTATATCTTGGCGGCGACAGTGCCGGAGCGCATATTGCTGCAATGATTGGCACGCGTGCAACGGCAGAACCGGCACACAATGACTTTGCAGATAAAATAAAAGGCTTGTTGCTTTTTTATGGCATATATAATTTTGATACTTTGCGTGCGACAAAGTTTCCATCAATAAATTTGTTTATGGATGCCTTATTTGGTAAACGTGAAATTGAAAATAAAGAACTTATGCATGAATATTCGCCGGTTTACTTTTTGAACAAAAATTTTCCACGTTCATTTTTAACTAGTGGTGGAATAGACAAATTGCACCAAACTCAATCGGTCATGTTTAAGCAAAAACTAGATGAGTTACGCATTCCAAATATGTCGGTATTTTTTGATAAAAAAGAACAATTGGGCAGGCACGGGTTTATGTCGGTTGATGGCATAAAAACTAGCGATATTGCCTTTGCGATATTAGAAAAATTTTTAAAAGAAGAGGGAAAATAGGTGTTGATTTCGGTATGTCTGGCCATAATATTTTCGGTTGTTGCGCTGGACCAAATAACCAAAATTGTGTTTTGGGGCGTAACAAAACCCTTAATAGGTGACCAGATATGGTTGACATCCACCCTAAACGACGGTGCTGCTTTTTCAATTTTGCGGGGTGGGCGTATTTACTTTGTTATATTCACGGTAATTGTAATTTTTGTTTTGACTTATGTTTTAATTAACCGAAAAATCTCCACCAAACCATTTTTTAGAATAACTCTGTCGCTTTTACTCGGCGGAATAATTGGCAATTTTATTGATAGATTTTTGCTGGGAGCGGTAAGAGATTTTATTTACATTAAAAAATTTGGGTTTGTTTGCAATGTGGCAGATATTGCCATTGTTGTTGCCACCTTTATGCTTGGTATTTATATTATCTTTTTGCATGACTATTCCAAACAAAAACCGCGAGTTAAACCGGTAAGTGAAAGCGGGGAAAAGACTAAATGAAATATACATTAACGGTAACCGAAAAAGAAAGTGGTGAAAGGTTAGATAAGGCCATTGCAGACCTAGAAAAAGAGGTGACTCGTTCTAGTTTGAAGGCGTGCTTTGAAAGCAACGGGGTTTTGGTTAATGGAAAGCCGTCAAAACCCAGTAAGACGGTAAAAAACGGGGATAAAATCGAGTTTGAACTTATTATCGAAAGTTTATCCGCAGAACCTGAAAACCTGCCATTAAACATCGTTTATGAGGACGATGACTTGGCAATAATTGATAAACCTCAAGGAATGACAGTGCACCCAGCACCAGGGCATTCAGGTGGAACGCTGGTTAATGCAATTTTGTATCATTTTAATAAGGTAAGCGATATTGGCGGGGAAATTAGACCAGGTATTGTTCACCGAATAGACAAAGATACCAGCGGGCTATTGGTTGTTGCAAAAAACAATAAGGCGCATTTAAGCCTCGCAAAACAAATTAGTACCAAGACTTGCAAACGAACTTATTTGGCACTAGTTGTGGGAAATTTAAAAAACCCGATTGGGGTAGTTGATGCACCAATTGGTAGAGATCCCAAGGACCGTAAAAAAATGGCAATTGTTCCAAACGGCAAGCGTGCGGTAACGCACTATAAAGAACTAGAAAGATACAAGGGATATTCGCTAGTGCAGTTTGACCTAGAAACGGGCAGAACGCACCAAATACGGGTACATACAAAAAGTTTGGGGCACCCAATTGTTGGCGATATGGTTTATGGGAGCAAAGATAACAAATTCAAGTTAAACGGCCAACTACTGCACGCTTATAAATTAAAATTGGTTCAACCGACTACCAAAAAGATAATAGAAGTAACTTCGCCGCTACCTGATTATTTTGAAAAAGTACTATTATCGCTAAAAAAATCGGTGTAATAAATATAGACAAACGCTGATTGGCGTGTTATAATTAAAGTTGTCTAAAATAGGAGAAGATATGGCAGAAAAAACCGAAAATAACTTAGACGCCATTGCTACGGCGCTCATAATTACTTTTTCCGTGGCAACTATTTGTGTGATTATCTACTTGATTTTTGGGCTGTATATTTTTGCAAGTTTGGCTCTTGCAATCTACACAATTAGTTTTAGTTTAATTGCACTTGCGTCTTTGCGAAAACTATTTATTGTTGCAAGATACAGTGAGCGTATAAACGCCTTGGCTGCTAACGAAAATTTAACCGAAGCCGAGCGTGACGACGTAAAAAAAGAAAGAGCGGAAGCACAAAAAGCTATTTCTAAAGTCAAGACAGTTGCTATAATAAAGTCGTGTTTGTCCGGCGCTTTTGCTATATTTACCCTAGTTGTTTTAGTTTTGCTATAAAAAGGAGATATTATGAAATACACAAGAAATGAAAGAAAAGACGACAAAATTGTTGTAAATTTTGAACTTAATGCCAAAGAATGGGAAGCCGAAGTAGAAGCTGCTTACCAAAAGAACAAAGGCAAGTACAAAAAAGAAGGTTTTAGACAAGGCAAAGTTCCTCGCAAGGTTTTGGAAAACACCTATGGCAAGTATATGTTTTATGAGGATGCTTTTAATGACGCCTTCCCAAAATTTTACACTGATATGCTTAAAAAAGAAAAAGATATTTATCCAATTGACTACCCACAAATTGGCGTAGATAAAATGGACGAAAAAGGCGTAAAATTTACCGCGACTATTGAAGTATTGCCAGAATTTAAAGTAGAAAAATACACTGGTTTTGAAATTAAAAAAGGCAAAGTTGATGTTAAAAAAGCCGACATCCAAGCAGAACTCGATATGCTTGCAAAACGTCACTGCCGCTATGTAGAAATAACTGACCGTGAAGTTAAAAACGGTGACCTTGTAAACCTAAACTATTGTGGCAAAATTGATGGTGTTGCCTTTGAGGGTGGCACTGCCGAAGACCAAGAACTAGAAATTGGTTCTGGCACCTTTATCCCAGGTTTTGAAGAACAAATGGTTGGTATGAAAATAAACGAAGAAAAAGACCTAAAAGTTAAGTTCCCAGAAACCTACCACGCAGAAAACTTGGCTGGCAAAGATGCAATTTTTACGGTTAAAGTGCTAGGCATCCGCGAAAAACAAATTCCTGAAATCAACGACGATTTTGCAAAGGAAGTTTCAGAATTTGACAGCTTGCAAGCGTTAACTTTGAGTATTGAAGAACGTCAAGCCAAAGAAAAAGCCGAAGAAATTGAACATAAAGCTGAAAATGATTTATTAAAAGCAATCGTAGACGGCGTAGACTTTAAGGTCCCTGCAAAAATGGTCGATAAACAACTAGATTACTATATGCATGATCTAGAACATCGTATGGCAATGCAAGGTTTAACCAAAGAAATGTACTTTAAGTTTACCGGCACCACCGAAGAAAACTTGCGTAAAGAAAGACGTAAAGATGCAGAAAGAAGCGTTAAAACGGGTTTGGTTCTTGACCAAATTGTAGAAAAAGAAGGTATTAAGGCAACTGCAAAAGATATTGATGCAAAACTTGAAGAAATTGCAAAAATGTACAACCAAACCAAAGAAGAAATTAAATCTATGCTAGAAGAAAACGGCAATATGGCATCGGTTGAACAAGAAGTTGTTAACGATAAAGTTATTAAATTTTTGAAAGAAAACAACAAAATTGCCTAAACTAAATAAAATCAAAATTTTGGAGACTTTATGAACGAAAAGAATGTTTTAGTTCCTATGGTAATAGAGCAAACCAACCGCGGGGAAAGGTCGTATGACATTTACTCGCGCTTGCTCGAAGACCGTATTGTATTTTTGTCGGATGAAATTACTGACGCAACGGCAAACACCCTAATTGCACAACTAATTTACCTAGAAGGCAAAGATCCAGACAAAGATATTATGATGTATATCAACAGCCCAGGTGGCAGTGTGGTTGCAGGAATGGCAATTTTTGATACCATGAACTATATTAAATGTGATGTTCAAACCATTTGTATTGGTATGGCGGCAAGTATGGCAGCAGTTTTGCTTACTGCCGGAGCAAAAGGTAAGCGTTATGCTTTGCCAAATAGTGAAATTATGATTCACCAACCACTTGGTGGCGCTCAAGGTCAAGCAAGTGATATTGCTATTCATGCAGAACACATTTTAAAAACAAAGCGCAAACTTAACAAGATTTTGGCAGATCGCTCGGGACAATCTTTGGAACAAATAGAAAAAGATACTGACCGTGACAATTTTATGAGCGCAAATGAAGCCCTAAAATATGGTTTAATTGACAAAATTTTTGACAAACGATAGTTTTTATTTGTTATAAAATCAACTATACTAATAGGGCGGAGAGATATATGGAAAAAGATAACAATGACAGATGTTCGTTTTGTGGAAGACCAAAAGAACAAGTTGGAATGTTAATTGCCACACCGGATGGCAAAGCAGCAATTTGTAAAGATTGCTTGCAAATTTGTCACGAAATTTGTGACGATGCTGAAGGCAAACTTGATGAAACAGAGCTTGACCTCGATTTGCGTACCCCAAAAGAAATTAAGGCTGAACTAGATAAATATATTGTTGGCCAAGATGAGGCAAAACGCGTATTGTCGGTTGCGGTTTATAACCATTATAAACGCTTGAAATACGCAAGTGGCAAATCTACTGAAGAAACTGGCGTAGAGCTTGAAAAAAGTAATGTATTGCTTTTGGGACCTACTGGTAGTGGTAAAACTTTGCTTGCAAAAACACTTGCAAAAATATTAAAAGTTCCTTTTGCAACTAGTGATGCAACAACCTTAACCGAAGCTGGGTACGTTGGTGAAGACGTCGAAAATATTCTGCTAAGACTTTTGCAAGAAACCGACTTTGATGTGCAAAAAGCACAAAAAGGTATTATTTATATTGACGAAATTGACAAAATTTCAAAAAAGAGCGAAAATGTGTCTATTACTCGCGACGTATCGGGTGAAGGGGTGCAACAAGCGTTACTAAAAATTTTGGAAGGTACGGTTGCCAATGTTCCACCAAAAGGCGGCAGAAAGCATCCAAATCAAGAATGCATACCAATAGACACAACAAACATTTTGTTTATTTGTGGTGGCGCTTTTGTTGGACTAGATGACATAATTGAAAAACGTGTAGATAGTTCAGCACTGGGCTTTGGCAGCGCAGTAAAAAGCAAAGAAGAAAAAGACCCTTGCGATTTATTAAAGCAATGTGAACCAACCGATTTAGTAAAATTTGGTTTGATACCAGAATTTATTGGCCGTGTGCCGGTTATGGTAAGTTTGCATGCGCTTGATAAAGAAGCGCTTGAAAAAATTTTGACCAAACCAAAAAATGCTTTGGTTAAGCAATACGAGCAAATATTTAAGCTTGATGGCATCAAACTAAGCGTTGCTCCTGAGGTAATAACATACATTGCCGATAAGGCAATAAAATTAAAAACCGGTGCTAGAGGTCTTCGTAGTATTATGGAAGACATAATGACGCCAATTATGTACTCAGCGCCAAGTGAAAATTTAAAGAGTATAACCTTAACATTAAAAAACGGAGTTGTGGTTCCGGAAAAAACATACAACGAAAATAAGCCTGAAAGTGAGGCAAAGACAGTAGCAAATGATAATCAAAAACGTAGAGTTTGTTAAATCAGCAAAAGAAAAAGATCAGACCTTTGGCATGCCAGAGGTCGCTTTTGTTGGTCGCAGTAATGTTGGCAAAAGTTCGCTTATAAACTATATCACAAACAACAAAATTGCCAAAGTTAGTTCAACGCCGGGGCGTACGCGCCTAATTAACTATTTTAAAGTTAACGGCGGGCAATTTATGCTTGTCGATTTGCCAGGCTATGGATTCGCCAAAGGTAACAAAACCGAGGTTAATGATTGGTCACAAATGATGGAAGGCTATTTTGCAAATAACGAGAACTTAAAACAAGTGTTATTGCTTTTGGATATTCGCCATGACCCATCTATTGATGACTTAAAAATGCAACATTATTTAATGTTTTACAATATTCCATATACTATTATTGCTACCAAATGTGATAAGTTATCCAAAAGTCAAGTGCAAAACCAAAAATTTAGACTGGCAAGCAAACTAAAAGTTGGAGTAGACAACATAATTTGTGAGTCTAGTACCAACCGAACAGGAGCGGAACAGATTTTAAGTAGACTAGATCAGTTTATTGGGGGTGCGGAATGAAAGTTTACGCACTATCCGATTTGCATTTATCCTTTATGGTAAACAAACCTATGGACGTTTTTGGTGAGCACTGGGATAATTACGAAGAGCGCGTTAAAGAAAACGTTAATAACATACTAACAAGCGATGATATTTTGCTTATTGCCGGCGACATAAGTTGGGCAATGAATATGCCTGAAACACAAAAAGATTTTGAGTATATTGCGTCCTTAAACGGCAAGAAAATAATTATCCGTGGCAATCACGACTACTGGTGGAAATCAATAACGCGCATACGTGAGGTGCTCCCACAAAATGTTTATGCGCTGCAAAATGATGCTATAAAAATTGGCAGTTATGTAATTTGCGGCACGCGCGGTTGGGTGGTGCCTGAAAGAGGAAAAACGCTAGGCGCCGAAGATCAAAAAATATTTGATCGAGAACTAATAAGATTGGAACTTGCCTTAATTGATGCAAGGGCTAAAGCAGAGCCAGGTGATGAAATTATTTGTATGCTGCACTATCCGCCATTTAATAGTGAACTAGAAGAAAGTCAATTTACCAACTTAATAGATAGATATAGCGCTAGCAAAGTGGTGTATGGACACTTGCACGGCTATACAAAAATAAGCCCAACTGAGCCAGTGGAGATAAATGGCGTTAAATATTATCTAACGTCTTGCGACAAACTTAGGTGTGTTCCTAAGGAAATTTAGTATAAAAATTTAGGTAAAATAAGACCGACCCCCTAAAAGGAGTCGGTTTTTTATCTTTTTTGACAAAAAAATTTAAAAAATTTTACAAAAGTGGTCAAAAGTGGTTGGAATTTGAAAAAAAATGTTTTATAATATATTCAGTTACTAGAAAAGGAGGAGTGGTGGAAAATGCTAATTGGAAGTTATAGTCATCAATTGGATGCAAAAAACCGTTTTAGAATTCCTGCCAAATTTAAATCTTTTCTTGGTGACAATTTGGTAATTACAAAAGGTACCGAAAACTGCTTATTCATTTTTTCTGCTGAGGAACTAAACGCGCAAGTTTTCGAAAAAGCAAAAAGCATCTCGCTTTTCAATTTAGAAGCGCAAAAATCTTTAAGAATGTTGCTTTCATCTGCGCACGAAGCCGAACAGGATAATCAAGGCAGAATATTGCTGCCATCAGCATTAAAGAAATTTGCTGAGATTGATAAAAAAATCGTGTTTGTTGGAGTGGGGTCGCGTATAGAAGTTTGGGCAGAAGAAAAATGGGAAAGTTATATAGCGGATTCCAATTTTGATAAAGACATGGCAAAACTAGCCGATCTTGGAGTTTAAGTATGGAATTTAAGCATATTCCTGTTTTAAAAAATGAAGTACTAGAAGCGTTAAATCTCCCACAAAACAAACTAATTGTAGACGGAACTATTGGTGGCGGCGGACATTCTGAAGCCATTTTAACAAGTGGTAACGGATCTAGCATAATTGGGTTTGATCGCGACGCCGAAGCAATTGCAAGTTCCAAAAAGAGATTGGAGCAGTTTGGTGGTAGAGTAACTTTTGTAAAAAGTAACTACAAAAACATTCCACAAGTTTTGGACGAAATGCAGACCAAAGTCGATGGCGTTTTGTTGGATCTTGGAGTTTCTTCTTATCAACTCGACAATCCCGAACGCGGATTTAGTTTTAGAAGTGATGCCAAGCTTGATATGCGTATGGACAGAGAAGACGGAATTACGGCTGAAGAAATATTAAATACTTATACCGAAAAAGAACTTACAAAAATTTTCAAACAATACGGCGAAGAAAAGTATAGCAGTTCAATTGCGCGTGAGATAGTAAAAAAGCGTCCACTGCATACAACGGGTGAACTAAGAGCGCTTATTGAAAGTTTGGTGCCACCATACAAAAAGTATGATACAATAGGCACTTTGCAAAGAATTTTTCAAGCGCTAAGAATTGAAGTAAATGACGAACTAAACGGTTTGTACGAACTAATACTTGAACTTCCAAAACATATAAACAAGGGTGGCAGAATTGCAATAATTACCTTCCATCCGCTAGAAGATAAAATTGTTAAGGATGCATATATTGAACTTGCAAAAGATTGTATTTGTCCGCCATCCTTTCCAAAGTGTGTGTGCAACCACCGCAGTCAAGGAACAATTTTAAACAAAAAACCAATTATGGCGTCAAAGTTGGAACTAGAAAACAATAGTAGAGCATCATCGGCAAAACTCAGAGTATTTGAAGTAAATTAAGGAGGAGTAAAATATGGTTGAAACAAGACAAGAACAAGTTTCGCGAAATCAAAGTGTTACAGATTACGATAGTAACACCAAGACCTTGTTTGACCTAACTAGCCCAAGCCAGACATATGAAGATGAACAAGATGATTCCGCGTACGAAGTTGAAAAAGAATACGATGTAAATGATTATATGGATAGCAAATCAGATCAAACTGATTTAAAGCCAATAAAATCGTTTATGCCAAAAATTTACGGCAAGCCACAAGAAAAAGCAGTGGAAGCCGAAAAAGTTTCCGTAAAACCAAAATTAAACAGCAGAGGTATTATCTTTGCGTCGGCAATTTCAGCAATAGCCATCATGTTAGTTGCCTTTGTAATTTATAATGCAATTGCAATAGCCGGCTTAAAAACGACATTAAATGCAACTGAATTAGCATATACTGCATCAGTAACCGAAGTTAATACATTAGACACAACTTACAACCAGGTAAGTTCAAGAGAAAACATAATTAACTCATTAAGAGAAGAAAACCCAAACTTGTCAACAGCGGAAGCCGGTGATTATGTACAAATCAATGCCGGAACCAAAACCGAAGTTGTTGATGTGGAAAAAACAACTAACGTGTTTGATAAAATATGCAACTTTTTATCCAACTTGTTTAATTAACAAATAGGTCTAAAAAATTATATCCTTAAATATCATTATTTAAGGATATTTTTTTGTAGGTAAAAAGATGTATACAAGTTCTTCATTAAAAAAACGAATAATTGCATTGTCACTTTTAATTTTATTTTGTGCCTTTGGGCTAATTGGCAGATTATATTTTATACAAATAAAGCAAGGTAAAAATTTACAATCCAAGGCGCTAGATCAGTGGCTTAGAGATTTGCCACTAGGCGCCCTTCGTGGTTCCATTACTGATAGAAATGGTGTAACACTGGCGGAGTCAGTGACGGTTTATGATATCTATGTAAAACCAGTTCTGGTTGAAAATGTAGATGCCGAAGCCACAATCTATGCAAATGTGCTAGAACTCGAAGAAGACAAGACGAAACTAAAAATTGCCGATAGAAAATTATCGGAAGTTTTAATATGCAAAAATGTTACTAAGGAAAAAGTGGATGAATTGTTTTCGCGTGGTCTAAATTCCTTTGTTGCAACCGAAAATAGTAGCAGAAATTACTTATATCCAGAACTATTATCTCAAATTTTAGGCTTTACAAGTGTGGATGGCGAAGGACAAAGCGGACTAGAACAATTTTACAATACTTATTTAAAGGGCGTAAAGGGTATTGCGCTTGAGGATGCTGATGCTCGTGGTAGCGGTCTTACTGGTGGTAAATCATATTATGTGCCGGCAATTGATGGGCTGAATTTAGAATTAACAATAGATTTTAGAGTACAATCTGCACTAGAAGAAATTTTACAGCGCGCCAAAGAAACCACTGGAGCAAAATCTACTTCGGCGCTTGTAATGAATCCAAATACTGGCGAAATCTTGGGCGTAACTACCAAACCGTCGCCCAATTTGGACAATATAGACCGTGACAATTTGACAGAACTCTTTAAAATGTATCGCTCATTTACCATCACCGATACTTACGAACCAGGTTCCACTTTTAAAACAATTACGGCAGCAATTGGGTTAGATTGTGGTGTTACGTCACTTGGACATGGCTATTATTGTCCGGGTTATCGCATGGTGGATGGTGTGCGTACTAACTGCCACCGTAAATCGGGACACGGTCCACAAACACTAGTGTCGGGCTTTTACAATAGTTGCAACTGTGTGTTTATGCAACTCATCAGTGATATTGGTATTGATAGATATTTTGAATATGTAAAAAAATTCCATTTTGATTCCTATCTTGGTATTGATTATCCAAGTGAAGCAACTGCAATTATTATAGACAAAGACCAGATGATGACAAACGACTTTTTAAGAAATGGTTTTGGACAATCAATTGCTGTATCGGCGTTGCAACTTACTTCGGCAATTTCTGCGACAGTAACTGATGGATATCTCAAAAAACCATATTTAGTTAAAAAGATGTATGCAAACGATGGCAAGGTGGTGTATGAACAAACTTTGACGCAGCTAGAAAAAGTTGTAAGCGAAAATATAGTAAATGATATGCGTGAACTTATGCGTATGGTCGTTAAAAAGGGTGGTGGCGGTGCCAGCAAGGTAGAAGGTTATACTGTGGGTGGCAAAACAGGTACGGCGCAAAAATATGACGCCACTGGCGTATCAACCACCAACTATATTGGTTCCTATATTTGTATTTCGCCGGTCGAAAATCCAAAGTATGTTGTTATGGTGATTATAGATGAACCAAAGACGTCTATATACGGAAACATTGTTGCAACGCCAGTTGCTGGTGAAATACTAAAGAAATTGTTTGAAATTTATGGCGATAAGCCTTATGTAGACGTAGATGCAGCGGAGCAAATTGAGGTTCCAAATTTGATAGGCAAGAGTTATACCGAAGCATGTAGTTTGCTCGCAGGACTAGGCTTTTATTATGTAACAGAGGGCGAGGGCTCGCTTGTAAGTTTTCAATATCCATCGGCGGGGACAAAACTTGAAAAAGGACAATCAGTTTTATTAAAATTTTAGGAGCGAATATGAAGTTAAAAGATTTACTAAAAAATGTAAATTACAAAACTTTTTCGATAAATGAAGATTTGGATATAACAAATCTTTCAATGAATTCTAAAACGGTTGGCAAAAATGGATTGTTTTTTGCATTAAAAGGTAATTCTTTTAACGGCAATGATTTTATCCCCGAGGCTGCACTAAATGGTGCCGAAGTGGTCGTTAGCGATGATGAAGAAAGTGCAAATGTATTTGCTGGGACGGTTTTGGTAAAAAATGTGCGAAAAGCAATAAACCAAATTGCAAAAAACTTTTATGGCAATAATTATAATTTTAAAACTATTGCCATTACTGGTACAAATGGCAAGACTAGTATATCTTTTATGTTGGCGCACGCGCTTCGAGCGGCAGGCTATGATGTTGGCGTAATTGGCACTAGCGGGGCGTTCTTTAACGACGAAAGGTTAAGGCCTGAAGGGCTTACCACGCCCGATAGTTTGGAGTTTTTTGAACTAATGGGCATGTTTAATAAACTGTCGGTGGAGTATGTGATATTTGAACTTTCAGCACACGCCTTATATTATGACAAAACGTTGGGGCTAAAATCTGACTATGCCATTTTTACCAATTTAACTGAAGACCATTTAGATTTCTTTAAAACGATGGAAAATTATGGCAAAGCCAAACAAAAAATGTTTACATCAAATTACGCAAAAATGGCAATAATAAATACAGACGATCCGTTTGGTTTACATTTGTATCAAAAAACAAGTTTGCCGGTGGTAACTTACGGCGAAAATATGGGTACCTGCATTAGGCTATTAAAAACGAGCAAAGACTTAAAATATGCTAAAATTAAAGTATATGACAAAGTAACAAAACTAAGAATGCGAGAGTTTAATGGCAAATATAATTTTTATAATGCAATGGCGGCAATTGCGGTGCTTGTTAAAGAAGGCATTAAAATAAAAACGATAAAAAAGGCTTTTGCCACTTTGCCAAAAATAAAAGGTAGACAAAATGTGTTTAAAATTAAAAATCATGGCACAGTAATTTTAGATTTTGCACATACGCCTGATGGGCTGGAAAAAATATTAACCTATGCCAAAACGCAAACGACTAAAAAGGGAAAACTAATTTCTGTCTTTGGGTGTGGTGGCAATAGAGATGAAAATAAACGCCCAATAATGGGTGAGATTTCTGCCAAAATTGCCGATTTTACCTATATATCAATAGATAACCCGCGATATGAGGATGCAAGCAAGGTTATGAATGATGTTGCGGTGGGGGCTCGCAAGATTGGAAATAACTACAAAATAACAATGCCACGTACTGAAGCAATTAGAGAGGCAATAGAGAATTCAAAAGTTGGTGATGTGATTGTTGTGTCCGGCAAAGGCGTGGAACCCTATTATGATGATCATGGAACAAAGTATTTTTATCGTGAAGACCGAGAAATTGTAAAAATAAAAAAGGAACTGGAAAAATGTTAATAAATCATGTAGTCAACCATTTATTTGTTTTACTGGTAAGCTTTTTTCTAACAATTCTGGTGGCGCCTTTAATTATGAAAATAATAAAGCAGAAAAAAGCGAAACAAGAAATACTTAGTTATGTTACTCAACATAATAGCAAAGCGGGCGTTTTAACAATGGGTGGAGTAATATTTGCAGTAAGTGCAATTATATGCGCGATCATATTTTCGGCAGAGGATACGTTGCCACTTTTGGTATGCCTACTAGTTAGTTTTTTGTATTTAATGGTTGGCTTTTATGACGACTATAAAAAAATTCAAGGCAAGAAAAATGAAGGTTTAACGCCCAAACAAAAACTGTTCTTGCAACTTGTAATTGCCATTGGTTTTTCGGTGTATTTATACTTCAATAATTACACTTTTTTGTATATTCCATTTATAAAATATACACTAAATTTAAGTTGGGGTATTATACCAATTTCGGTACTAGCTCAACTCTACTTTACCAACGCCGTCAATTTGCTGGACGGGTTAGACGGACTTTGTTCATCTATCACGGCGATAGTCGCGTGCTTTTTTGGTGCATTTTTGTGCGTTTTAGGGCTATACGCTGATTTGCCAATTGCAAATTTTGCCAATTTGTATCAAAATTTGTCTGTGTCGCTTTTTTGTTTAGTAGGTGCAATTTTAGGCTTTATATTTTTTAATTCTTACCCTGCAAAAATCTTTATGGGCGATACCGGATCACTGTTCTTAGGTGGTATACTTTCTACCTTTGCGCTTATTAGTGGACAGCTAATTGTAGTGGCAATTGTAGGGGTGATGTATTTGGTTGATTGCTTGTCTGTTATTATTCAAGTGCTACACTTTAAGCGTACTGGCAAACGCGTATTTTTAATGGCGCCTCTTCATCACCATTATGAAAAGAAGGGCGTGCATGAACATCGCATAGTTGTGGGATATTCGCTAATAACAGTTTGTGCAGGCATTGTTGTCTTTTTGCTTCAAGTAGTCATAAACTAAAGTATGAGTAAAAAATATTTAATTATTGGGAAAGGCAGAACTGGCCTTGCACTGGCAGAGTACTATACCAAACATAATGTGTTCTTTACTTTATATGATGACAAAACGGATAATCTTGAAGATGCGCTATCACATATTTTAGATTACTGTTGTGTAATAATTTCACCGGCGGTTAAACCAAGCCACCCGCTTGTCAAACGCGCGCAAGAACTTCATTTGCCGGTTGTTTCGGAAGTGGAGTTTGCGTATAAGGAATTAAAAAGACTTAATCCGTCCGCAAAGATTATTGGTGTTACGGGTACCAATGGCAAAACAACAATAGTAGGTATGCTTTGCACTCTTATTGGGAATGGGGCTATCGTGTGTGGCAATGTTGGCGTGCCATTTATTAGCGTGGTAGAATCAGGCGCAAAAGTTTATGTTGTGGAGCTTTCTAGTTATCAACTAAATTTTGTGTGTGAGTTTAAACCGGATATTGCGGTTTTTTCTAACATAAAACCTGACCATTTGGCTTATCATGGCACCTTTGCAAATTATATTAACGCAAAATTAAATTTGGTGAAAAAGTTAAAAAGTGATGATGTTTTTATCACAAGTGGTGATGACGAGCTGCTAGGTAAACTAACATTTGGTAAAACGATTTTGTGCTCAACTGCAAATCAAAGGGCGGATGCTTGCATTATACAAAATCAAATTGTTTTGAGTAATGGTGAGAAATACTCACTTGAAAAATTTAAGCTTATTGGTGAGCATAACAAGTTAAACTTAATGATGTCAATTGTAGGGGCGCGGCTAGTAGGGGTAAGTGCAACTAAAATTCAAGAACGAATAGAAAATGTTATGCTGGAAGATTATCGCATTCAAAATATTGGCAATTTTGACGGAATATCAGTAATAAATGATTCAAAATCAACCAATGTTGCATCCACAATTGCTTGCCTTAATTGTTTTAGTGATAATATAATTTTACTTCTTGGTGGATTGGATAAGGGTGAAGATTTGTCTTTGCTTTTTGAAAATATTTATTTGCACAAAATTAAGCATTATATTTTTTATGGCGCAAGCAAAGATAAATTTTATCAAGAAGCACTTAAGGCGCAAATTAGCAACTTTACCGTATCACTGGGAGATTTTAAAGAAGCCGTTCGTGAGGCTGTTTATCTAGCGGGCAAGGGTGACACGATTATATTGTCGCCTGCCTGTGCATCCTTTGATATGTTTTTAAATTACGAGGATAGAGGGGCTAAATTTAACAAAATTATTTTTGATAGTTTTATAAAGTAGAGTAATATTATAAGTCCGCTTTTCATAGGTTATTATTATGAAAAGTGGACTTTTTGAAAAAAGAAGAAGATTTGATATAATTTTGTTTTTGCTAGTTATTTCGTTAGTGGTGATAGGACTTTTGTTTATTTATTCCGCAAGCAAGTATAATGCAAGCAAAAATTATAATGATGCCTACTACTATGTAAAAAAGCAACTGATTGGCGCAATAATTGGACTAGGCGCCATGATTTTCTTTTACTTTATAAATCTTGAAAAAATAAAAAAGTGGCGCTTTTGGGTGCTTCTTTTAAGCGTGGTATTGCTTTGCCTAGTGTTTATTCCGTCCATCGGTAAAAATAGTTATGGTGCAAATAGATGGATAAACTTGGGCTTTTTTACCATTCAAGCATCTGAAATTGCAAAATTTGGTTTTGTTTTTTATGCGGCGAGCGTACTTTCGGAGCAAAATAGGGATCCAAAAAAGTTTAAGTCAATTTTACCAGTCTTAATTTCGGGTGGCTTAATTTGTTTACTTATCATTCTCGAACCTAATATGTCTATAACCATGTGCGTGGGACTAACCATGCTTGTTATGCTTTTGGTTGGTGGTTGCTCTTTAAAAAACTTTTTGTTAATTTTAGTGCCGGCTTTGTGCTTGGTACCGGTACTTATAATTATAGAGCCATATAGGCTTCAAAGACTTTCGGCATACATTGATCCTTGGTCTTCACCGCTTGAAGAGGGGTTTCAACTAATTCAATCGTTTTATTCACTTGGCGCCGGAGGACTATTTGGACTTGGTTACGGAAACTCTAGGCAAAAATATCTATTTTTACCATTTTCAGAATCCGACTTTATTTTTTCGATAATAGGTGAAGAAATGGGATTGTTTGGTTGTGTGCTGATTATGGCGCTGTTTTTGCTAATCATATTTAGGGGCTTTAAAATTGCGCTAAAAAGTGATACGCGTTTTAAATGCTATTTGGCGTCTGGTTTGACAGCCCTAATTGCCATACAATTTCTGCTAAACATTGCCGTCGTAACCGGAACCATTCCGCCAACTGGGTTGCCGTTGCCGTTCGTAAGTTTTGGGTCTAGCTCGCTTATTGTGTTTATGGGCGCAATTGGTATGCTACTCAATATTGGCAGCCAATGCAAAGCAGCTCCGTTTAAAGGTAAATTACCATAACGAGTTTAAACAAGTTAATATTATTTTAATTGTATTTACTAACCAATATTTTGCACAAGTCATAATATATATTAGGCTGACAAAAGTTGGGGATGGGATATGAGTAAATTTATAATAAATGGGGGTAAAAAACTTTCTGGCGAAATAGAAATTGAAGCTGCAAAAAATGCGATATTACCTATTATTGCAGGAAGCTTACTTACTAGCGAAAAAATTGTATTAAACAACATTCCGCAAATTTCGGATGTGGACAAAATGCTCGAAATAATAATTGGTATGGGTGGCAAAGCTACAAGACAAGGTAAAACGGTAATAATAGACAACAGCACCATTAGTAAGTATGAAATACCCAAAGAGCTTGCAAGCGAAATACGTTCGTCAATATTTATGCTTGGGCCACTGGTCGCCAAATTTAAAAAAGCAAGGGTAGCGTATCCTGGTGGTTGTGATATTGGGGCAAGACCAATAGATTTGCATCTGTCCGGTCTAAGAAGTTTGGGTGTTTCGGTATTTGAGGAACATGGGTATATAGATTGCGAGGGTGAAAGTTTACACTCCGCCTTTATTCATTTAGATTTTCCAAGTGTGGGCGCAACCGAAAATATTATGATGGCAGCAACTTTAATTGAAGGTGAAACAATAATTTTAAACCCTGCAAAAGAGCCGGAAATAGAAGATTTGCAAAGATTTTTGGTAAGTATGGGGGCATGTATCTCAGGGGCTGGTACGGGAAGAATTGTAATAAAAGGCGTTAAGTCATTACGCGGAACCGAATTTACACCCATGCCCGACCGAATTGTTACTGGAACCTATATGATAATGTCGGCAATAACTGGCTCAAAAATCACTTTAAAAAACAGTAGCATAGATGAAGTTTTGTTGCTTGCAGATAAGCTGCAAAAATCTGGTTGCAATATTGATAGTTTCGGTGGTAAAATAATTGTAGACTCAAAGAGTAGACCAGTTAGTTGTTCCTTTGAAACGCAGCCCTATCCAGGTTTTCCTACCGATCTGCAACCGCAAATGTTGGCTCTGCAAACAGTAAGTAAGGGTATATCAATTGTTACAGAAAACTTGTTTGAAACACGCTACAAGCATATTCCGGAACTAATTAAAATGGGCGCACAAATTAAGGTTAAAGATCGCAATGCCATTATTCATGGCGTGGATCACTTAAATGGCGCTGAGGTAACTGCGTGGGATTTGCGCGCTGGTGCGGGGCTCGTTCTTGCCGGGCTTTCGGCAAAAGGTGAAACCGTGGTAAATAATGTAGAATTTATTGAGCGCGGCTACGAAAATATGGAACAAAAATTGAGTTTACTTGGAGCCGATATAAAAAGAGTTTAATTAACATCTAGGTAACCAATATGAAAAAACGCAAAAGATTGATTATTTTAACTTCGTTAATTTCGGTTGTGCTACTTATTGTAATTTTGTCTTCCACTTTGTTTACTTTAAAAACGGTGGATGTAGAATTTAGAACAGCCAACAATAAGTACTTAAACGAAACTCAAATTGACCAGATTGTGTCTTCTGGTCAATTTCCTATGAAAAAAAATATTTTCTTTGCGAATTTGGATAAATCTATAAACCTAATTGAAAAAAATAATCCATATGTAAAAGTTATAAACATAGAGCGCAAGTTTCCGTCCTCGGCAACAATAAATATTGTTGAGCGTGCACCAGCCGTAAAGGTCTATAAATCTGCCAATCAGTGTTATATTTTAGATGAAGAACTAAAAATTTTAAACATTGTAAACAACGAAAATGGTTATTTGGTTTGCACGGGCGAAGATCAAGTTCCAACCTTTGACCTAAGTGCTTACGAAGGCTTAACCTTAGATCTTTCTGGCGAGGCAGGTGACTTTTTGTCAAACAACACCTTTAAAAGTTACGTTTCAGCCTTTTACCGCGGCGCGTATGGTTATCAAGGCGTGGGAACCAGTATATTTGAAAAGATCACACTTAAATATGAAGCAGCAACTGATGTAATTTATTTTAATGTAACTTTTAGAGAAAGCGATGTTACAGCGGTTGTGCAACTGCCCGAAAACTTGGAAGACAGCGTATATAAAGTTGTTTCGGTATATATGACAAAAGGAACCGAATATTCTTCAATTACCGCCTACCGCGACGGTAAGGTCCTTGGCGTTAGAAAGTAATAAATTGTTTGCAAACCACGTTACTTTTGTTTGACAAGTTTTTTGTGGTTTCGTATAATAATACTATATATAAATTGGAGTATGTAAATGGCAAAAAAAGAAGTTGCAATATTAGATTTTGGCTCCTCAAAAGTAACGGTAATAATTGCAGAAAGAAATGTTAATGGTAACTTTATTATAAAAGGTACTGGCGAAATTGAGTACGCGGGTTATTACGAAGGTGAATTTTTGGAACCTGAAAAAGTGAAGATGGCAGTAGGTCTTGCAATTAACAATGCAGAGACAACGGCGCGCACTCACATAACAAAACTTTATATTGGTGTTCCGGGCGAATTCTCTACTGTTGTATGTAGAGAATGCTTTTTGAATTTTGCAAAGCGTAAAAAGATAAATGAAGCAGACATCAACCAGTTGATGTTTAATGGCAATATTTACAAAAATCACCCAACGCATACCGTAATTAACAATTCTCCAATTTATTATACGCTAGATGATAACAGACGCATAATTGAGCCACGTGGACTAGTCAGCACTCGTCTTGGCGGTTTTATTTCGTACAATCTTGCGGAAAATAATTTCTTAGATTTTGTAGAAACTATGTGTACTGACCTTGGAGTTAGAGAAACCGAGTATATTTCTAGCACGCTTGCGGAATCATTATTTTTGTTCGATCCAGAAGTGCGTGATCGTTATGCGCTGCTAGTAGATTGCGGACATATTTCAACCAGCGTTATGCTTGCTCGTGGTGATGGACTTTTGTTTATGAATTCATTTTCTATGGGTGGCGGACACATAACTGGCGACTTGGCACAATGCTTAAAAATTTCCTTCTATCAAGCCGAAGGCTTAAAGCGTAAAATTGTGTTATCGCTTCTTGCTGACGATTCTGATTACTATGAGGTTTCGGGAAGAGATTATGTTTTGCCTTTTTCGGCAAAAACAGCTAACGAAATTGTTACTGAACGAATTGATTTAATTGCAAGTTTAATTCAAAAATGTTTTAATAGATGTGAATATAGTTTTCCAGATTATATTCCGGTATATCTAACAGGCGGTGGGCTTTCTTACTTAAAGGGCGCAAGAGATTATTTAAGCAAGAAACTGGGCAGAAAGGTTGAAATAATTGCTCCCGCATTGCCACAATTAAATAGACCGCATTTTTCTACTGCACTTGGTGTTTTGGATATTGCGCTTGATATTGAAAATGGCTTAAACAATACCTTTTTAGCAAATTAAAGGAGAAGGACAAATGGAAAATAATTACACACCGGTATGCCAAATTAAAGTTGTCGGCGTTGGTGGTGGCGGCAACAATGCAGTAAATCGTATGATTGCTGCAAATATAAAAAGTGCTCAATTTATTGCTGTCAACACTGACAAGCAAGCGCTTTTGATGAGTAAAGCAAAAGAGCAAATCCAAATTGGTGAAAAACTTACGCGTGGGCTTGGTGCGGGTGCGGATCCTGATATCGGCAGAAAAGCTGCCGAAGAAAGCAAGGCGGTTATCGCTGAAAAATTAAAAGGCGCGGATCTAGTGTTTATTACTGCCGGAATGGGTGGTGGCACCGGAACTGGTGCAGCACCTGTTATTGCTGGTATTGCCAAAGAAATGGGAATATTGACTATCGCCGTTGTAACAAAGCCTTTTAATTTTGAAGGTAGACGCCGTATGGAAAATGCGGAAATTGGTATTTCAAACCTTGCCAAATGCGTTGATACTTTGGTTGTTATTCCAAACGACCGTTTGTTGCAAGTTGTACCAAAGGGCACACCACTAGTTGAAGCGTTTAAATATGCCGATGATGTTTTACGTCAAGGTATTCAAGGCATTTCGGACTTGATTGCTACATCGTCGCTAATTAACCTAGACTTTGCTGACGTAAAAACAGTTATGAAAAACCGTGGGCTGGCACATATGGGTATTGGTGAAGGTAAGGGCGAAAACCGCAACATAGAGGCTGTTAGAATGGCGGTTGCAAGTCCACTACTAGAAACTACCATAGAAGGGGCACAGGCTGTTATTATTAACGTCACCGGCGGCTTTGATATGACGCTAGACGAAGTAAATGATGCCGTTCAATTGGTAAAACAAGCAGTTGATGAATCTGCAAACACAATTTTTGGTGCTACAATTGATGAAAATTATAACAATCGTTTGGTTGTTACCATTATTGCAACGGGTTTTAAAAACAGCGAATTTGACAATATTATCAATGGTGAAGAGCGTGTTTCTCTCGCCGGGGTGGTAAAACCTACCGAACCGGTAGCGGCAAAACGCGCTAGCCTAGATGTATTAACCGGCAAAAGTTTTGCAAGTCAATCAACCATGGAAAAAGCCGAAGAAGAAAAATCAAATTTAAGTTTGTTCGGTGGAATGAACTTTAACGACAAAGAAACTTCGCTTAATGATATCGAACTTGAAAAAGTTGCGGAAAAACCACAAGAAAACAAAACTGACCCAATGGGATTGCAATCGTCAAGGCTGTCGGTTGATGATGCCAGTTTGCCACCATTTTTACGCAAAATACGCAGACGCTAAAATTCGACAAATTTAAAGATAATATTACTTATTTGTATACAACAAACTGAAAGGGTTTGTTGTATACTTTTTTTATGGTTAATTTAGTTTTATTTGTTTCAGATTTTGGAGTTGGGTTTATTAGCGGGTATTTAATTTTGAGCCAGAAAAAAATATTCTGCGGCAACCTAAAACTTGCTCTAATTTCGGTTTGGCAGGCGTGTACTATTTTGGTGATAAAATGTTTTTGCAAAAACAATTATGTGCTTGCGTTTGTACCATTTGTAACGCTTTTGGTTTTTACGTTTGCAATTTCGCGTCGACAAAAAACGGTAAAATTTTTTAGAATTTATGCGGGATTGGTTGCGTATTTATTTATGTACGATGGCGCGAAACTTTTGGCGGGATACTTTATAAATCTGGTGGCGCTTCGCGGTATTTATCTAGAGTACTTAATTTCATTTTTACTATTTGCTGGCGTAGGTGCCGCAATTTTGGACAAAACAATTAAAATTGCAAGCGAAAAGAAAGTAACAATAAAACTGACAATTGGAAACACATCTATAACATTAAAAGCACTGTGTGACACTGGCAATTTACTGGTGGATACTTTAAATCGCAATCCGGTTTTCGTCATTTCAAAGTCGGCTCTTTTAAAGGCGAAAAATGGAAACGAATTATTAAATAATTTGCCGGAATACAATTTGCATAGCGTAAATTATACCACAGTATCGGGCTATTGCTCATCAATGGAAGTGTTTCACCCAAGTTTTGCAGAGGTCTTTATAAATGGCAAGTTTGTTAAACTGCAAGGCCTTAGCGTTGGTTTGGTTGATAAAAAATTTAAAAAATTTGACGGGATAGTAAATTTAGATTTAGTGAGGTGTGTGTGTTAAAAAAACTTTTTAAAATTTTACTAAACTTATTTTCTTTTGAGCCTGATCCGGTTTTTTATATCACCAATGGTGCAAAGGCTCTTCCTGAAAAATTAACCGAAGACGAAGAGCTTTACATCATAAACCAAGTAAAACTCGGCAACCAATATGCCAAGGCGGAACTCATAGAGCGCAATTTAAGATTGGTTGTGTATATTGCTCAAAAGTTTGAAAACACCAAACTTAACATCGATGACCTAACTTCAGTTGGAACCATTGGACTGATTAAGGCCGTTAAGTTTTTTAATGCAGATAAACAAATAAAATTTGCCACCTTTGCGTCGCGTTGTATTGAAAATGAAATACTTATGTTTCTTAGAAAAAACAACAAGGTGGACGTGTCACTAGATGAACCGTTATCCACAGATAAAGACGGCAATGAACTGGTGCTTGGCGATTTGATTGGTACCGATAGCGAAATAGTTTACAAGTCTATCGAGAGCAAAGTGGAAATAGAAATATTGGCGGAGCTGATTAACAGACTTCCGCCAAGAGAAAAATTTATAATGAAACTAAGATATGGTTTAGCAGATACCAAAGAATATACACAAAAAGAAGTTGCAGACAAACTAAACATTTCGCAATCTTACATTTCACGTATAGAAAAGAAAGTGCTTTTAAAACTAAAAGGTGAATTAACAGTTATGTGTTAAACAAGTTGCTTTTTAATGCGCGATAACGCTTCTTTTTCTAGTCTAGATACTTGTGCCTGACTAATGCCGATTTCGCTAGAAATTTCGGTTTGAGTTTTGCCCACAAAATATCTTTTATACACAATTTCCTTCTCCTTATTTCCAAGACGGCTAATAGAATCGGTTAAGATGGTTTTTTCAATCCAACTATCTTCACTGTTTCGGCCGTCTTTTAGTTGGTCCAAAATTTGCAAGTTGTCATCGTTTTCGCTGTAAATATTGTCGTAAATAGAAACAGGTTCGCTAATTGCGCGTATGGCATCGGCGACCAAAAAGGTTGGTACTTCAATAACTGTTGCAATTTCGTCAATTGTTGGTTCGTTATCGGATAATCTTTGTAATTGTTCTTTGGCTTTTAGTGCTTTGTAGGCAATATCTCGCAAACTTCTAGTTACACGTATGCTGGTGCGGTCGCGCTGAAAACGCCTAATTTCGCCAATAATCATAGGTACGGCATAAGTCGAAAATTGCACGCCAAGGTCAATATTAAAGTTGTCTATGGCTTTAATAAGTCCAACCACGCCAACTTGAAAAACGTCATCAACATTTTCTTGTCTTAGTGTAAAACGTTGGACTATCGACAAAACTAGTCGCATATTATTAAGTATACACTCCTGTCTTGCAAATTTGTCGCCATGTTTGGCTTTTGTGAGAAGTTCAAGCATTTCACTTGCCGATACTTTAGGGAGAGTAGATGTATCAATTCCGCAAATTATTACACGATTTGCCATTTTGTTATCTCCTATAAAAGGTTTTATAACTAGTGTTAACTAATCGCAAAATTTTTATACATTTTGGGGGCGGGTATGGAAATAAATTTTAATAAGTTAAAAGAAAAAGATGTAATAGGTTTGTCTAGTGGCAAAAATATTGGCAGAATTGAAGATATTGTTTTTAATGAAAGTGGTGACGGGGTTAAGTCTTTTTTGCTAACCAAACGCACCAAAGGTTTTAGTTTTAAAAAACCGGAAACGCTTGAAATTTTTGTAAAAGACATAAAGTTAATTGGCGAGGATGTGATATTGTATAACGACGCCCCAGAGGGTGATGCTGGTGATGCACTTTGGGGAGCGGGCGACGTTTATTCACCAAAAGTATTTAAGGTAAATGGTGGCTAAACAGTTGGAAAAACCAAAACCTATGTGATATAATGTACCTAGGAGAAAATTATGAAGTGTTTGTTTTGTGGATGTGAAGAAAGCAAAGTGCTAGACAGCCGTTCGGTAGATGAAACCAATGCAATTAGGCGTAGACGCGAGTGCCTTGGTTGCGGCAAACGTTTTACTACCTACGAAATGGTAGAAACCTCGCCAATTTTGGTAGTAAAGAAAAATGGCGATAGGCAAGCGTTTAGAGTGGATAAAATAAAAAGCGGCATAATAAAAGCGTGTGAAAAACGTCCGGTATCAATAAACCAAATTGACGAAGTGGTAGCAAGAATAGAAAAGCGCGTGCAAAATTCTTTAGAACGCGAAATTCAATCAACTAAGATTGGTGAATATGTAATGCAAGAACTAAAAGAACTGGATCCGGTTGCGTATGTTCGCTTTGCTTCAGTTTATAAGCAGTTTGAAGACATAAGCACTTTTTATGAATTTGTGGAAAAATTAACGGGAGTTCGTCCTGACAAAAATTAAGTAATAAGCCTTGGTAAGTTTTAATATAATTTACCAAGGTGTTTTTTTATGCAATTATCAAATGCAAACAAAAAGAAATATATTTTAAAAAGTTTAAACTTTGATACTGAGTATAATGATAGATTGTTTAGTCAGGGCTTTGTAATAGGTAAGCCTATTGAAGTTATCTTTGCCTCAAAAAATATGTTTATTATAAAAGTAATGAACACAAAGTATGCAATTAACAAAAATCTGGCTGAAAAAATTGAGGTGCAAGATGAGTGAAAAGTTTGTAATTGTGGGCAACCCAAACACCGGCAAGACCACATTATTTAACAATCTTACTGGTTCACGAGAAAAGACAGCAAACTTTGCCGGCGTTACGGTGGGTGCCAAAGAAAAAACCGTAAAAATAAAAGGCGTAGAAGCAAGTTTTGTAGATTTGCCGGGCGTGTATTCACTTGCAAGTAAAGGCGAAGATGAACAAAATGCCAAAAATTATTTAAGCGAAACCGAGGGCGCTACCATTGTCTTTGTTTGTGACTACAAACACATTGAGCGCAACATTCAATTATTAAATGAACTCAAACAAAATCAAAATTTAAAAATAAAACTCTTAATAAACAACTATGGTGACCGCTCGGTAAACAGTGCCAATAATATCATAAAAACATTTGGTGCAATGGTTGCCGACTTTGCGGGCGAAAAGCGCAATATATTTGAGTATTTGCTTTCAAATATATTTTTAGATGAGAGCAAATTAAATAAAATAATAAATTTGGTTGGTCAAAGCGCTTTTACAAAGTCGCTATGGTTAGACAAAATGATGTTAAAAACGCCGTTTGTAATTGCGTTTGGTTTGGTTACTTTTGCATTGGTGCTTTATTTGGCATTTGGCGCGGTGGGCGAGAGTGCCAGTAATTGGCTAAGCGCGGTAATCAATGCGGGCGGCGCCAAGGTGGTGAACTTTTTAAAATCAAAAAGTTTGCCGGTTTTGGCAAGCGCGTTTAATGATATATTTATTTTTGCAATTGGCACGGTTTTTTCTTTTATCCCGCAACTTTTAATTCTGTCATTATTTTTTTATTTGCTAGAATCTAGTGGTGTGCTTCCGCGCCTTGCTATGATGCTAAATAGCGCGCTAGAAAAAATAGGGCTAAATGGGAAATCACTATTTCCGCTTGTTATGGGCATTGGTTGCACAACTTCGGCAGTAATGCTTACGCGTAGTAACGATAGTGAAAATGTTCGTGAGCAGACGGCAAAAATGCTGCCTTTTGTAGGGTGCTTTGCAAAACTTCCGGTTTTTATTTGTGTGGCAAGTATGTTCGCAAGAAACTATAACGCCGTTATAATTTTACTGGTGTTTTTTATATCACTTTTATGGGGGGTAAATTTTAAAAAACATTCAAACAACGATTATTTTATTTTAGAGTTACCAAACCTAAAATTCCCACCCATAAGCAAGTGTTTAAAGCAAAGCGTGGAAATAATTAAAGAGTACTTAACTCGCGTGTTTGCTATTATTATGATAGTATCTTCGGTTATTTGGTTAATGCTAAACATAAACATAGATTTTTCGTTCGGTGAGGTGATAGGTAAAGAATCTATTTTGCAATTTGTGCTTGAAAAACTGGAACCAGTTTTTAAGCCAATAGGTTTAAACAATTGGAAGGTTTTGCTTGCGCTAATTTCGGGTTTAATTGCAAAAGAAAATATTTTATCAAGCCTAGAACTGCTAGGTGCGCTTACCAAACTAAATTTGGCATCAGCGCTAAGTCTTTTAATTTTTATTATGTTATATTCGCCGTGCTTACCGGCAGTATTGCAAGCGCGCAAAGAATTTGGAAAAGCGTTTGCCCGCAAAATGGTATTAAAGCATACATTGGTGGCGTATTTATCTAGTTTTGTATTTTACACTTTTGCAAGCACACTTTGTATTTTTGCGGGGGTCGGTTTTTTGATTGTGTTTATTGTGCTTTCAAAACTTTTTGTGGCAAAGAGTCCGCAAAAGGAACTTTGCACAATTTCAAATAATTGCAAAAAATGTAAATTTAGTGAATAAAACAAAATTAAAAAAACAAACTAAAATTAAACAAGGAGAGAAACTATGTCTATAAGTTTAATTTTAGTAAGCGCAATAATTTTGCTTTTAATGTTTGGCGCGGGCGAACGCATTTTGGACAAACTCAAACTAAACGACCGCTGGGCAATTGGAATAATGATTGCAATTGCAATAGGTATTTTAATTCCGCCAATAAAAATTACGGACAATTTTTCGTTTTCAATCGGTGGATTTTTAATTCCGGTAGGCTTGTGTGTTTATTTAATGATACGCGCAGGTTGGTCTTGGGATTTGTTTAGAGCAGTTGTTGGAACCATAGTAACGGCAGGTGCGGTTCTTGGTGTGCAATATCTTTTGCCAAGCGAAACGCCAGAATCAATTGTGGTAGAAAACGTATTTTTGTATGGGTTGATTGCCGGTTCGGTCGCCTACGCAATGGGTAGAAGCCGACGCAATGCCTTTATTTGTTCGGTGCTAGGTTTAACGCTCGCAAGTGTAGCACAATTTTTAATAAGCCTAGGCACTGGGGTGGTAGTTCCACTAAATCTTGGTGCAGGCGGCGCGTTTGACACCATTGTTATTTCTACAATTTTAGCCGTTGGCTTGGCTGAATTATTTGGCAAAACTGCCGAAATGGTGGTTGGAAAAAAAGAAAAATTATATAGTTTGGAAACTGGTGAATTTGTAGAACCAAATCATAGCAAAGGAGAAGAATAATGAAAAAGTTTTTAGTCATTACTTTTAGCGCATTATGCGCACTAACAATAGGGCTAGTTAAAGCCCCAAATATTTCCACCTACGCAACTATAGACGAAGAATATTTTACCGTATACAATGCTGACACCAGCGAAGTACTTTTTACCAAAGGTGACAGTGTTGCGGTTGGTGATGAGTACATTAGTGCTGACAACAAACTTTATGAAATAAGTGAAATAGATGAAGGCGCGCGCACCGGCAAGGCAAAATATAAAGAGAATGTAAAAATGCCAGTTTATAACATCGTAAAAAAAAATAATATGGCTGAAGTTAATGCGGCCACAAAAAAAACTATTGGGCTTTATCATACTCACAATGATGAAAGTTATAATGATGCCGATGGAACGGATAGTATTTACGGCAAGGGTGGCGTGCATGATGTTGGTGCCAAATTAAAAAAAGATTTTGAAAAATTGGGCTTTACGGTTTTATATGATGAGTCTTTGCATTTACCTCACAACTCGGGCGCGTATGGCAGAAGTGAGCCAACAGCATCGGGGCTTTTGCGCGCAGGTGCGGATGCCATCTTTGATATTCATCGTGACGCAACCCCTCGCACCGAATATATTACCACTGTGGACGGTGTGCAAATGAGTAAAATTCGTATGGTAGTAGGTTCGGCGAACGCAAACTTCGCCGTTAATAAAGAATTTGCTTTAAACATAAAAGCCTACGCCGACGAGGTGTATCCAAACTTAATAAAAGACATTTATATTGGTAGAGGTAACTACAACCAACAATTGTCTTCAAAGGCAATGTTGTTTGAAATGGGTACCAACACCATAGAAAAAGAATTGGTGCTTAGATCAACCACTCTTTTAACCAAAGTGCTAGATGTGGTGCTATATGGTGCAAACAATGCGAGCGCCGACTCAGTTGCGGGTATTGATGTATCCGCATCTAGCGGTGATACGTTTTTGACTGGTATAGTGGGTACAAGCAACGATACCCCCGCAGGGCTTAGTACTTTGTGGGTACTGCTTGGCGTGCTTGGTGCAACAATAGTTTCTTTTTTACTCTTTTATGCTTTCGACAAAAAGAGTCGGGAAGCCATCAACAGATTTTTTGCTGAACTGTTTGGCAAGAAAAAACATAATGTATCGGCAGACTAACTACCAAATAAGTTCTTGCAAAATTTGCCAGATGTGATATAATGGTTGCAATATAGGAGAAAATTATGAATTCGCTAGTTGCAATCGTTGGTAGACCAAATACCGGAAAATCAACCTTTTTTAATAAGATAGCAGGAAAACGCATTTCAATTGTAGACGACACTCCAGGTGTAACGCGTGACCGAATTTATGCCGAAGCCGAATGGTGCGGCAAAAGTTTCACGCTGGTAGATACTGGTGGTATTATGCTAAAAAGTGATGATAACTTTGCTGAACATATAAATAAGCAAGTAGACATCGCAATTGAAATGGCAGATGTTATCTTATTTTTTGTTGACGGAAAAGATGGTTTAATGCCAGATGATGCAACCATTGCAAGTAAACTTCGTAAGTCTAAAAAGAAAATTATTTTGGTTGTCAACAAGTACGACAACTTTAAAACTGACAATATTTACGAGTTTTATAGTTTAGGCATTGGTGAACCGGTTCCAATTTCGGGGCAACAAGGCAAAGGTCTTGGTGACCTTTTGGACAAAATTGTTGCCGAACTTCCAGAGCGTGAACAACCTAAAGATGACGGCGCTCTAAAAATTGCCATTGTAGGCAAGCCAAACACTGGTAAGTCTAGCATTATCAATCGCTTGGTTGGTGAAGATAGAGTAATTGTGTCAAATGTTTCGGGTACCACGCGTGACTCGGTGGACATTCCGTTTAAGTATAATAAAAAGAATTATTTACTTATCGATACGGCCGGCATGCGCCGAAAACGCAGTATAGAAGACGAAACGGTGGAAAGATACTCCATTTTTAGGACACTTGATAGCATAAGGCGCGCTGATGTGGTAGTTGTCGTTATGGACGCAAGCGATCCAATTTCTGAGCAAGATGTAAAAATTGCTGGTTTGGTTCACGAGCAAAAAAAACCATCGGTAATTGTTTTTAACAAATGGGATTTAATAGAAAAAGACACAAACACTCAAAAAAAGTTTGAAGAGAAACTAAAAATAGACTTAGCATTTATGCCATATTTTAAAATGGAATGTATGTCGGCGCTAACTGGCAAACGTATGGAAAAACTTATCCAAGCAGTAGAAACAGTTTATGCCAACAACACACGTCGTGTAAAAACCAGCGACCTTAACGCCATTTTGGAAAACGCAGTGCTAACCGTAACTCCACCAGTAAAAGGTGGAAAGCGCTTAAAGGTGTATTATGCAACTCAAAGCGATGTTGCTCCGCCTACCTTTGTTATGTTTGTAAACGACGGCACCATTATGACGGAGTCTTATCGCAGATTTTTGGAAAATTCTATTCGTCAAGCGGTAGATTTTTCGGGTACGCCAATAGATTTTGTTATAAAAAACAAACTAAAAAATGCGGATTTCAGGTAATTTATGATTTGGTGGAAAATTTTAATTGTAGTTATTGTGGCGTATTTGCTGGGCAATATTTCGTTTGCTCGCATTATTTCGCGCGCCAAACACAGCGACGTAACAAAACTGGGTAGTGGCAACCCAGGTAGCACAAATATGCTACGAAATTTTGGTTTTAAAGTTGGTTTTGCTACCTTTTTATGTGATGTACTAAAAGGCTTTTTGCCTGCATTTGTCTGCACTTTAGTGCTAGACAACCCTTGCTACGCCTACATTGCAGGTGTTAGTTCGGTGGTGGGGCATATTTACCCAGTGCTATACAAATTTAAGGGTGGCAAAGGCATTGCGACTATGATTGGCTTTTTCTTTGCGGTAGATCCTCTTGTAACACTATGCGTGGTCTTGCTTGCAGCACTTTGTTGGATATTGTTTAAGTATGGTTCGGTGGCATCGTTTTGGTGTGTGACGGCACTTACTGTATGCGAAGGGATAAAGGCAAAAATCAATTTGCCACTAAAGCAATCAAGGTTAATTTGTTTGCTACTGTTTTGCATATTTTTGCTTACTTGGTACGCGCATCGTGCCAACATCGAAAGACTACTTATCGGCAAAGAAAGCAAGGTAAGCTTAATAAAGTCTACAAAAAAGAAGATGAAGAAAGATTAAATTGTTTCGCTTAAGGTTTCTTAAGCGAAATTTTTTATTTTTTTTAAAAGCACATCAATTTAGTTTGTAATTTTAAGGCGATATGATAAAATAATATTAGAAGAAATATTTTTTTACTATTTGGCAAAAATAAAATAAGGTAACACTATGAAAAAAATTAAAGCAGTTTATTTAAGTTTGGTGGCTGTAGTTTGCTCGCTGGGACTAGTTTTGTCGTCTTCGGCAATTAGTTTTGGGTTGCATCAAAAAAATGCTGGCGAAAACTACAAAATTATTGAAACCGACAAAGATGCCTCCACCTTTTTGGAAGAATTGGAAGGAAATGAAAAAACTTTAGATAGCGAAGAAGATGCAAACGAAGACTCAAATAAAAACACTTCAACGCAAAAAAGTGTGCGATATGCCGTTTCATTAAACGCAGTCAGTGGTGATAGTTCAAAAACTATCATGATAACCGCAGTAAAATGGGGCGTGGGGCAAACTTTAACCATTCCATCAACTCTTCAAGGTTGCGCAGTAACCTCTATAAATTCACTTGCCTTTGCTGGCAACACAACTTTAAAAAAACTAATAATACCGGCATCGGTAATCAGTATCAAACAAGGTGCACTATCGGGACAAAATGCTCTTGATGAGATTGTTGTAAATAGCGAAAATCCGGTTTTTGCTAGCATAAACGGAAATCTTTGCAAAAAAAATGGTGAACTGGTTTTGTACGCTGGTGGAAAAACAAGCGGAACAACATATAACGTGCCTGCGGGAACCCCATCAATTATGGCAGATACCTTTACCGGTTCCAACATTACCTCGCTAACAAGCGCGGGCGACGCCATTATGACCTATTATTTTAATAGTGATTATAGCGACACTGCAAACACGGGCGCAATATCTAGCGCCAACTTTGGCAAGACTATATACCTAAAATGGCAACTAAATCAACCAGCGGTCACGGCAAACGCCACAACAAAAACAATATCTTGGTCAGCAGTGCCGCATGCAACCAGTTATTTGGTGCAAAAGGGCGCTAGCACAAGTTCGCTCAGTGACTACACAACTACTTCGGCAACCAGTGTAGATTTAAGCACTTTGGCGACCGATACCTATTATTTTTCAGTAACCGCCAAAGCTGATGGCTTTACCACCAGTGCGGCCAGCGCTGCGGTTGAGTATGTGGCAAAACCTGCAAATATTACTTTGACGTTTGATATAAGTGGGTATGGCGGCGAATCTTATTCCGATTGGGGAATTACCAAAGTTTTGCAAAATGGCAGCGAAATAAATAGTATTGTAGTAGAAGGTGGGCTAACATTAAAAGAAATTTTGTCCAAATACAATTTAACTTTAAAGAGTGTTACAGGTGCAGATATAACAGCATCCAACTTTGATAGTATCTTTACAGCAAAACATTGGAATAAGGGTGCAAATTTAAATATTGTATTTAATGAGAGCACACAAATAGTATTTAATTATACCTATTATTCTTGCTTTACCGCAGATACCGATGTATTGTGCTATGACGAAAAGAAGAAAAAGTTCTACAAGAAGAAAATCAAGGATATTACTTATAGCGACCTTGTTGCATGTTGGGACTTTGACAACGGCAAACTAACCTATTCAAAGGTAATATGGATACGTAAGCCAGAAAGCAAGCAATGCTTAATAAGAGAACTAACCTTCACGGGTGGCACCAAACTAACCATAGTAGACGAACACATGATGTTTGCTGCAAACAAAGGTAAGTTTGTAACCGACTTTGAGGTTGGTGACCAATTTATGAACGAGAAAGGTGAATACATAACCTTAACCAAAATAGAAGATAGCTACCGAACTGAAGTACCATACGCAATTGCAACCAACTACCATATCAACTGCTTTACCGGTGGTGTGGTTGGCTCACTTGGCTACAACAACTTGTATCCAATAAAGGACCGCAAGTTTGTAAAAGATGACCGCAAGATAGTACCATTTGAAGAACTGAATGTGCCAAGAGAATACTATGACGGTTTCCGTTTGGGCGAAGTAGCAAATCGTACGCCGGAACGTATAAACAGTTCAATAAACAATTACTTTGTAAAAAACGTATTGAAAAAATAAATTCACTAGCAAGAACCTAAAAACCTTTGTGTCAAAAATTAAAAACTCTCGCATAATTTTGCGGGAGTTTTTTGCATAAAGTCCAAAAGCGTTGCATAGATTTAACTAAGATGTAAGGAGGCAAAGCCGTGAAAAACTATGACATTTATGAAAGCATCGCAAGTAGGACCGACGGGGATATATATGTTGGAGTAGTTGGACCTGTAAGAACAGGCAAGTCTACTTTTATTACCAGATTTATGGAAAAACTTGTGTTGCCAAAATTAAAAGATTCAAACGAGAAAGCTCGAATGACCGACGAATTGCCACAATCGGGCGCTGGCAAAATGATAATGACAATGCAACCAAGATTTGTTCCAAACGAAAGTGTGGAAGTTAATTTGGCGGACAATGTTTTTGCTCGTGTGCGTTTGGTAGATTGCGTTGGCTACTTAATCGACGGCGTTTCAGGACACGAAGAAGACGGAAGCCCAAGGCTGGTTAAAACCCCTTGGCAAGATGAAAAAATTACTTTTATGCAAGCAAGCGAAATTGGCACCAGCAAGGTTATCACTGATCATAGCACAATTGGCGTTTTGCTTACTACCGATGGCTCTATTACGGATATTCCACGCGCAAACTACACCAAGGCCGAAGAGCGCGTAGTAAATGAATTAAAAGAACTAAACAAGCCTTTTGTTATTGTGCTAAACTCCATGCACCCAGAAGCGGAAGAAACTCAAATGCTCGCTCGTGCAATGCAAGAAAAATATGGCGTTTGCGTAAAGTGCCTTAATGTTACGCAAATGGAAGAAGCAGACTACTTAAATTTGCTTGAAGGCGTGTTGTATGAATTTCCTGTTAAAAAAGTTAATGTTGAAATTCCGGACTTTATGCGCGGGCTAACCCTTGAAAACGAAGAAGTAAAGAAAATCGTAAATGGTTTTAGCACTTTATCTCTCGAAAAAATGAAGGACTATATCAGCGCAAGCAATTTGTTTAAAGGCGAAGAGTATTTACTTCCGCCAACTGTTAGTGAAGTTAACTTAGCAACCGGCGAACTAAACTTTAAGGTTGATGCAACCAAAGCGCTGTTTTACAAAACTTTATCTGAGGCTACTCAAACTGAAATTAAGGACGATTTAGATTTGGTAAGTTATATTACCGAACTTGCGTCGGCAAAAATCAAGTACGATAAAATTGCTTCGGCGCTAGCGGACGCAGAAAACAAAGGTTATGGTATTGTGGTACCAACCATAGAAGATATGGAACTCTACGACCCAGAAATCTCCAAAAAGTCTAGTGGTAGCGCAGTCAAACTAAAAGCCAAGGCATCAAGTTTGCACATAATGAAGGTTGATGTAGAAGCCGAAGTAACGCCAACCGTCGGCGGTACTGAACTAGGTTCACTAGATAGCGATGGCGAAAAAGCCGAAATTTGGAATACCACAATGTTTGGCAAGACCTTAACCGAACTTGCACACGATGGTATAATTTCAAAAATTCAAACTTTCCCAGAAGAAGCACAAGTAAAAATGCAACGCACAATGACCAAAATTGCCAACGAAGGCAAGGGCGGAATAATTTGCATTTTGCTATAACAAAAGCACCCGTTTGGGTGCTTTTTTGCTGCTATAAGGCAATAATTAACGCCAAACCAAAACTAAGTGCGGGCAGCACGCCACCAATTAAAAATTGCATAATGGTGTGGCGCTTTAATTGCAGCGAAGACCACAAAACTGCCAAAAAGATGATGTAACCAAAGAGTATCCACGGACTAACAAAATAACTTAGTGCAACAATTGGCCCCGAAACGCCGGAGGCGTGTCCACTTGCTTTGTATTTAAAAACAAAGGAAAAAAGCGCAATTAAAAGTCCGGTAAAAAGATAGGTCAAATAAATGGTTAGTTCAAATGGGGTGTCGCCAAAGGCGTAGCAATACACAATGCCAAATGCATACCCAAGCATAGAAAAAACAATGGCGAGATTGCGCTCAAAGGTGCGCCCTTTGGCTTTTAACGCAGGGATAAAAAAACAAATAGGATAGGCCAGCACGGGTAATATAGCCAAAAATAGAATTGCCAAAATTAAGTCAAGCGTTCTGCTAAAAAAATTCGGTACCAAAAAGAATAAAAGTAATAGCATGGTTGTTGCCATAATTGGCGAAACGGAAATAATACGTATGGCTTTTGCAAGTTTGTTTTTCATAAATTTTCTCCTTTTGACTTTTCATTATAGATGGCAAAAGCAATATTTGCTATCTATTGATTGCACTAGCGGTCTACTTCTTTTTATGTGCTCTCTACTGCAAAAAATTTTCTCTCTACTGCCGGTAGAGTGACAAAATGCGACATAAAGGCTTATGCATTTTGTTTTTTGCGCTTGACAAACTTTGTGGACGGTTGTATAATTATATGCGTTATCCAATAAGCAGTGTGGCGAACTGTTTGGAGATGCTAAAATGGCATCCGCTAGTGCTGGCGATATAGCAAAAAGAGGGCTAAGTTTTTAGCCAAATAGGGTGGAACCGCGGTAATGTTTTATCGTCCCTATGCAATATTTTGCATAGGGACTTTTTATGTTTTTATGCAACCAAAAAGGAGAAAAGTATGGAAAAAAATTTAGACAAAATTGTAAATTTGTGCAAAACTCGTGGTTTTGTATTTCCGGGAAGTGAAATTTACGGCGGGTTTGCCAACACTTGGGACTTTGGTCCAATTGGTGTAGAACTAAAAAACAACATTAAACGCGCATGGTGGAAACGTTTTGTTCAAGAAGACAAAAACACTTATGGTGTAGACTGCGCAATTTTAATGAATCCAATTGTTTGGGAAGCCAGCGGTCATATTGCAAGTTTTGGCGATCCAAAAATGGACTGCAAAAACTGCAAACAACGTTTTAGAGCCGATACTTTAATTGAACAACACAGCAAAGGCAGTGTTGCAGCAGAAGCAATGACCAATGAAGAAATGGAAAATTATATTGCTGAGCACGACATCAAATGTCCACATTGCGGTGTTAGAAACTGGACACCAATTCGCAAATTTAACCCTATGTTTGTTACTTCTCGCGGAACGCTAGAAGAAGGAGCAGACAAAGTATATTTGCGCCCAGAAACCTGCCAAGGTGAATATGTAAACTTTTTAAACGTGCAAAGAACTTGCCGCGCAAAGGTGCCATTTGCCATCGCGCAAATTGGTAAAAGTTTCCGTAACGAAATTACCCCAGGCAACTTTTTGTTCCGTACCGTAGAATTTGAACAAATGGAGTTGCAAAAATTTTGTAAAGCCGAAGACGGTATGAATTTTTATGCCGACTACAAAAAACGCGCGCTAGATTTTGTTAAAGATTTAGGGTTAAGCGCTGAGCATTTGCGTTATCACGACCACGACAAACTTGCACACTACGCAAAAGCCGCTTGTGACATTCAATATTTGTTCCCAATTGGCTGGCAAGAATTAAACGGTATTCATAACCGTGGCGACTGGGATTTGTCGCGACATCAAGAATATAGCAAAAAATCTATGCTATACATGGATCCATTTACTAACGAAAAATACATTCCAAATGTTATAGAATATTCTATTGGTGCTGACCGCCTAACTTTGGCAATTTTGTGTGAAGCGTACGCCGAAGAACAACTAGAAGGCGGAGATAGCCGTGTTGTATTGCACCTAAATCCAGCCCTTGCACCATACAAGGTTGCCATTATGCCTTTGCAAAAAGGTCTAAGTGAAAAAGCCGACGAAATTTATTCAATCCTAATGCATGATTTTTCTTGCACTTATGATGAAGCCGGCTCAATTGGTAAACGTTACCGCCGTCAAGATGAGATTGGTACGCCATTCTGCGTAACCGTAGATTTTGACACGCTTGAAGACGGCAAAGTTACCGTTCGTGACCGTGATACCATGAAACAAGACCGCATTGCTATTGCAGACCTAAAAGAATATATTGCTGAAAGAACAAAGATTTTTTAGAATGTTCCGGCTCCCTTGCAAGTCGCTGGCAGGTACGCTACGATTTGATCTTTCAATCAGCCCTACAAACTTATCGTTTGTAGGGCTTTTGTGTTTGCAAGGCTTGCTATATTTAACAATATGCGGGAAGCAAACCTTGCGAAATTTTATTTTGATGTAAAAATTGTTTGCTTTATTGGAGTAATTATCTTATCATTATAAATAAGGAGTTTTATGTAATTATGTTATCGTTAGTAAAATCTATTGCTCTGCAAGGTCTAGCCGGAGCAATAATTGATATTGAAGTTGATGTTCGTCAGGTGGGCAAGCCCGAGGTAATTATGGTTGGTTTGCCGGATACGGCGGTAAAAGAATCTACCGAGCGAGTAAAATCTGCTATTCGCAATTCAATGAAATATTTCCCTGAGCACAAAATCGTAATTAACCTAGCGCCAGCAGATTTAAAAAAAGAAGGTGCCACCTTTGATTTGCCTATTGCAATTGGCATTTTGATGGCCAATGAAACAATTGGTATGCTGAATAAAAAATATGTTATGGTGGGTGAACTTTCGCTAGACGGAACCATTCGCGCAGTAAACGGAATGTTGCCACTCTTGATTTCGGCAAGGGAGCAAGGTTTGACGGACTTTATTATTCCAAAAGGCAATGAGGCCGAGGCTGCGTACATAGAAGGCATAAACTGCTATGCCTTTGATAAACTCTTTGATGTAATTGCCTTTTTAAAGGGTGAAGAAACAGCCGAACCGGTAAAAAAGAGAGTGTGGAAGTTGCCAGAGGTAGAAAGCACTGATGACTTTAAGCGTGTAAAGGGGCAAAAGCAAGCCAAACGCGCTATGGAAATTGCTGTAAGCGGTGGACATAACTTAATGATGGTTGGCCCACCGGGTAGTGGCAAAACTATGCTAGCAAGGTGTGTTCCATCAATTTTGCCTGACCTTACTTTTGAAGAAGCGTTAGAAATTACAAAAATTCATAGTATTGCCGGCGTTTTGGACAAGCGTAAAGGCGTGGTAGATTCGCGTCCGTTCCGCGCACCACATCATACTGCAAGTACGGTTGCACTCACTGGTGGAGGCAAAAATGCCAAACCAGGTGAAATCAGTTTGGCACATAATGGCGTATTGTTTTTGGATGAAATGCCAGAATATGCGCGCAGTTTGCTAGAAACCCTGCGTCAACCGCTAGAAGACGGCGTAATTACAGTTGCGCGTGCAAGCGCCAGTGTTACTTATCCGGCCTCATTTATGCTTATTGCAAGTATGAACCCTTGTCCTTGTGGTAATTATGGTTCAAAGGAACTAGAATGCAAGTGCACGCCGACACAAATAGACAAATACCACAAAAAAATTAGTGGGCCACTACTTGATCGTATAGACCTAAAAATTGATGTAGACCGCGTAAAATTTTTGGAACTGCGTGATGAAGAAAGTTTTGAAGAGAGTTCTAGTGAAATAAAAAAGCGCATAGAAAAGGCGCGGGCTATTCAGCGTGAACGCTTTAAGGGCGAAGGCTTTTACACAAACGCAAAAATGTCTGCCAAACATATTAAAAAGTATTGTGAGATAGACGAAAAAAGCGAAAAACTCTTGCAAAATGCTTTTGAAAAGTTTAAAATGAGCGCTCGCGGTTATTCTCGCATTTTAAAGGTTGCGCGCACAATTGCCGACCTTGCAGGTAGCGAAAATATACAAACCCCACATCTACTTGAGGCGTTGTCTTATAGATGTAGTGAAAAATTTAATTAAGAGAGAACAATGTATAACGAAGACGAAAAATTTGTAATTTGGCTGGATAGTTTAGATTTTGGCCGCAAAAAAATGGCAGAAATTTTGCGCTTGCATGAACACCCAAGCGACATTATGGAACATCCAGCAAGATACATAAGCAGACTTTCAAAAATATTAACAGATGACGAATACACAATATTTATGACCAGTTTGCCTGCCGTAAACACAGTGGTAAACGAAATGACGGATAGACACATGTATGCGTTAACTTTTATGAGCCCAAATTATCCCGAAAGGCTACTAAATATTAGTTTGCCACCAATGGTTTTGTATTACGCCGGCGATATCACTTTGCTCGAAGACGATAGTATTATTGCCATTGTTGGAACGCGCAAGCCATCAAAGTATGGCGAGTACGCCACTGATTATTTTACTTCAAATTTGGTAAAAAATAATTTTGTCACCATAAGCGGTTTGGCTTATGGCGTGGATACAATTGTGGCAGAAAGCACCTTAAAAAATGACGGTTGCACCATTGCCGTTATGGGTTGTGGACTAGACAAAATTTATCCGGCGCGCAATACCAACCTTGCCAAACAAATTGTGGTAAACGGTGGTTTGGTAATTTCGGAGTATCACGCTGGCGTTGGGCCCAAACAATACAATTTCCCTGAGCGTAACCGCATAATTTCGGGTTTGTCCAGAGGCGTGTTAGTGGTGGAAGGTGGCGAAAATAGTGGCTCGCTAATAACAGCCAATCTTGCCATAGAGCAGGGGCGTAGTTTGTTTGTTGTGCCGGCAAATATAAATAGTGTAACGGCGTCGGGTACAAACAAGTTGCTAAAAGAATATCCATCGGCTTGCACTGTAAATTTTGAACGTATAGTTGAAGATTTTGGCTATTCGTTAGTTGGTGAAAACGAACAACTTAGCATAGATGATATTGGCGACTTAACGCCCGAGCAAAAAATAATAGTTGACATTTTGTCTAGGGGTGAATTAAACTATGACGAGTTGGCGTCTAAATCTAATATGGACGCCAACGACCTAAATGTGTTGCTTACCGAGATGGAATTAAGCGGGCTTATTGTTCGTGAAGGCAACATATATAGCGTTTAATGGAGAAATAAATGAAATTAGTATTGATTGAAAGTTCTGGTAAAAAAGAAACTGTAGAAAAATACCTAGGCAAAGGTTACAAGGTTATTGCAACCAAAGGTCATGTTCGTGATTTGCCGGTGAAAAAACTTGGCGTAGACATTGAACATAATTTTAAACCAGATTATGTAATAATGAGCGACAAGAAAAAACTCATAGAGTACCTAAAAAGTGAAGCAAGCAAAGCCGAAACCGTTTTGTTTGCAACTGACCCTGACCGTGAAGGTGAAGCAATTGCTTGGCATCTAGAAACGGTTTTGGGCGTGGATCCAAAAGATAAATCTCGAATTGTATTTAACGAAATTTCTAAAAACGCCGTACAAAAGGCCTTAACTCAGCCTCGCGCGGTGGATATTAACCTAGTTGATGCGCAACAAGCACGTCGCGTGCTTGATCGTTTGGTTGGCTACAAACTATCGCCGTATGTTTGCAACAAAATTCAAAGTAAACTTAGCGCTGGTAGAGTTCAAAGCGTTACTTTGCGTTTGGTAGTTGAGCGCGATCGCGAAATCGAAAATTTTGAACCAAAAGAATATTGGACGCTGGTTGGGCTTTTTGACGTAGACAAAACTGACGTTAAAGAAAAAATCAAAGCAACCTTAAACTTGCCAAAAAAACAAACCATAAACTCAAAAGAAGAGATGGACAAAATTTTGGCTGATCTTGATGGCGCAAATTACAAAATTACAAATGTAAAGCGCGCAGAAAGCAAGTCGCACCCATCGGCGCCGTTTACAACCAGCACCATGCAACAAGACGCTCTTTCAAAACTCGGTTTGTCTTTAAAGCAAACGTCGTCAATTGCACAATCGCTTTACGAAGGTATAGAAATTCCGGGCGAGGGCAAAGTTGCGCTTATTACCTATATCCGTACTGACTCGGTTCGTGTATCCAAAGAAGCGCAAGCCGAAGCAATAGACTTTATAAAAAATAAATATGGTGACAAATATGCTCCAAGCACACCAAACATATATAAGTCTAAAAAGAACATTCAAGACGCGCACGAAGCCATTAGACCAATTACGCTATCTCGCACACCTGACAGCATAAAAAATATAAAAGACAAAAACTGTTACAGACTATACAAGTTAATATACGAACGTTTTTTGGCATCTCAAATGGCGGAAGCAAAATATAACTCTATGACTGTTGACATAGAGGGTGCAGGCTACAACTTTAAAGCAACAGGTAGAACATTGTTGTTTGATGGTTTTACGGCAGTGTATAACAACGCGACCGAAGAAGACGAAGCAAGTCAAGACAAGTTGCCAAATGTCGAAGAAGGCGACAAATTAACGCTGATAGAATTTAAGCCGGAACAGAAATATACAAAACCACCTGCACGCTTTACCGAAGCAAGTCTTGTAAAAATGATGGAAGAAAAAGGTATAGGACGACCAGCAACTTATTCGCCAACAGTAAACTTGCTTTTGTCACGTGACTATATAGAAAAAGAGTCAAAGACATTAAAGTCTACCGAACTTGGTCGATCAGTTGTAGATTTGCTCGTTAAAAACTTTGATGACGTAATGGACGTTGCATTTACGGCTCAAATGGAAAACAAACTTGATGAAATCGAAGAAGGCGGTAAAATTTGGCAAGATGTTATTCGTGATTTTTACACGGGCTTTGAAAAAGAACTAAAAGAAGCCTTAAAAGACAATACCAAAGTTGAACGTCACTATGAAGAGAGTGACGAAGTGTGCGAAAAATGTGGCGCCAAGATGATTATTAAAACGGGCAAATACGGCAAGTTTTTGGCTTGTCCAAATTTTCCGGAGTGCAAGAACATAAGATCTATAAACAACATAGTTGGCAAGTGTCCAAAGTGTGGTAGTGATGTTGCGCAAAGACGCACCAAAAAAGGCAAGATTTTTTATGGTTGCACCAACTATCCAAAATGTGATTATGCGTCGTGGGATATTCCGTTCCCGGAAAAATGTCCAGATTGCGGTGCGGATATGGTGGTTAAGCATTATGCAAGTTATGACCACATAAAGTGTACCAAGTGTGAGTACACTCGAAAAGACAAAAAGGCAAAGAAAAAAGAAAATGAAGAATAAAATAGTAGACATAATTGGGGGCGGCCTAGCAGGTGCGGAATGTGCCTATCAGTTGGCGGAAGCGGGCTTTAAGGTAAATTTGTATGAAATGAAGCCTACAAAGTTTTCGCCAGCGCACAAACAGCCAACACTCGCCGAAATAGTTTGCTCAAATTCTTTTAAAAATGATGACGTTTTGTCGTCTAGTGGGCTATTAAAAGCCGAAATGAGAGAACTAGGTTCTCTCGTTTTGCGTGTCGCAGACAAGTGCAAAGTGCCTTCCGGAAATGCCCTCAGTGTTGATCGTGAGCAGTTTACCAAACAAATTGATAACATCATACGCTCGCACCCAAACATAACAGTTATTGAGCAAGAGATAACCAAAGTGCCGGTAAACGCCGACAATATATGCGTGGTTGCGACTGGGCCATTAACTAGTGATGCGCTTATGCAAAACCTTTCGGCGCTACTTGGCGAAGAAAGTTTGTATTTTTTTGATGCGTCTGCGCCAATTGTGCTTGCAAGTAGTTTGGACAAAACCAAATGTTTTGTAGAAGATCGTTACGGCACAGTAGGTGAGGGTGATTATGTAAATTGTCCAATGAATAAAGCGGAATACACCACCTTTGTTAAGGAACTAGTAAACGCCAAGACGGCGGAACTAAAAGATTTTGAAAACAGCCAAGTTTTTGAGGGTTGTATGCCAATTGAAGTTATGGCAAAGCGCGGCGAAAATTCATTAAGGTTTGGACCTTTAAAGCCGGTAGGTCTTGGCAATCATTTGGCGGAAAAACCTTATGCAATTGTGCAACTACGAAAAGAAAATATCGAAGAAGAAAGTTTCAATATGGTTGGCTTTCAAACCAATTTGCTTTATGGTGAGCAAAAAAGAGTGTTTTCGCTTATTCCTGCGCTGAAAAATGCCGAGATAATAAAGTATGGGGTTATGCATCGAAATAGTTACATAAATGCGCCAAAACTTCTAAATTGCAATTATTCCTTGCGTAAGGCTCCAAATATTTACTTTGCTGGGCAACTCTCTGGCGTTGAAGGGTATATTGAAAGTGCAAGTAGTGGTCTTGTTGTTGCAAAATCTATAATTTTTGGTTATAATAACAACGAAAGGTTGTGTTTCCCTTGCACCACAATGCTAGGCGCAATTGCAAATTATATTAGCAATCCCGCCAACGAACACAACTTTCAACCTATGAACTCCAACTATGGCATAATTAAAAAGCCGGACGGAAAGTTTACCGACAAAAAACTGTTGCGCGAGGCAATTTATAAAAATTCCATAGCGGAAATAGACAAAATAAAGGAGATTAACAAATGGAACTAAGAGGAACAACAATAGTTGCAGTTAGACGAGATGGAAAAATCGTTCTTGCCGGAGATGGTCAAGTTACCGCCGGTGAAAGATATATAGTAAAGTCCAACGCCCGCAAAGTTCGCCGCATTTACGACGACAAAGTGGTAATTGGTTTTGCTGGCACCACCGCTGATGCTTTTAACTTGGCGGAAAAGTTTGAAAAAATGCTAAAAAAATATAGTGGCAATTTAACACGTGCGTCGGTAGAACTTGCTCAACTTTGGCGCAGCGATAAGGCACTAAAAGAGTTGCAAGCTCAAATGATTGTGGCATCGGGTGAAGATATGTTTATCATTTCGGGTGTAGGTGATGTTATTGAACCCGAAAACGACATTTTGGAAATCGGGTCGGGTGGCGCGTATGCTAAGGCAGCCGGGCTTGCGATGCTTCAAAACACCAAACTTTCGGCCAAAGAAATTGCTGTAAAAGCAATTGAAATTGCCGGTTCGATGTGTGTGTTTACAAACAATCATATTACCGTTGAGGAGGTGTAAAATGGAACTATCCCCAAAACAAGTTGTTGCCGAACTAGATAAATACATAGTTGGTCAAAACGAAGCAAAAAAAGCAGTGGCAATTGCACTGCGCAACCGCTATCGTCGTAGCAAACTAGACGAAAAACTGCGTGAAGAAGTAACGCCAAAAAATATCATCATGAAGGGGCCAACAGGTGTGGGTAAAACCGAAATTGCTCGCCGTTTGTCGCGCCTTGTTAATGCTCCTTTTGTAAAAGTAGAAGCCACCAAATTTACCGAAGTTGGTTATGTTGGTAGAGATGTAGAATCTATGGTTCGCGATCTTGTAGACGCGTCAATTTTGATGGTAAAAAAAGAAAAGTATGCAGAAGTAAAAATCAAGGCTCAAGATTATGCAATTGATAAAATTGCCGGCATTTTGGTAAATGATGCTTCAATTGGCGACAAAACCGAAGATGTTATGGTTCGCAAACAAAAAATTAAAGAAGAATTGCTTGCAGGAACATATAATGATCGCGTTATAGAAATTGAAATAAACGAGCAGCCAAAGCAAATCAATTTGTTATCGCCAAATGTTGTAGAGTTTAACATGGGCGACATTATGGAATCGTTTATGAACAAACCGGTACGCAAACGTAAAAAAATTACCGTTGCCAAAGCAAAAGAGGCATACGAGCAAGAACAATGCGAAAAGCTTATTGATACCGACAGCATAAATGCCGAAGCCTTGCAACGTGCGGAACAAAACGGCATAATTTTTATTGATGAGATAGACAAAATTACAGGCAAGGGTGGCAACCCAAATGGTCCTGATGTTTCTCGCGAAGGTGTGCAACGTGATATTCTTCCAATTGTTGAAGGTTGCACAGTTTCAACTAAGTATGGGCCAATAAAAACTGATTTTATTTTGTTTATTGCGGCAGGTGCTTTCCATATTTCAAAAGTGGAAGACTTAATTCCGGAATTGCAAGGTAGATTTCCGGTTTTGGTAGAACTAGAAAGCCTTAAAAAAGAAGACTTTAAGAACATTCTAACCAACACTGAAAATTCACTAATTTTGCAATATACCAAATTGCTTGAAGTGGACAACGTAAAACTAAAATTTACTAACGAAGCTATAGATAAAATCAGTGAAATTGCTGAACTAGAAAACGAAACCAGTGAAAACATCGGCGCGCGCCGTTTGCATAATGTGCTTGAACTATTGCTTGAAGATATTTCGTTTAATGCTTCGGGTGAGTATGATATGACTGAAGTGGTTATAGATAAAGAATACATAAAAAAGCATTTGCAAAAAACTCTAACTTCATTTAATCTTAAAAAATATATTTTGTAGGAGCAATTATGATAAAAGAATTTTCCAGTGTAAATTTAGATGCCGAACTGCAAAATGGCGTAGTAGTTTTAGATTTTTGGGCACCTTGGTGCACCAACTGTCGTATGATGACCCCGTTTGTAGAAAAAATGGCAACCGAACTAGACGGACAAGTTAACGTAATAAAAGTTAATAGTGACGAGAACATGGATCTAGCCAAACAGTACGACGTTCAAACCTTGCCAACCTTAATTTGTTTTAAGGGTGGAGCCGAAACCAAGCGTTTGGTTGGGCCAAAACCTTATTTAAAATTACTAAACGAAGTAAAAGAAATTTTATAGCAAAAAGTTTCTGCCTTAATTTATGGCAGAAACTTTTATTTGTGTGCAAAATTGTTTTGAAATTTAACCGCTTTGTGATAAACTATTTATATAAATATATTTTCGCAAATTGGCGCAAACTAGATTAAATCTAACAAAAGGTAGACTTATGAAAAAACTAAAATCATTTTATCTAAGCATAGTCGCTGCTATTTGTTCACTTGGGCTAATATTTTCCGCTTCGGCTATTAGTTTTGCTGTTTATAAAAAGAGTGATCTAAACAGTTACAAAGTTATAGATGGCACTGATGATGCTTCTCAGGTGGTAGAAGAGCAAACCAAAGGAAACAATAACAGTCAAGAAACGTCCAAAAACGAACTTATTTGGGCGGCTTCACTACTTACCGAGTCGGGCAAAACGGTTACCATAACTGGCGTAAAGGTCGGCAATAACCAAACCTTAATAATTCCGTCCAGTATTCAAGGCTATGCCGTTACCACCATAAATTCATTGGTGCTATCAGGCGGACTAAGTTTAAAGAAATTGGTAATACCGGCATCGGTAATTGATATCAAGGCGGGCGCTCTAAAAGGTCACGGCGCTCTAAAAGAAATTTCGGTAGATAGCGCAAACACTGTTTATGCTAACGTAAATGGCAATCTTTGCACCAAAAGTGGGGATCTGGTTATGTTTGCTGGCGGCAATACTACTAGCACAACCTACGAGGTTCCGGCGGGCACATCGTCTATTATGAAAGATGCATTTACTGGGTCCAGCATAACAACCTTAACGGGGGCAACCGACGCCATAATGAGTTATTACTACACTAGTGATTATAGCGATGCGGAAAATACCGGCAATATTGCTAGCGCTGATTTTGGCAAGACCATTTACCTAAAATGGAAATTGTTGACGCCAACCGTAACTGCCAATGCAGACACCAAAACTGCAAGCTGGCAAGCGGTACCTCATGCAACCAGTTACATAGTAAAACAAGGCACTTCGGCAAGTGCATTAACCGATTTTGCTACAACAACCGAAACTAGCGCTAGTTTAAGTAGCTTGGCTAGTGGAACCTATTATTTGGCGGTTATTGCCAAAGGCGCAGGGTATACCGATAGTGCCGTTTCTTCGGCGGTAGAATATATTGCAAAAGCCGGCACCATAACAATTACCTTTACGTCTGTAGAGCAAAGCACAAACGCTAACTGGGGTGTTATTGATATGAAAGTTAACGGCGAATGGAAACTAAAAAATGCTTATAGCATTGAGATTGAAGCAGGCTTAACACTTGCACAAATATTAGCCAAACTAAATGCAACGCTAGCAATATCAAATTCCAGTGAAACAATAACCGCGTCAAACTTCTCTTCGCGATTTAAGTCAACTTATTGGAACCAGGGCGCCGATTTAAACAAAGTGTTTAATGAAAACACCAACATTGTGTTCTATTATGGCACTTGCTTTACCGCAGATACCGATGTATTGTGCTATGACGAAAAGAAGAAAAAGTTCTACAAGAAGAAAATAAAGGATATTACTTACAGCGACCTTGTTGCATGTTGGGACTTTGACAATGGCAAACTAACCTATTCAAAGGTAATATGGATACGTAAGCCAGAAAGCAAGCAATGCTTAATAAGAGAACTAACCTTCACGGGTGGCACCAAACTAACCATAGTAGACGAACACATGATGTTTGCTGCAAACAAAGGTAAGTTTGTAACCGACTTTGAGGTTGGTGACCAATTTATGAACGAGAAAGGTGAATACATAACCTTAACCAAAATAGAAGAAAGCTACCGAACTGAAGTACCATACGCAATTGCAACCAACTACCATATCAACTGCTTTACTGGTGGTGTGGTTGGCTCACTTGGCTACAACAACTTGTATCCAATAAAGGACCGCAAGTTTGTAAAAGATGACCGCAAGATAGTACCATTTGAAGAACTGAAGGTGCCAAGAGAATACTATGACGGTTTCCGTTTGGGCGAAGTAGCAAACCGTACGCCGGAGCGTATAAACAGCTCAATTAACAATTACTTTGTAAAAAATATGCTACCAAAAGAATAAAACCTTTGTAAAAAGCCGTTAATTTATTTGACGGCTTTTTAATTTTGTTATAAAATATGATTGTTAGTAACAAACTAACACTACCCAAAACCCCAAAAGGAGGAAATTGTAATGGCAATAGTAAAAAGCGTAAAAGTGGCTGAAAGCCTTATAATTTCAGCATTTTTCGGGGGTGGGAGCGCCATTTAGTCGCTAAAAGCGACTGGGCAAACGCTAGTTTAAGGACAGAAAGGAACAGCCGACTGGCAAGACTTTTTTAGCCAAAAAGATAACAAAAGTGCGTATGTAAGTGCCGGCGGTTCGGTAGAGAGCCGGAACAAGATAAAAGGAAGAAAGGAATGAAAAAAAGAAACACAACAAAGACAAAGTTAATTGCTACCATAATTTCTATGGTATGTGCAATTTCACTTTTGGCAGTTGGCGTTATGGCGTCGCTTACTAACTTTCAAGTGGCAATAGCCAACCAACTTAATTTAAAGTTTGATGCGGTAGAAGGCACGCTTTATGCAACTCGTTTGGGTGATGTAGCAGGTACTGACCGTACCACCAGCAAGGTACTTAGTGAAAGTACCACCGCAACCGACTGGTTAAAAGTGTATGACGGCACCACCACTGAAGGTGTGCAAAATGATGCGCTGACCAGTATTCAAGAAAAGGTAGATTTTATCTCAAATGATGCGATAAAAGCAAAAGTTAATGCAGGCACAACCAGCATAGCAATAACTTACTATTTTTACTACACCTTGCCAACTAACGCAGTATCTAACGATGTCGTATTAACGGCGCCAGCAGTGGCAGATAGCAATGTTGCGATTACTTATTCGTATGTAAAAGGCACGGGGGCGACTTTGCCGGACTTTACGAGCGGAACAGCACTAACAAACGGAGAAACGGTACAAGTAGCCGGTGGTGAACACTTATTTATTAAAGCCGAAGCAAAAGTAGATTTGAGCAAATCAGTAAAAATAGAAAATGCAAATTGGAATTTTACTCTCAATTTTGGTATTAGCAAATATACATTAACTGGGGATACGCTGAACATTAACGCTGTATCTGGCGCAGAAACCTATGAAATTTGGGCAAAAGAAGTTGCAAGTGTAACTACATCAGCAACTGAGGCTGGCGGCGCATTGATGCTAGCGGCAGTGGGTGACACCGATGCCACTCTTGGTACTCTTGTAAAAGTTTTGGCAAAGAGCGAAATTTCTAATATAGATTTAACGACTGCATTATCCACGCTTATTGCCGGCACTTACAAACTTACCGTAGTTCCAAAAAACACAAGTGGTGTGGAGATTGCCGGAAGCAGAGTGGCGGTGAAGTATACACTTGTTCCAAAACCAATTACCTTGACGTTTAGGATTGTGGATGCGGGTAGCAGTACGACATCTGGAAGTGGTATTACCAATGTTACTCAAAATGGTACTGAAATAACTTCATTGGAAGTGGAAAGTGGCTTAACACTAAAACAGATTTTGGCAAATTATAACTTAACATTGGTTACCTATTCAGGTTCTAATATTACGGCATCAAACTTTGATAGTTTATTTGATTCTTCATATTGGGACAAAGGAACTAATTTAAATATCACTTTTACAGAAAATACAACAATTACATTGTCTTATATTTGGTATAATAATTCTTGCTTTACCGCAGATACCGATGTATTGTGCTATGACGAAAAGAAGAAAAAGTTCTACAAGAAGAAAATCAAGGATATTACTTATAGCGACCTTGTTGCATGTTGGGACTTTGACAACGGCAAACTAACCTATTCAAAGGTAATATGGATACGTAAGCCAGAAAGCAAGCAATGCTTAATAAGAGAACTAACCTTCACGGGTGGCACCAAACTAACCATAGTAGACGAACACATGATGTTTGCTGCAAACAAAGGTAAGTTTGTAACCGACTTTGAGGTTGGTGACCAATTTATGAACGAGAAAGGTGAATACATAACCTTAACCAAAATAGAAGAAAGCTACCGAACTGAAGTACCATACGCAATTGCAACCAACTACCATATCAACTGCTTTACTGGTGGTGTGGTTGGCTCACTTGGCTACAACAACTTGTACCCAATAAAGGACCGCAAGTTTGTAAAAGATGACCGCAAGATAGTACCATTTGAAGAATTAAAGGTGCCAAGAGAATACTATGACGGTTTCCGTTTGGGCGAAGTAGCAAATCGTACGCCGGAGCGTATAAACAGTTCAATTAACAATTACTTTGTAAAAAATATGCTACCAAAAGAACAAAAACTTTAAAACCACCATTACACTAGTTTGTTTTGTGGCAAAACAAGGTTATAAAAGTTGCTACATAAATGTTGCACAAGTGATGGAGCAAAAGAACTTGTAAAAATGATAAAAAACAATAAATTTAATTTAAGCGACTTTAGATAAGTCGCTTTAAATTTGTACATCTTTTATTTCCGCCAATATTGACTATTTTTAAGTTTTGTAGTATAATGCTAGCAGAAAGAATGTTAACAAAGGGGGATGTATGGATAGAATTTATTTAGATTACGCCGCAACAACGCCTTTAAAATCGGAAGTATACAAAGAAATGCTTTCGGTTTACAACGAAGATTTTGGAAATAGTAGCAGTTTGCATTCGTTTGGTAGAGATGCATCAGCAAAATTGGAGCATGCAAGGTCGGTAATTGCGGAAGCAATAAACGCTGACACAAGCGAAATATATTTTACTTCCGGCGGTTCGGAATCTAACAACTGGGCAATTATGGGTTTGGCTCGCGCAAACAAAAGCAAAGGCAATCACATAATTATTTCGGCAATTGAGCACCATAGCGTGCTAGAATCGGCAAAGGCTTTGCAAAATGAAGGCTTTGAAGTTTCGTTGTGTCCGGTGGACAAGTTTGGCATAATTAAGTACAAAGAACTTGTAAAGTTAATTCGTCCAACCACTATTTTAATTTCGGTTATGACGGTTAACAACGAAGTTGGCTCCATTCAACCACTAAAAGCAATTGCAAAACTTGCCGAAACTTATGGCATTTGCTTCCATTCGGATGCAGTGCAAGCAATTGGCACCGTTAAAATTGATGTAAAAGACATTGGTTTGACTGCACTTAGCCTAACGGCACACAAAATTTATGGGCCAATTGGTATTGGCGCGTTGTATATCAAAAAAGGCACCAAAATTGAAAAACTTATTTATGGTGGTGAGCAAGAACGCAATATGCGTGCCGGAACCTCCAATGTACCACTTGCAGTTGGCTTTGCAAAAGCGGTAGAGATTGCTACCAAAGATCTGGAACAAAACACCAAATACTTTACTATGCTTCGCAAATACTTTGTTCATGCTTTGGCAGAAAAAGTAAAAACTTTTGTAATAAACGGCAACCCAACAAAAAGTGTTCCAAATATTTTAAACATTTCGTTCCAAAACATTGACGGCGACGCCATTTTAATGATGCTCGACCTTGCAGGTATTGCTGTTTCTACTGGGGCAGCGTGTGCGTCCGGCGTGGCAAAATCTTCACACGTTTTGGATGCCATGAACACCAAACGCAAGAAAAATTCATCTATCCGTATATCTTTTGGCGTAGACACAACCAAAAGTGAACTTGACGTGGTAGCTAGCAAACTAGCGGAAGTTGTTGGAAACTTGCGAAAAGCATCTCCAGTAAAAATTAAGGCAGAAGCGCCAAGCAAAAAGGGGGAATAGGCAAGTGAAATATAACTCAAAATCTCTCGAATTGTTTTTTGAACCTAGTTTTTGTGGCAAAATCACCAACGCATCGGGCATTGGCAAAGTTTACAATAGCGTAAGCGAAGAAACCACAAAAATATTTTTGGTAGTAACTGACGGAACAATCACCGACATACGTTACTTAACTTCGGGCTCGATTACCCTTTATGCTTCGCTAGATATTTTATCTTCGCTTGTTGTTGGTCAAAAGGTAGAAAGTGCACTAAAGTTTACCGAAAGTGACATTATGGGCAAGCTAAAGCAAGTTCCAAAATCTAAAATTATGGCGCTTGGCGACGCAATTTTGGCGCTAAAAAAAGCTTTGCTAAACTACAATAACAATCTTCAAAAAGGCAAACTAACCAAACAACCAAAAGTAATAAACATCAGCATAAAACTCAAAATTGAGCGTGAGCCAGAACAGATGAACTTTGAAGAAGCCATGTTGGACCCAACTCACGCAATTACCACTCTTCCAATCTTCCCACACGTTGAAAACCAAAAACCAGTGGTTGTCGATGTGACAAAACCGGAAATTGTAGAAGCACCAGCACAAAAAAAGGAAAAACCTGCAAAAGCGAAAAAGTTAATTGAAAAGCAAAAAGAAACCAAAGAACCTGCTGAAAGCGCAAAACAAGCAGATGAAATTAAGGCGGCGCCAACCAAAATTAAAGTAAAAGTGGTGGAAGCGGCAGAACCCGAACCAGTGTTTGATTCGCCAGAGCAAGAATTTGCCTTTAAAAAGCAAGAGCTTAAAAAGGGGAAGCGTGCAAAAGCAGCAAAAAAAGCGGTAGTTCCAGTAGTTACCAAACCGGTGGAAGAACCAGCAAGTACTGAGCAAGTTGTGACAATTTCGGCAGAAGCGCCAAAAACCACAACTCGAACCACCATTACTGAAAAAACCACAACAACCCTTCATGCAGTAAGCACTACCGTTGATAACCTAAATGAAATTGTAGCCCAAGGCGAAGAAACAAATGAAGCAAATGGTGCCGAACTAGATGACGAAATAGACACTATTACTGCAAAATTAACCGATGCAATTTCAAAACTCAACTTCAAGTTTGATGACGAAGACAATGACTAATTAAATTATCTTGGTGAAACCCGCCAAGATAATTTTTTTTGTAAAAAATGTAATAAATTGTCGAAAAGTGCAAATACTACAACTAATAACGAAAAAAGGAGGCAAAAATGAAAGATTGGATTTGCTGTAGTATGTTTTGCTTGGGAGTAGGTATGATTGCGGGCGCAGTTATTGCTGTTAGCAATAAAAAAGTTGGTGACTTTGTGGCAAAAAGCACAACCAAAGTTTCTTCGGCGGTAGATGATTTGGCTAGCAAAGTTTCTCACAACTTAAATCAAAACGGCGTGGGAAGCAACTAACCAAAAGGAGCAAACACAGGTAATTTCGTTATAAACTAAATTTAGTCCAATTTTTGTTGGACTATTTTTAGTTTTTGTGGTAAAATATTTTTTGGGAGAAAAAATGACAATTGTTGGTTTGGATATAGGCAAGTCACGCATAGGCATCGCAAAAAGTGACCCGCTAAACATTTTGGCAAGTCCGGTTGAAGTGTACAAGTGCACCAAAAATTTGGGGCTTGATGCCAAATATATTTCCAATAAAATTAACGAATTTGGCGGTGAACTGGTGGTAATTGGTTTGCCTATCAAATTAAATGGCGAGCAAGGTGACAGCGTAAAAATGGCGCAAGACTTTGGCGCGGCCGTTCAAAAATTTAACAAAACACCAATTGTATTTTTTGACGAAAGGCTTTCCACCGTTGAAGCGGAAGAAATTTTGATTCACAGAGGCTACTCGCGCGAAAAGCGCAAAATGGTTATAGACGCGGTGGCAGCAACAATTATTTTGCAATCGTACATAGATGCAAAAAAATAAAGGAGACAATTATGGCAAAAGATTTATTAGGAAAAGGTACGCCGGACGCAATGACTCACATGATTGAAGACGATGACGATATCGTAACATTGGTGTCGGAAGACGGGGAAGAAATTGATTTTGTGGAAATTGCAGGTATTGCTTATCGTGGCAATTTTTATGCTGTTTTGCAACCGGTTGAACTAATTGAAGGTATGACCGACGAAGAAGCACTTGTATTTAGAGTTACGCAAGGTCAAAACGGGGAAGACAATTTTGAAATAGAAATTGATGAAACCATTATTGATGCCGTTTACAACGAGTACTTAAAGTTGCTCGCAGATTTGGATAAAAAATCATAAAAAGTATAAAAATTATTGATTTTTTTAATTTTGTATGATAATATATCAGTATCACGCACCACGACGGATTTTTGTATTGTTGCCAAGGCGCAAGTCTTGGTTTGGCAAAAAGTTGAAGGCGTGGGAGGAATAAACAAGGAGGAAAAAAACAATGTCAGTAGTAACAATGAAACAACTACTCGAAGCCGGAGTTCATTTCGGTCATCCAACCCGCAAATGGAATCCTAAGATGAAGAAGTATATCTTTACCGCTCGTAATGATATTTACGTTCTAAATCTTGAACAAACGGTAGAACAAATCGACAAAGCCTATGCTTTTGTAAAGCAATCGGTAGAAGAAGGCAAAACCGTATTATTTGTTGGAACAAAAAAACAAGCTAAGGACGCTATAATCGAAGAAGCACAACGTTGCGGAATGTATTATGTTGGTTCTAGATGGCTTGGTGGCACACTTACAAACTTCAAAACTATCCGTAGTAGAGTTGAACGTTTGAACAAATTAAATCAAATGGAAAAAACCGGTGAATTTGATTTGTTGCCTAAAAAAGAAGTTTTAAAACTAAAAGCAGAACGCGACAAACTAGAAGAAAACCTTGGCGGTATCAAAGAAATGAGAAATTTGCCAGGCGTTATGTTTGTGGTAGACCCTAACAAAGAATACATCGCAGTTAGAGAAGCACGCGCTCTTGGAATACCTATTGTTGGCTTAGTTGATACAAACTGTGACCCAGACGACGTAGACTATGTTATCCCTGGTAACGACGACGCCATCCGCGCTGTAAAACTTATTGCTGGTGCAATGGCTTATGCTGTTATTGAAGCAAAAGAAGGCGAAGAAGGTTTAGCAAAAGTTAAAGAAGCTGATGCAAAAGCTTTGGCAGAAGCAGAAGGTCATGCTGAAGAAAAAACAGAAGCTACCGCAGAAGCAACCGAAACTGTTTCGGCAGAAGACAACAAAGCAGAATAATTTTTTAAATGAGGTAAAATTTTATGGCATTTGATGCAAAAGACGTAATGGCTCTTAGAGAAAAAACCGGTGTTGGTGTTATGGACTGCAAAAAAGCACTAACCGAAACTGATGGCAATGTAGAAAAAGCTATCGAATACTTGCGTGAAAAAGGTATGGCTTCGGCTGCTAAAAAAGCTGGTCGTATCGCTGCAGAAGGTATTGTTGATTCTTACATTCACATGGGTGGAAAAATCGGCGTTTTGCTAGAAGTTAACTGTGAAACAGACTTCGTTGCAAAAAACCCAATCTTCAAAGAGTTCTGTCATGATATTGCTATTCATATCGCTGCTGCAAAACCAACTTGCGTTACAATAGAAGAATTGGATCCAGCTGTTGTTGCAAAAGAAAGAGAAATCTTAACCGCTCAAGCAATCAACGAAGGCAAACCTGCTGCTGTTGCAGAAAAAATGGTTGAAGGCAGAATTAAAAAATTCTACAAAGAGACCGTTTTGATGGAACAAGAATTTGTAAAAGACCCATCAAAAACTGTATCGCAATTAGTAAACGAAACCATCCAAAAAACTGGCGAAAAAGTTTCTATCCGTCGTTTTGTTCGTTATGAAATGGGCGAAGGTCTAGAAAAACGCAACGATGATTTCGCTGCAGAAGTTAATGCACAAGCAAACAAAGACAAAAAATAATAAACAATTTTTAAGCACCTTTTAATAAAGGTGCTTTTTTTTGCGAATTTTTATTGCTATTTTGGCTAGAATTTGTTATTATAAGTAGTAGAAAAAATAATTGGAGAATACTATTTTATGATAGACGAAAATTTTATTAGCGAAAAGTTTTTTGACTTTGAAGCCGATATGGATAAAGCCATAGCATATTTAAGAAATGAATATAATTCTATAAGAGCGGGCAGAGCCAACCCCAAAATTTTGGACAAAATTATGGTAAATTACTATGGCGCGCCAACTCCATTAAACCAAATTGCAAATATTAGCGTTCAGGACGCACGCGTTTTGTGCATCAATGTTTGGGATCAAAACGCCGTAAAAGAAGCAGTAAAAGCCATTTCTGCATCGGATATTGGCATAAACCCAAATGACGATGGTAGAACCATTAGATTGGTTTTCCCACCACTAACCGAAGAACGTCGACTAGAACTAGTAAAGCAAATTAAAAAACTAGCCGAAGAAGCAAAAGTCACTTGCCGTAATGCTCGCAGAGATATTATGGAAATTATGAAAAAACTCAAAAAAGATGGTGATATCAGCGAAGATGAACAAGCGTCTTACGAAAAAGACATCCAAAAAACTCTAGATGAATACACCGTTAAAATTGACAAAGAACAAGAATTAAAAGAAAAAGAATTGATGCAAATCTAGAGGTTTATTATGTGGTTTTTAAAGAAAAAAGACAAGCGCAAGGTTGATCCGGAACGCGTTCCTGCCCATATTGGATTTATTATGGACGGCAACGGCAGATGGGCAAAAAAACGCGGCTTACCACGCTCGGCGGGGCATAAAGCTGGCGTTGATGCTTTAAATAGGGTGGCAAAAGCTTGCCGTGAATACGGCGTAAAGAGCATCACTCTTTACACACTATCGATAGACAATTTTAAGCGTGATCCAAAGGAAATAAATTATATTTTTGATCTTATTGAGCAAATGCTGGACGAAAAAATGGAGACGTTTTTAAAGGAAGGTATTCAACTTAGAGTTATTGGCAATCTTGATTTCCCAAAACTAAGGAAAAGTACCAGTGATGCGCTAAAAGCAGCCATTGAAAAAACCAAAGACTGCAATAAATTTCACTTAAATTTAGCAATTGCGTATAGCGGCACCGATGAACTCGTTAGAGCATTTAAACGTATGGTTGCTGATGGTTCAGAAATAACCGAAGAACAAATAAAAAATCATCTAGACACGGCGGGGTTGCCCGACCTAGACCTAGTAGTTCGTTCTAGTGGTGAAATTAGATTAAGTGGTTTTTTGCTATATCAAGTTTCGTATTCAGAACTTTATTTTGTGCAAAAACATTGGCCAGATTTTGATGCTGATACTGTAAAAGAATGTATTTTGGAATATCAAAGCCGAAATCGTCGCTTTGGCAATGCAAAATAAGGAGTTTTACTTATGATCCCAAATTTAAAAACACGATCAATAACGGGAGTTTTAATATTTTTAGTAACGGCTGGTTTTGTCGCACTAAGATATTTGTCGACTTCATTTTTTGATGCGTTTGTTTTGCTTGTTACTTTTGGTGCTGTACTAGAAGTGACAAATTTGCCAAAAACTTCAAAATACATAAATTCAACCTTTTATTCAATAATGTCGGTTTGCTTCATTTATGTGTGCCTGTTTGTTAATTTTTTTGCACATTCAAACTATATGGCACTGCTGCTAGAACTTTGCGCAGTACTTTTGGTGCTTATCGTTTCGGTGGTGTTTGAACTGTTTTATCTTGCAAAATTTGATGCAATTAACGAACAAGTTCCGCCTAGCGAACTTTTTGCAACAACCAAACAAACAATGGTGACAATTTTGTATCCAACTTTGTTGCTTTCTAGTTTGTATGGGATAAATCGCTTTTCTGTTTCGCTTGGCACTGTGGGGCTTATTATGGCGTTTGGTATTTCAATGTTTACCGATGTTTTTGCATATTTGTTTGGCTGTATGATACGTGGCAAAAAGTTGGTTCCACAAGTATCACCAAAAAAATCTATTAGCGGGGCAGTGTTTGGGCTAGTTGGTGGACTTGCGTTTGCCGGGCTTGCTTTGTGGCTATTGTATTTTAAAAACATCTTAAATGTGCGTTATACCATTGATACTTTACGCGCTTGTTTGTTGTTTTTGGGCTCAGGGCTGATTGGTGCACTCTTAACGCAAGTTGGCGACCTTATATCGTCCAGCATAAAGCGTGGACACGTAGTTAAGGACTTTGGTAATATTTTCCCAGGTCATGGCGGAGTGATGGACAGGGTGGACGGTTTGATGTTCTGCGCAACTCTAATTTATATTTTGTTTATTATTGTATTTTAGGCGGGTTGTATGTTTATAACATTTTTGTACATTTTGCTTGCAATTGCCGTTTTGTTATTACTAATTATGGTGCATGAATTTGGTCACTATGTTGCGGGCAAAATTTTAAAATTTAAAATTAAAGAATTTTCGATTGGCTTTGGTAAGGCAATATTTTCCAAAACTAACGAAAGGACGGGTGAAAAGTTTTCTATCCGTATTTTCCCTCTAGGCGGTTATTGTGCTTTTGAGGGCGAGGACGAAGAAGGCGAAACCGAAGGCGCATTTAATAAACAAAAGCCTTGGAAACGTTTAATAGTTTTATTTGCAGGTGTGTTTTTTAACTTTGTTTTTGGTGTTATTACTTCGGTAATTTATTTGGCTGTTTGCGTTTTTGGTGTGCCAAAAATCTCGGCAATAACGGACGGCAACCCAAATGCGTTTTTGGCTGGTGATATCGTTACTGCAGTAAACGGCAAACCTATTGAAATTTATCGTCCGTTTGACCAAATGGTAAAAGACTTTGGCGAAAATGAAGAGTTTGTTGTAACGGTAAATCGTGGCGGCGAAATTATTGATCTAAAAGTAAAAAAAGTTAACATAAAAGCCTGCCGATATGTGCAAACACCAGAAAAACTTTATGGAAAAGTTTATTATTACGATGGTGCAAATTATCACTTGTTTAGTGATGAGCAACTATTAAGCCATTTAAAAAATGTCAACGCTTCGCTAGACAGACTTTACAAATACGATGCCGAAACTGGCGAATATACTTTGTACAAAGCTAGTGAAATTGGCGAACTCGGCGGTGTTTATGAAAAGTCGGCTGGTGTTTCACTTGGTATTTTGTATGGTTTATCGGCAAAATCTTATAGTTTTGGCGAAGCCCTTTTAAAGGCGTTTCCATTTGTATTTTATATATGTGGTTTAATTTTGGGCGTTCTTGGTGGCTTATTTACTGGCGCAACATCGGTAAAAGATGTAGGCGGAACCATCACCGCTGTATCGGAAATCGTAAAAATCTCAAAAATAGATATTTCATCACTTTTGTATTTAATTCCGTTACTTTCAATAAACTTGGCATTGTTTAACATTTTGCCAATTCCAGCACTTGACGGTGCGAGAATGGTGTTTGTAATAATTGAGTGGATACGCGGCAAGCCTCTCAACCGAAATGTGGAAGCATATATACATTTCTTTGGTTTGGTTATTTTGTTTGCTCTCGTTATCTTTTTGGACGTTTACCATTTATTTTTTGTAAGAGTATAGGATAAAAATTGTGCAGTTAGAAAATTTACTAAAAGAAAAATTTAATAAACTCAATTTAAGTTTGGAGTCTTCGACTTATCATGAAAAGTCGAAGGCTCTTGACTTGTGTTTTTCGTATAGCGATGATTGTTTGTTAAACGACGACCTAATTGGACAAATAAAAAAAGCTATTTTAGACTTCTTAAAGGTAGATGTTGGTGTAAATTTAAAGTTTAAAAAACGATATCTTGATAGCACAATTTTGGGCGAATATCTTGCTCAATTTTTAAAAACTGAATATCCAGTGATAATTTTTGACCCGTCAACTCTAATTTTTGAAAACGGAAAGGTCCACATAGAACTAGATAAGGTTTTTGAGGAGTTTGCTACAAAAAATGATTTGCGAAACGAAATTGAAAAAAACATAAGTGAGCATTTTACTCGTAAAATATCGGTAGAAATTGAATACAAAAAATTACTTGCAGACGAGCCAGTGGACGACGAGCCTATTCAGATTGTAAATGATGTTCCGTTAGACGAAATAAATTTAAATATGCAAGAAGCCTTTATTGGCGAGATAATTGAGGTTAAACCTACCGTTATTGCCAGACACAAAGAGGTGGAAGAGGGCGTGTGCATTTGTGGCAAATTAAAAGGTCTTACACAATTTAAAACCAAGCCAAAAATAGATGAGAATGGCAAAGAAAAACCCGAACGAGTTTATTACAAATTTAAAGTCGTTGACTTTTCTGGTGAAATGAATGTTGTGTATTTTCCGTCAAAATTGCATTTGCCAAAAATTGAGTCGTTGGAAGAAGGAACCGAACTTGTGCTCTTTGGTAGTATTGAAGACGACAAGTTTGGCGCCGGTGTGGTGTTTAGACCAAAAATAATTAACTTGTGTATTTTGCCTCAAAACTTTTTTGAGCGTAGATATGTAAAACCGGTACCAAAGAATTATCGCTTAATAAAACCGGAGCCTTATCAAGAAAACAATCAAATTAACCTTTTTTCGGCAAGCGATGTACCTATTAAAAATGAATTTTTACTAAATAACACTTTTGTTGTATTTGACCTTGAAACAACTGGAGTGGAATACAATAAAAGTAAAATTATTGAAATTGGGGCGGTAAAACTAATAAAAGGTAAAATAGTGGAAACTTTTTCGTGCCTTATTGATCCGCAAATTCATATTCCTGCTGACGCAACAAAAGTTAATAATATTACCGATCAAGATGTTGCTGGCAAGCCGACCATAGATGAAGTTATGCCAGACTTTTATAAGTTTTGTGATGGCACCATTATGGTTTCGTACGTTATTGATTTTGACTTTAGGTTTATTGATTACAACGCAAAGCAATGCGGTTATGAATTTACCAACGAAACCTTTGATGCATTTGTGCTTGCAAAACAAAAATTAAAAGGCTTAAAAAATTATAAATTAAAAACTGTTACGGCAACTCTTGGAGTGAGTTTGGAAAATGCTCACCGCGCAGTATTTGACACAATTGCCACAGCAGAAGCAATGATAAAACTTTTAGAAAATTATTAAAAGTGCTTGCAAAAATAAGTAAATAGTGGTATATTATTTATAGTATAACTAATCTTTGTGAGCGACCAAATCGGTCGCTCACTATTTTTAGGAGAAAAATGAACAATATAGCTTCAAAAGTACAAGATTTAATCACGCCAATTGTTGAACCAATGGGCTACACAATTGTGGAAGTAGAGTACGCAAAAAAGTCAAACGGTATGAACTTAACAGTGTTTATTGATTCGCCAAACGGCATCGGGTTAGATGACTGCGAAAAAGTGCATAATAGCATAGATGCACCATTAGATGAACTAGACCCAACCGCAGGCGCAAGTTATACCTTAAACGTCTCTTCACCGGGGCTTGATAGGCCGCTCAAAACCGACAAAGATTTGTCACTTTCAATAAATAAAGAAATTGATATATCTCTTTATGCCAAGCAAAACGGCAAAAAAGACTTTGTTGGCGTTCTAAAAGCCTTTGACGAAAATACTTTAACAATTATCTCGGGATCAGAAATAGCCCTAGACAGAAAAAATATTTCTAAAATTACCAAACATATATCATTTTAGGAGGACAAATAAATGATAAACAAAGATTTCTTTATGGCACTTGATGAACTAGAAAAGACCAAAGGAATTAAAAAAGAAGAGTTTTTGGAATACCTAGAATCGGCATTGGTTGCCGCATACAACAAAAACTTTGGCGAAGCAAAAGCAGTAACAATAAAATTGTCACCAGAAAAACATACAATAAAAGTATATGCTTACAAAACTGTTGTGGCAGACGATGCAGTAGAAGATCCAGCTAGCCAAATTGCTTTAAGCGACGCACAAAAAATTAAAAAATCTTACAAAATTGACGACCGTGTGCAAGAAGAAATAACGCCAAAAGATTTTGGCCGAATTGCTGCTGGCACTGCAAAACAAGTTGTTATCCAAAAATTGCGTGAAGCGGAAAGAAGTTCTGCTTACAAAGAAATGAGTGAAAAACTTGACCACATTGTTACTGGTATTGTAAGACGTATTGAACGTGATACCGTTTATATGGAAATCATTGGCTCGCAAATTGAAGGTGTGCTAATGGTTAATGATCAAATCCCTGGCGAAAAGTATGAAGTTAATGACCGTATAAAAGTTTATATGAAAAAACTTCGTGACAATGACCGTGGCACACAAGCAATTGTTTCGCGTAGTACGCCAATGTTTGTTCGTAGACTTTTTGAAACCGAAGTTCCAGAAATTGAGTCGGGTGTTGTAGTTATCAAAAATGTTGTGCGTGAAGCCGGGTATCGCACAAAAATTTCGGTTACTTCAACCGATCCTAGCGTTGATGCACTTGGTGCTTGCGTTGGTAACAAAGGTATTAGAGTTAACACTATTGTTAGTGAACTAAATGGCGAAAAAATTGATATTATCATTTGGTCAGAAGATCCATTTGAATATATTGCACGCGCTTTGTCGCCTGCAAAAGTTCTGTCTGTAGAAGTTAATGACGAGGAAAAATCTTCACTGGTTATTGTTCCAGACGACAAATTATCTCTTGCAATTGGCAAAAGCGGTCAAAATGTTAGACTTGCAGCAAAACTTACTGGTTGGAGAATCGATGTAAAATCGGTATCTCAATCGGTACTTGCTAGTGATGCTGACGACAAAAATGTTATCACCGATATTGAAGCTGGAAATATAAAGAGCGAATTTGAAGATGTTAACTCTATCTTCACAAACATAGATTTGGACTCGATTGATGGCTAAACAAACAAAAACGCCGGAGCGTATGTGCGTTATTTGCCGTGAAATGAAAACTAAAAATGAGTTAAATCGCTTTACGGTTGCTGGTGAAAAAGTCTATCTAGACAAGTCGGGCAAAATGGGTGGAAGAGGCGTTTATGTATGCAAAAACGCAGAATGCATAAACAAAGCGCTTCAAAAGAACTTGCTATTTAGACATCTAAAAGTTATGCCGGACGCAAAACGCGCAAGCGAACTTATGGAAGAACTTTCTAGTGGTAAATAAATTACAAACATACCTAGGCTTTGCAATAAAATCTGGCAAAATAGTTTATGGGGTAGATAACATTTTAAAAACAAACAAAATTGCAGTTGTGCTAACTTGTGGGCTAAGTGAAAAATCTTTAAAGGCTCTGCGCGCACACTGCTCTCAAAAATGCATTCCACTAAAGCAAGTGGATGGTGGCATCTTGCCTGAGGGCGCAAAAGCGGTGGGCGTTGTAGATGCAAACTTAGCAAAAGCAATAATAAACGAATAAATGAAAACCAATTTGGAGGAAGTGAATTTGGTAAACAACATTCAAAAAACTGAAAAGAAAAAAACGGGCGAACAACTAATGGCGGAACTAACTGAACTTAAAAACAATTCGGTAAGTTATATCGGTTTGGTGCGCAAAATTTCCGGTGGTTGCAACACCCTAAAAAAGAGTATGCAAGCACGTTTAAACGAAATTGTTACAAACAAGCAAAATGAAGAAGCTAACAAGGCAAGCCAAATTAACGAACCTGCAAAAACGGAAACAAAACCATCAACAGTGGTTGGGCAGACAAAACCTCAAACTCGCACATCGGTTCAAGGCGTGCAACAAAGAACTTTTGCACCAAGAACTGAAGGCTTCCGTAGACCACAAAACGGAACAGGCGCTGGCTTTAATCGTCCAGCTGGCACGGGTGAAACTCGTATGCGCAGGTTTGACCTAAACGCGCAGGGAGACCGTCCACGCTATGGTCAAAACGGTACTAGACAATTTGGTGAACGCAAGCCATACGCGCCAAATGCGGGCGCAAACGGCAGTGCAAGGCCAATGCAAAGCCGCACTCAACCAACAAGACCGGCGCCAATTCAACCGGCAAATGATAACCGCAGAGTAGAAAACAAAACTGCAAAAAAGAAAGATCATGGCTATGACGAAAAGAAGTCTTTAAATCGCAAAGCGTTAATGATGCGTGGTTTTGTTGATGATGAGAGTTTGTTTAGTGAAGACGGACACATTATGGGTTCGCGCAAAATTAAAGGAAAAAAGGCAAAACAAGAAGAGGTTGTTGTTGCTACAAAAATTGACCATGCTGTTATCACCACTGAGAATCTTACCGTAAAAATGTTGGCGGAAAAAATTGGTAAACCTGTTGTAGAACTTATCAAAAAGTTTATGGTTTTGGGCATTATGGTAAACATCAATAGCACAGTAGACTTTGATTCGGCTGAATTAGTTGCCAGTGAATTTGGTGTAAAACTTGAACAGAAACTCGAAAAATCTTACGAAGAAAAAATGTTTGATATAAGCGGCGAAACTGACGACGAAAAAGACCTAGTAAAACGTCCTCCAATTGTTACTGTTTTGGGTCACGTCGATCACGGTAAAACCTCACTTTTGGACTACATCCGCGATACCAGTGTAGTTGCCGGCGAAGCGGGCGGAATTACTCAACATATTGGTGCTTATACTATTACTAAAAACAACGAACTTATCACCTTTATTGATACACCGGGTCACGCTGCTTTTGGTGCAATGCGTGAACGTGGTGCAAAACTTACTGATATTGCAATTTTGGTTGTTGCTGCCGATGATGGTGTTATGCCACAAACGGTTGAAGCAATTAAGTACATAAAAGAAGCAAAAGTACCAATGATTGTTGCAATTAACAAAATTGATAAACCGGAAGCAAACATCGACCGTATCAAGCAACAACTTACCGAACATGATGTTGTTCCGGAAGAATGGGGCGGCGATGCCATTTTGGTTCCTATAAGCGCAAAAACGGGTCAAAATGTCGACAAACTACTTGAAATGGTGTTGTTTGTCGCAGAATACCAAAACCTCCGCGCAAATCCAAAAAGAAAAGCAATTGGTAGCGTTGTTGAAGCCCAACTAGACAAAGGCAAAGGACCAGTCGCAACAATTTTGGTACAAAATGGTACCTTAAAGGTAGGCGATGTAATTATTGCCGGAACATCGGTTGGTAAAGTTAGAGCGATGTTTAACGAAAAAGGCAAAAATGTAAAATCTGCCGGTCCATCTTTTGCAGTGTCGGTGCTTGGCTTGTCTAGTGTGCCAAATGCTGGTGACGAGATGTACGCCGTAGATGAAAAAATGAGCAAAAAAGTGCTTTCAGAACGTGTTGGTAGAGAACGTAACGATATGATTAAAGCTACTGATAATTCGGTAGAATCGCTAATGAATAGATTCAAAGAAACCGAATTTAAGAGTTACAATGTTATTATCAAAGCCGATGTTCAAGGTTCGGTTGAAGCGTTAAAAGATACCATTGGTGCAATTTGCAATGAAGAAGTAAAAGTTAGATGCATTCACGGTGGTGTCGGTGCCGTTAACGAAAATGATATTATGCTTGCATCTGCATCAAATGCACTTATTATTGCCTTTAACGTAAAACAAGATTTTAAGGCAAAAGTATTGTCAGATAAATACAAAGTAAACATTCAAACATACAAAATCATTTATGAAGCAGTAGATTATGTAACCAAACAAATTAACGCAATGTTAACGCCAAAATTCAAAGAAGTCGTTAGCGGTCACGCTGAACTTCGTATGATATTTAAGGCAAGCAAAGTTGGTGCTATTGCAGGTTGCTATATTTTGGATGGCAAATTAACCAAAAATCAAAGTGTTCGTTTGCTGCGTAAAAATAAAGAAGTGTTTAAGGGCACAATCGCAACCATTCAACGTGAAAAAACTGAAGTTAAAGAGATTTTGGCAGGTTTTGAATGTGGTATCGTTCTAAACGGATTTAGCGCCTTTGAAGTGGGCGATATTATAGAAGGTTATGACCTTGAAAGGATAAATTAAATGTCAAATTTTAGAATGGAAAAAGTAAATGCAGAAATGCAACGATTGCTTTCAACAATAATTACTACCGAAATCAGCACTCCCGAACTTAAAGGGGTGATGGTTTCGGTAACCAAAGTTGCGGTTGCGTCTGATTTTTCAACCGCAAAAGTTTTTGTAAGTTTTTACGGTAAGACAGATGAAGAAAAAGCGTTTAAAGCGCTTGAAGGTTCACTTGGCTATTTGCGCAAACGAGTAGCAGAAAAAATGAATTTAAAAAAGACTCCAAAGTTTATCTTAATTAAAGATGATTTAGCAGATAACGCATTTAGAATAAATCAAATTTTGGATGACTTAAAGAAAAAAGGAGAATTATGATTTTATCAAAAGAACGTAAATTCTTAGAACAGTTAGAAAGGGCAAATAATGTGGCTATTTACACTCACATAAACGTTGATGGAGATGGGATAGGTTCAGCTTTTGCCCTTTTTTATCTATTAAAAAATATGGGTAAGCATCCATTTGTGTTTGTGGATAGCGAATTGCCAACCGAAGTGCAGTATTTAAACATAAAAGACCTAATCAATATTGGTGATCCCGAAATGTGCGATTTACACATAGCAGTAGATTCAAACTCCCCTCAAAGGCTTGGCAAATACCAAACTTACTTTGAAAACGCAAAAAACACTATGATGACCGACCATCACTCGGGCACCGATAATTATGCGCGAATAAATATTGTAAATTCAAAAATGGCATCAAACACCGAACTTTTGTTTTGGGTGTTCCGTGATAGGATAAGATTTAGCAAACGCACAGCGGAAAGCCTATTGCTTGGTATATTAACTGATACAGGGGGGTTGCGTTTCCGTTCTACAACACATCGAACGCTAGAAGCGGTGTCAATTTTGTGTAAAGAGTATGGTGCCAACTTTGCCGAACTTATGGCAAATATTTTTGAAAAGCAGCCACATGACTATTTTTTGGCGCAGAAATATGCTTATGAGCATACTGAGTTTTATGATCAAAATCGTATTGTGTTAATTACTGTGCCAAATAGTTTTTATGTAGAAAACGGTGTTGATGTAAATATGTCCAAGGGGCTTAGCCGAATTGGCACCGAACTTAAAGATACAAAGTTCCTTGCGGTAATAAACGAAGAAGTTCCGGGCAAATTTAGAATTGCCGTTCGCACAAGAGATAGATACGACGCCGGTGAAATTGCTCGTAGATTTGGTGGCGGGGGTCATAAACAGGCGGCCGGACTAAAACTTTTTGGTGACATAGAAACGGTTAAAGAAAAACTTTTAAAAGCATTTAGAGATGAATTATGATAGGAATTGTTAACGTTTACAAACCTAGGGGAGTTTCATCTTTTGATGTGGTAAAGCAAACCAAGCGTGCTTTTGGAACAAAAAAAGTTGGACATCTTGGCACGCTTGATCCAATGGCAGAAGGGGTTTTGCCGGTTGCAATTGGCAAAGCAACAAGACTATTTGATTATTTTTTAAACAAAGACAAGCGCTATGTTGCTACCTTTTATGTGGGTGAAGAAACGGATACTTTGGATGCCGAAGGCGAGATAATAAAGCAAGGCGGAAGGATGGTTTCGGTAGATGAAGTGCAAATAATTTTGCCAGAATTTATCGGCGAAATAAGACAAGTTCCGCCAAAGTTTTCTGCAAAAAAAATCAATGGCGTCCGCGCGTACAAGCTTGCAAAATCACAAATTGAGTTTGAACCGAAGCCGTGTAACGTGCAAATTTATGCCTTAACTGCCCGAAAGGGTTCGCTCGATAGATTTATCGAACTCGAAATATGGTGTAAATCTGGTACCTATGTTAGAAGTTTGGGAAAAGATATCTTTGAAAAATTAGGCACTTTTGCAACTATGACAAAGCTGGTAAGAACGAGTTCTGGACCCTTTAAAATTGAAAATTCTATCAGCTTAGAGCGGTTGAGTTTGGGGCGGCAAGAAGATATTTTGTCGGTTGAAAAAATTTTTGAAAGTATGCCGAAATTGAATTTGACTGACGCTAATTTTAAAAAATTGCAAAACGGGTTAAAAGTTGGTGGGGACAAAAATTTGCAAGACACATATATGGTTTGTTACCAAAATGTATGTTACGGACTTGCCAAAAATGACGAAGACGGAAACATAAAGGTAACGACCTATTTGTACGAAGGAGAAGAAAATGGTTAAATTTGGTCCTGCAGGTAGAAGTGATGAAGACGTTGCAACAAATTTAAGTTATGCTAAACTATTTGAAAAAATAAATGATCTTGGTTTAGATGCGGTAGAATTACCTTTTACTTTTGGCGTCAAAATGACCAGCGAACTTGCGCAAGAACTAAATCAAAAGGCCAAGGAACTTGGCATAAAAATTTCTGGACATGCACCATATTACATAAACTTTGCCAATCCGGACAAATTGAAAATTGATGGTACGATTTCGTATCTTATGCAAACAGTAAAAAAGGTTAAAGAGCTTGGTGGCAACAGGGTGGTATTTCATCCTGGTAGTGAGTTAAAGCAAAAGCGCGAAGATGCGGTAAATAATGTGTTAAAAAACTTAAAAGTGTTTTTGTCTGCTTTGGATAAAGAAAAAATAGATGGCGTGTATATTTGCCCCGAAACAATGGGCAAGCATGGTCAAATTGGCACGCCTGATGAGGTCGCTGAAATGTGCAAATTGGATAGTCGCATTATTCCAACCTTAGATTTTGGGCACATAAATGCTTTTTATGGCGGAAGTTTAAAAACCAAACAAGACTTTATTGACATAATAAAAAAATTTACTAACATTGGTAAAACTGAAATACATATTCATTTTTCAAAAATTGAGTATGGTGCAAAAGGTGAAATAAAACATTTAACCTTTGATGATGAAAAATTCGGCCCCGATTACAAACTGATGATAGACGCGCTAAAAGAATTCCCTGATGTAAATTTTTGGGTGGTTTGTGAGTCGTCGGGCACTCAAAGTAAAGATTCAAAAATTATGCAAGAATATTTTAAAAAAGTGTTTTAATTTGCAAACTTTTATGGTAAAATATTTCTTGGCTAATAAAATATTAAGGAGGAAAACAGATGATTACTGCTGGTGAATTTAGAAAAGGTGTTACCTTTGAACTCGAAGGTAAAATTTATGTAGTAGTTGATTTCTTGCATGTTAAACCTGGTAAAGGTTCGGCGTTTGTTAGAACTAAAATTAAAAATATTGTAACAGGTCAAGTTTTGGAAAGAACTTTCAACCCAACAGAAAGATTTGAAAAAGCTCACATCGAAAGAAAAGAAATGACCTATTTGTACGAAGATTCTGGTTTGTATTACTTTATGGATAACAACACTTATGAACAACTTCCACTAAACAAATCTCAGGTTGAAGATGCATTAAATTATATTACCGAAAATATGACCGCAACCATTCAATTTTACAAGGGCGAAGCATTTTCGGTTGAACCACCACTATTTGTAGAACTTAACATAGTGGAATGCGAACCTGGTTTGCAAGGCGATACTTCAAAAGCTGGTTACAAACCTGCAACGCTAGAAACCGGTTTGGTTTTGCAAGTTCCTTTGTTTGTTAACAATGGTGACCGTATTAGAGTTGATACTCGTACCGGAACCTATATGGAACGCGTTTAATTATTATAAAAAAATGTCAAACAATTGGTTTGACATTTTTTTTATGTCCAAATTTTCATATCTAAAAACATTTTGCAATAAATTGTAGCAAGGAGAATATATGCTATCAAAAATATTACCGCGTGAACTTTTGGATGTTATTTTGGCAAAGTATAGCCTTGGTGATGTTTACGAAATTAGAGTGCGAGATAACGCACCAATTGTTATTTCTGTTAAAGGAGATTACTTAAAACTTACCACGCCGGCAAACGGCAAACCTATTTACGCTGATCGTAGACTTATTGATTTTATTATTTGTAGAGCCACTGATTCTTCGCTATATTCGTATAATAGTCAAATTGTACAAGGCTACATCACTATGGAATCTGGCATAAGAATTGGGGTCAGTGGTGAAGTGGTGGTGGACGCAAACGGAAAAGTTAAGACCATAAAAAATTTTAGCGGGTTAACTATTCGTGTTCCACATCAAGTTACCAATTGTGCGGTAAAGGTAATGCCATACATTTTTGATGGCGAAAAATTTTTAAACACTCTTATTATTTCTCCTCCGGGGCTTGGCAAAACAACGCTTTTGAGGGATATAACGCGTGTAATTTCCAGTGGGCAAAAAGTTATTAACACTTTGGTAATAGATGAGCGTTATGAACTATCGGGACTTACAAATGGAAGGTGTCAAATGAATCTTGGCACATATAGTGATGTTTTGGCTGGCGCAAGTAAAGAGTTCGGTTTTTATGAAGGGGTAAAGTCGATGCGCCCTGATGTGGTGGTTTGCGACGAAATTGCGACTGAGAGTGATATGAAGGGTATAGAGTTTGCCATAAACTCAGGCGTTAAAATAATTGCAACGGCGCATGGCGAAGATTGTCATTCGCTTGAAAAAAAGCCAGTTTATAAAAAACTTTTAAGCGACAAGTCTTTTAAAAGGTTTATTATTTTGTCGGGAAGTAACGGCGTTGGGACGGTGGATGCTGTGTTAGATGAAAATTTTGCGCCGGTAACAAAGGCGTATGTTTAAAGCGGTTTTATTTGCTTTTATAATTTTTGGTTGTGGCTTAGTAGGTCAGGCTGTTAAAAACTATTACAAGCAAAAAGTATGTTATTGGTCGGACGCTTTGCTCTTAATTGTAACTTTGCAAGCAGAACTTGATTTTTATCAAAGCAAATTACCTGATGTAATAAACAAAATATCTTTGCAAATAGGCAGTGCTTTTTTAGTTGATGCCAAGACGCTTTTGAAAGCAGTAAGCGGCGGCTGTCAGCAAGATGTAACTATAAATAATAAATTGCTTACAGGCGACCAAAATGCAAACATAACAAGATTTTTTCAAATGCTGGGTGGCACGGATATTTTTTCACAGAAGGTGCAACTAGATTATTACAAAAACATTTTTGACGGATACAAAGCAAATGCGGAAGAGAATTATAACAAAAAGGGCGGTATGATTTTTAAATTATGTGTGCTTGCTGGTTTGCTGCTCTGCGTAATTTTGCTATAAGGAGGTAAACAATGACAATTGATATTATTATAAAAATTGCCGGTATAGGTTTGCTTACTGCGGTAATTAGTCAGGTTCTAAATCAAGCGGGCAAAAACGAAATTGCAACTTTGTCTAGTTTGGCTGGCGTGGTTATTGTTCTGATTATGGTAGTTGAAATGGTTGCCAAATTATTTGATTCGGTAAAAACGCTGTTTGGACTTTATTAAATGGTAATTAAAATTTTTATTATTGGAATGGTGGGGGTAATTGCCTCACTTATTCTAAAACAAACAAAGCCAGAGCTCGCCACGCTAACGGCAATATCTACTGGGATAATTGTTTTTTATGTTATTTTGCAAAAACTTGCAGAAATAATAAACAATTTCCTTAATTTATCTAATATAGCAGGTTTTGATAGTAGTATTATAGCCTTGCTCTTAAAGGTGGTGGGGATAAGTTACATAATTGAATTTGGCGCAGATATTGCTGAGGATAGTGGGTTTAGCTCAATTGCTAGTAAAATTGTACTGGCAGGAAAAGTAATAATAATTGGGCTTGCCTTTCCAATTGTATTAAAACTAATTGAACTAATTAAAGATTTATTATGAAAAAAACGATATTTTTAATAGTTTTCTGTGCCTTGTTATGTTTTCCGGTTAATGCAGTAGCGGTTGCGCGCGCCGAAAATGAGCCCGAGCTAATTAGCGCCGAGGTTGATGGACAACTAGAAAGTTTAGATTTAGACAACTTAAATGAAGTGTATAGTAGTCTAGAAAATTCTAGCGGCGTTGACATAAAAACTAAACTAAGTCGACTTATAAATGGTGAAGATGATCTTTCTGCCAAATCTATCATAAATATTGTTTTATCAATAATAAAGGACAATTACAAAAGTTTTTTGACTTTCTTTTTGTCTATTTTTGCAATAGGAATACTTTCTAGTTTATGCAAAGAGATAAGCCCATCGGGAAAATTCTCGAGTGCTAGTTCGCTTGCCAGCACCATTTGTTATATAGTTGCAGTTTCGATGTGTACTGCATTGGTTGGTGGCATAATAATTTCATATAAAAAGACCATAAATAGTTTGGCAATATTTGCGGAAGCAATTTTTCCTATTTTGGTTGGACTAGTGGCGGGGCTTGGGGCAAACCGCACTTCTTTGATTTTAGATCCTATTATTACCGTATTTGCTACTGGCTTTATAAATTTAATAAACTATTTTTTGTTCCCGCTTGTTATTTGCTCACTTGTGTTATGCATTATAAGCCGATTTAATTCCAAACTTTCTTTTGGCAAACTAAAAAGTTACATAGATTCAGTATTTAAGTGGACAATTGGTGCGTTTTTTACTATTTTTTTAGGTACTTTATCCATAAAAGGTATAACAGCGTCATCGGTGGACAAATTGTCTATTCGCTCGGCAAAGTATGCAATAAAAAACTATGTGCCGGTGGTTGGCGGTTATTTTGCGGAAAGTTACGAACTTTTTAGAAGCGGTAGTATACTTGTAAAAAACAGTTTGGGCGTGGTTGGAATAATTACAATTTTCTCTTTGGCGCTTGGTATGGCATTAAAACTCATTGTTGCGCAACTTTTTGCAAAACTCTTGTCGGGCGCGTTGGAGCCGATTGGCGAAAGCAAGATATCTGGGGTTTTAGGCGATCTTTCAGGCATTTTAATAAAACTTTTTACAATTATTGCGTGTTTGTTTTTTATGATATTTGTTTTAATTTTGGTAATTATTTCGGCGGGTAATTTGGTATGAGTGAATTTAAAGTAGTAATCTTGCAACTTTCGGTGGTAAGCGTAATACTTGTAATAATTGATGCCATTTTGCCATCTAATAAACTAAAGACTTTTATTTCGTCCTTTGTTGGGCTGGTTGCGGTTTGTATGTTAATAAACCCGCTGCTTTGTTTTTTTAAAATAGATAACATAAATGATTTTGCGGAAACAGAAACCTATTTTAACAATTATTATATGCAAAAGTACGAAAGCACTGAGGCGCTAATAGAGGCAGAAATAGAAAGCGATTTTTCGGTAGACGCTGAGGTGGAGTTAATTATAAGCGAAGAAGGCAAAGTGGTGGGGGCAAAAGTAAAGCTAGACAATATGACCAGCAAAGATGCAATAAAAGATTATATTGCAAAAAAATTTAGCATAAATGAAAGCGAGGTGGAAATTTATGAGTGATGCCGAAAATTCGCCACAAAAAGAAAAAAAATCAAGTTTTTTAAAGGCAATTACAAAAATTTTTAATTTTTCTAGCCCAAAAGTAAAAATTGGCATAGCAATTGTTTTATCGTTTGTGGTTGTTTTAATCTTTTTATCGTCCTTTGATACCACAAAAAAAACTTCTAATCTGGAGCAAAACAAATCGGTAGAAAATGCAACTGCCAATATGGATGAATATGTTTTGGACGTAGAATCAAGGCTGTGCAAGGTGATAGGTTCTATAAAAGGTGTGGGCAAAGTAGAGGCATTTGTTTATGTAACTAGTTCGGTTGAAGTGAGTTATGCCAACGACCTTTCAAAGGCGGCGGATAATGGCAAAACAACTGAGAGTTCCACCAATGTGCTGGTTAAAAGTTCAGGCGCGACCGACGGATTGATTTGCATAAAAAAATACCCAAAAATAGAAGGCGTTTTAATTGTAGCAAATGGTGCAGACAACGAAAAATTAAGGTTAAAAATAATAAATGCAGTAACCGCCACACTTGGTATAGAAAATTCCAGAATTTCAGTTCTAGCAGGAAACTAAGCCACATATATTTAATTAAAGGAGCCGAACAATGAAAATAATTTATTTTAGAGAGGTAAAGAAGATGTTAAAGAAACGCAAAAAAATCCTTATTCTTAGTAGTATGGCTTTGCTTTTGATAGTTACTGGTTTTTTAAATTACAAACTAAGTAATGCGCCAACAAAATCGGTAGGTGCAAATACTGCAAATACAAGTTTTTTTGCTACATACAAAGAAGACCGTACCGCAAGCAGACAATCACAACTAGAATTACTTAATGAGATTATCGAAAGCAGTTATTCAACCGCAGCAGAAAAAGAAACTGCCGTTGCTAGCAAAACTGAACTCGCCAGCAAAATGGAAAAAGAACTTATCTTGGAAGGCCTAATAAAGGCAAAAGGCTTTGAAGACGCTGTTGTTACCATTGGTTCAAACTACTACAATGTAATAGTGAAATCTGCCGAAACGTTGACCGATGAAAGGGCAAATCAAATCTTATCTATCTTAAAAGCCGAAACTGGTGCAAGTGCTAGAAACGTGAAAATTATCCCAATTGAATAATTGGCACGCAAAATTATAAAATTCTTGCAAAGCGGTAAAATTTGTGTTATAATCTAGAAGCAAAAGGAGTGGCTAATTATGGCACAAAAACAAAAAGTTAAGTATGAGCAAGATGGCAACATCTCTTACAAAAAATCAGTTGTTGTTCAAATTGTAGAACTTGCCGCAAAAGAAATAGCCGGCGTGGCTACGCTTTGCACAAAACGCACATCTTCCTTTAAAAATTTGTTTAACCGCAATTTTAAAAAGGGTGTTGTCCTAAATTTTGATGACACAAACGGCGTAAAAGTTCAAGTGTATGTAATTATGAACTTTGGGTTTGCTGTAAACGAAGTGGCGTTTAGAGTGCAAGAAAATGTAAAACGAAGCATCGAGTCTATGACCGAGTTTAAAGTTAAACGTATTGACGTAAACATCGTTGGCGTTAACTTTGATATGCTCGAAGACTTTGCATAACATTGTTTCAACCCACACTTTGTGGGTTGATTTTTTGGTGAAATAATATGTCCAATCAAATGAAAAAACTTTTGTTTTGTGGCTTTTACATCTATTTATCACTATCCATTGCCCAAACCGCTTTGCTTGCGGTGGTAATTGGGGTAGCAGATTTTACCTATTATCTAACGCTTGCAACTAACATTCTGCTAACTGTTGCCTGTGGTTTTGGTATAAGAGAAGTAAAAAAACAAGATAAAATTTTTTATTCAAAAGTAAAGGAAATAGATTTAATTTTTAAGTTGCGCGAACAAGAAATTTTAAAGTTTTACGCGCGACATGGCATTCAGCCCTTATTCCATAAAGATGGATCGGTAATTCCGCCGGATGAACTTTTGGGAATTGTTACCAAAATGGATCAAAACGGGGAACTAGTTAAATCTATTTACGAAAAATTAGGTATTGAACCTAGGTTTGATAAAAACGGGAAAGAAATACCAACCTTTTTGGTAATAAAAAATATTGCTAAAGAGTTTAAAATGAAAGATATTGCAAAATATAAAGGTGTGGTTTTAAAGCCAAAAACCTCAATGAAAAGTTTGCAAGACAAAATTGAAGTAAAAAAGAAAGTAGAGGCCAAGAAAGCTGCTGCCAAATCTTCCTTTAAAGCAACCAGCAAAGGTGGCCCCAAATGGAAGTATGATAGTTTGTACAACAAGCCAAAGGGCGGCGACAAAGGCGGTGGCTCAAAGGCTAAAAGTGCAAGTGGTATAAAGTTTAAGGATACTGTTGTTAACAAATCCCAAACAAAAGCGCCCGAGCAAACGCAGACGGCACATCAATCAGCGCAACCTGCCGAAGATCGACAAAGACCAGAGCAAAATCCAACTGCTCATTTTGACCCAAGCGCTCGCGCGCCAAAAGAGCCAAATTACAAACAGACAAATGCTGCACCAGCAGAAAAGCAGCAACAAGACGAAGGTCTTAACGCAATTTTAGAATAAAGGAAAAAGTTTATGAGTAGAGTACAATCAAGAGAAAATGCATTTAAACTAATTTTTGAATATTGCCTAAACAAGGAAAAAAATGAACTGACATTAAACGAACTTTCGGTAGAAGACAAAGCGGAAGAAGAGTATATTGTTTCAGTTTATAATGGCGTTATAGAACATTATGACGAACTGGTTGCAGAAGTCGAAAAGTATATCAAAAACTTTTCTCTAGACCGTATATTTAAGGTTGATTTAGCCATTTTGCTCTTGGCCATTTATGAAATAAAATATATGAGCAACATTCCGCCTGCAGTCAGCATCAACGAAGCTGTAAATTTGGCAAAAACTTATTCTACCGAAAAAAGTTTTAGTTATATAAATGGCGTATTATCAAATTTTGTGAAGTAAAGTTATGGCAAATTGGACACTTTCAGTTACCCAACTAAACAATTATATTAAAAAAATCTTCGAAAACGAAGAAGTGCTTATTGGCGTCAGTGTGTACGGCGAAATTACCAACCTAAAAAGGTCGGGCGTTGCGTCGTACTTTGATTTAAAGGATGACCTCTCGGCATTGCCTTGCATTTGCTTTGATAGTTCATTGCTTGCAGGTTTTGATTTCGGTTCAAAGGTGACCATAAAAGGACGACTGAATTTTTATGGAAAAACCGGCAAACTTAGTTTTGTTGTTTCAAAAATAGAAGATATGGGGCTTGGCGAACTATACAAGCAATTTTTGGAACTAAAAGCCAAATTGCAAAATGAAGGCTTATTTGACTCTTCAAAAAAGAAACCTTTAATTGTGCGCCCTAAGCGTATTGGGGTGGTGACAAGCGAAACGGGCGCCGTAATAAATGATATTGTGCGTGTAGCGCGTGAAAAGAGCAAAAGTGTGGATATCGTTTTGTATCCAGCCAAAGTTCAGGGCATTGGCGCCGAACAAGAAATTGTCAAAGGTATACAATTTTTTGATGATTACAATGTGGATGAAATTATTGTGGCGCGTGGAGGTGGTTCGTTTGAAGACTACGCACCATTTAATACCGAACTAGTTGCGCGTGCCGTGTTTGGTTCTAAAAAGCCGATTATATCAGCAATTGGCCATGAAAACGACTGGTCGCTAATAGATTTTGTCGCTGACGTTCGCGCCGGTACCCCAAGTATCGCCAGTGATATGGCAGTATTTGATGACAGAGGCTTTTTTGATAGAGCAATTGCCTTAAACAAAAAGCATGAAAGGTTGCTTGCTGAGCGCACCCAAAACCTAAAAAAGCAAGTTTGGCTGCGCGTAAATCAAATTTTGGCAAATACCGAACTTGCACTAATAACCAACAACCAAAACTTAAATAAAAAACTTGATAAAATTACCGGCAATGTCAATCTTAATTTTGTAACCAACAAACATCGACTTGACGTGTTAACTACAAAACTTGAAAAATTAAACCCACTTGCTTTGCTTAAAAGTGGTTACGCTAAAATTGAAAAAGACGGCAAAAATGTGCTTAGCGTAAACGATTTACAAGTTGGTGATGCTATCAATGTATTTTTAAATGGCGGTGAAGTTAAAGCCGTGGTAGAAGAAAAAAAGGAGAAAATTTATGGATTTTAACAAAAAAATATCTCGTCTAGACCAAATCTCGACTAGTCTTGAAGACTCAAATTTGCCCCTTGAACAAGCCATACAACTGTTTGACGAGAGCGTTCAAATAGCCAAAGAGTGTCATGACTTTATTGCTGACGCAGAAGGCAAATTAACCGTAATTAGGAAAGATTTAGACAAAATAACCGAAGAACCACTAAACTAATAAACGCATAAAAATATAAATATTTCAAAAACTATCTTTAATAATAAAGGTAGTTTTTTATGTTCAAAAAAATTTTAGTATATGTTTTAGCACTTTTTTCAGTTTTAGTTAATTTGCTTTGTGTACCATTTGCCACCTTTACGGCAAGTGGTCAAATGCTTCTTATTCAAAATAATGAACCAAATTTTTTTGAGCGAATTATTGATTTAATGCAGCCATTTTTTGATTGCTTTGGTGGCAAAAAAGAAAACAAGCCTGCCGAAACGCCATTGGAGCCAAAGGAAGTTTATGTTAGTGGGTGCCCAATTGGATTTGGTATTACTGGCAAAGGCGTCGTGGTGGTAGAAATCAGCAAGGTAGAAACTTATGAGGGCGTAGAGAACCCTACCGAAAAAAGCGATGTAAAAATCGGCGATGTTTTGTTCTCTATTGCTGGCGCTGAAATTAAATATGGTGAACAAATTGGCGATATAATAAACGCTGAACAAAACAAAGGTAAGGAACTAGAAATTGTTGTAAAGCGTGATGGAAAGGAAATTGTTTCCACCATAAAACCTGCCATAGATGCTTTAACGGGTAGTTACAAACTTGGTCTTTGGGTAAGAGATAACGCCGTTGGGGTAGGAACCATGACCTTTATTACTGAAAATGGAGATTATGGCGCACTTGGTCACCCAATTGCCGATATAGACACAGGGACAATTATGCCAGTTGGTGAAGGCTTTGTTTATAAATGTAGTATAGTGGGTGTAAACAAAGGAACGCGTGGCATTCCGGGTGAATTAAAGGGACTATTTATGCGTACCGAAAATTCGGTAGGAAACATTACCAAAAACTGCGAAAACGGCGTTTACGGCACCATAAAAAAAGAAGGTGTAGAATATTACAAAACAAAAAAAGTTTTGGTAGAAAACAATCCGCAAATTGGCAAGGTGCAAATTTTGTGTACCGTTGATGGCTCACTTCCAGACTATTATGACGCGGAAATAATAAAAACCAACGTCAGCAACGGAACAACTTCAAAAAATATGGTAATACGCATAACGGATAGTCGCTTGCTTGCCAAAACGGGTGGAATTGTGCAAGGAATGAGCGGAAGCCCGGTATTGCAAGACGGAAAATTTGTTGGCACAATTACTCACGTTTTTATAAACGATCCTACCAAAGGCTTTGCTAGTTATGCCGAAACCATGCTCAATTGTTCAAAATTGTAAAATTTTGTCATAAAAAATATAAAAGAGGTTGCTATTGGCTTTCAAAGGTGATATAATGGCTTTTACTGTGTGCAAAAATTTGTATAAAAATTTTAACAAATTTAGGCAGTCAAATAAATAAAGGAGGTATCTACTTTTGAGGGCAAAACTAACATCAAAAGAAAAACGAATTAAAAGATACCGAAGAAAACACAAAGAAAGAAAACGCGTTGTGGCGGTGCTAAACAAAACACCATTAAAGGCATTGTCGCACCAAGTTGATTTGCTTGCCGATGTAATTACCGAAAGTTTGCAGTATGATTACTCAAAAATCAATTTATTTAAAAACGTTTATGTTTTTATGGCGGACTTGCATGAAATTTCAATTTCGGGGTTTGAAAAGGAACTTAAAGACACCCTTATCACATCCATGATAGAAGGACTAAAATCAGACGATTTGGTTTTTCCAAGTCCACTTATCAAAGAAGCGTTTATGTCTGCAAAACCAAAACGCTTTATTACGGCTGTTTGTTATTATTTAAAGAATTAAAATTAACTTAAAAAGTTGTCTTGCATTGATTTACTTTTTGACTAAATTTAAGTATAATATTTATTCAAAAGGAAACAAAATATGACAACGAATAGCATTCTAGATAGTTTGAATGAAGAACAATTAAAACCCGCAAAATGCGTAGAAGGTCCAGTACTAGTAACAGCGGGTGCCGGTAGTGGCAAAACCAGACTTTTAACTCATCGTATTGCATATATGGTAAAAGAATTAGGAATAGCTCCTTACAATATTTTGGCAATTACTTTTACCAACAAAGCCGCAAACGAAATGAAAGAGCGAATTTCTCATTTGGTCGGTGCAGGTGCCGAAGAAATGTGGGTTTGTACTTTTCATGCTATGTGTGGAAGAATTCTTAGAACCCACGCAAGCAAACTAAATTTTTCGTCAAACTTTACTATTTACGGCGACACGGAAAAAAATAGTACCATAAAAAGGCTATTAAACACCAACGCCGATTATTTAAATTTGGGCAAGGAAAAGTTTAAGCCCGAACTAGTTGGCTGGCATATATCCAATGCAAAAAACGAACTTTTGTCGCCCGACGCCTATTATCTTTATATCAAAAAAGATAAGTTCGCCGATATAATTATTGACACTTACAAGGCCTACCAAAAGGAACTTTTAGCGTCAAATGCAATTGATTTTGACGATATGCTAGTTAAGGTTTACGAACTATTTAAAACTTATCCAAGTGTTCTTGATGCCTATCAAGAGCGTTTTAAGTATATTCATATAGACGAATTTCAAGATACCAACACTGTACAATACGAGTTGGTAAAATTGATGGCGTCCAAATATCGTAATATTTTTGCCGTTGGTGATGAAGACCAATGTATTTACTCATGGCGTGGTGCCAAATTTACCAACGTCCAAAAACTAATTGATGATTTTGACGGCATTAAAGTTTTTAAACTTGAACAAAACTATCGCTCAACCAAGCCTATTCTTGATACCGCAAATAAGATTATTAAAAACAACGTAAACCGATTAGAGAAAAACTTGTGGACAAAAAACAGCGAAGGTCAAGCAGTAAAATATATGGTGTCGTATAGCGACCTAGAAGAAGCTGAGTTTGTTGCGCAAACCATAAAGTCTATGGTTGATGACGGCGCTAGTTATTCCGATTTTGGCGTACTTATGAGAATTAACGCCATATCCCGCGTTTTTGAAGAAAAGTTTTTAAACTATCAAATACCCTACAAAGTGTATGGCGGTTTTAAGTTCTTTGAGCGAAAAGAAGTTAAGGACCTACTCGCTTACTTAAAACTTATATCAAACCCAAAAGATAATGATAGTTTTATCCGCACCCTTCAGGCACCTAAAAAAGGTATTGGTGATGCTACAATTGCTAAATTGCTGGCTGTTGCAAAAAGTTTAAATATGTCGGCTTACGATGTAGCCCGCACAGGTATGAGCCTTGATAGTGCAGTAATAAAAAAACTGCAAGGCTTTATGTTTGTTTTGGACGGACTGTTTAAGGCTAAGGAAGAATTAACCATAAGTGAACTGCTTACCAAAATAATAAAAGATTGTCAAATAATGGGTCAGTTTAGCAAAGATGACGAAGAAGACTATACTCGCATTGCCAACGTAGAAAACTTTGAAAAATCTATTTTGGAGTATGAGCAAGCCAACGACAACTCATCACTAGAAGACTATTTGCAATCGGTAACGCTGTCGCGTGATATCGACGAAATGAGCGACGATGACAATGCTGTGTCGCTTATGACTATTCATGCCTCAAAAGGGCTAGAATTTAATATAGTGTTTGTGGTAGGACTAATAGAAGGCGTGTTGCCATTAAGCCGCGCCATTTACTCAATGGACAAAAACGAGATGGAAGAAGAGCGTCGACTTATGTATGTCGCAACCACCCGCGCTCGTCAACAATTGTTTTTGACACGCAGTTCTACAAAATTTAATTTTGAAACCCGACGCACTGAAGGGTCTGTTCCTAGCAGGTTTTTAAAAGAAGCCGGCTTTGAGAGCACACCTCTTGCAAAAACAGGTATACTACAAAATGTACGCGGTGGTGCGGGAAATTTTGCGCGCACTTCGTTTTTGGATGATGACGACGAAGAAAGCGAACCAAAACAAGTGGACAAAAGCAAACTTGACCTCTATGCCAAGTTTAAGCAAGGCACGCGCGTGCGTCACAAGAGCTTTGGTGAAGGCGTGGTACTGGTTGAAGTTACCGACCCAGTTGGTGGATTTATCACCATAAAATTTAATTCGGTGGGCGTAAAGACGTTATCCCTAAAATTTGCGCCACTAGAAGTTGTTGAATAGGAGAGTTTATGGACCAAAAAGTTTTGGATAGGATGAATGAGCTAATTACGCTTATAGATAAATACAATTACCATTACTATTTTTTAAATGAGCAATTGGTTGCCGATAAAGTTTTTGATAAACTTTATTACGAACTGGTTGACCTTGAAAAACAATACAACTATATTCTGCCTTATTCGCCTACCCAAAAGGTTGGTGGCGAACCTATTTCGGCATTTGAAAAATTTAAGCATTTGCACAAACTTATGAGCCTAGACAAAGCGCAATCTATTCCAGAAATAGAAGACTGGTTTGTGCGTAATGAAAAATTGCTTTCTTCGGCCACCGGCGAATATACCGTGGAATACAAATATGACGGCTTGTCTATTGCCATAGAGTATAACGACGGCGTTTTGGTGCGAGCAGGTACTCGTGGCAACGGTATTATGGGTGAAGACATAACCAGTCAAGTAAAAACCATTCGTACCGTTCCGTTGCAAATAAATTACAAAGGTGTGGTTGAGGTGCAAGGTGAAGGCATTATGCGTTTGTCCTCACTTGAAGAATGGAACAAATCGCACGATGAGCAGTTAAAAAACGCCCGAAATGCGGCCGCTGGTGCCTTGCGTAATCTTGACCCAAAGGTGACGGCAAAACGCAAATTAGACGTGGTTATGTACAATGTAAACTATATTGAGGGCAAGACCTTTAAGACCCAATTAGAAGAGTATGAATTTTTGAAAGAAAATGGCTTTTTGGTTGGTAGTTTGTTTGAAGTAGTGCATAGTCTAAAAGAAATTGAAAAAATAATAAAACATACCGCAAAAATAAGAAACGAATTAGATTTTTTGATAGACGGAATGGTAATAAAATACAACAAACTCAGTGAACGCGCCGAACTGGGTGAAACCAATAAATTCCCTCGCGGTATGATTGCTTACAAATTTGACCCCGAAGAAACGACAACTATTTTAAAAAACGTAGTGTGGCAAGTAGGTCGCACCGGCAAACTTACCCCAATTGCCGAACTGGAGCCGACAGAACTAGGTGGCGTTACTATAAAGCGGGCAACTTTAAATAATTACAATGATATCCTAAAAAAAGACGTCAAAATAAATAGTCGCGTTTTTTTGCGTCGAAGCAACGACGTTATCCCTGAAATATTTGGCGTGGCTGAACACTTTGACAACTCATTGACTATACCAAAACCAGAGGTGTGTCCTTGTTGCAAAACGCCACTTGTGGAAACTCAAGCAAACCTATTTTGCCCAAACAAACTTGGATGCAAAGAACAAATTTCTCGCAAGCTCACACACTTTGTTTCAAAGCATGGGTTTAATATTGAGGGTCTATCGGGCAAAACAATAAATCAATTGTATACCAAATTGGGGGTAAACACTTTTGCCAAATTGTATACCTTGACGGCTGATGACCTTGCCAAATTAGACGGTTTTAAAGACAAAAAAATAACCAACACACTAGCGGAAATAGAAAACAGCAAATCGGTGCCAATTAACAAATTTATTTATGGGCTTGGAATAGATGGCGTAGGCCGAAAGATGGCAGATGTTTTGGCAAACCATTTTAAATCGCTAGATAATTTGGAAAGGGCAACCATTGAAGAACTTGACGAGTTGCCAGATATAGCTGAAATAACGGCAACCGACATATACAACTTCTTCCGCGACGAATTTAATAAAAAGGAACTAAATGCACTAAAAGAAGTTGGCGTTAAGCCAGAAGAAAAATCAGCACCAAAATCTCAAAGGTTTGCTGGTCAAAAATTTGTGCTAACAGGAACTTTAAGCAAGTTTACGCGTGACGAAGCAACAAAGATTTTGGAAGACAACGGCGCAAGCGTTACAACTAGCGTTACAAAAAACACCACCTGCGTTTTGGCGGGCGAAAATGCCGGAAGCAAACTAGACAAAGCAAAACAACTGGGTATCGAAGTTATTGATGAAGACGAATTTTTAAAAAGAATTGAAAACAATAACTAACGTGTGCTATAATTGAGATAAGAAGGTATATTATGACAAAAATGATGTTAACGACAGAAGAAGTGGAACACGTCGCCACTTTATCCAGATTAAATTTAACTGACGAAGAAAAGCAAGCCATGTGCCAAGATTTAAGCAATATGGTAAATTACTTTGGTAAACTTAGTGAAGTAGACACAACAAATGTAAAAGATGTAAATGTAAACTATGGTGCATTAAGAGAAGATGTAGAAGAAGAAAGCCTAGCGCAAGCAGAAGTTCTCAAAAACGCACCTAGCAAAAACGACGCATATTTTGTTGTGCCTCGTGTAGTAGACTAATAAGGATAACAAGAATGAAAAACATTTTAGATTATAATATTTACGAATTACAAGACAAACTAAAAAAAGGTAATGTTACTAGCACTGAACTTACCAAGGCGTGCTTAAAACAAATTGAAGAAACCAAAGAACTTAATAGTTTAATTTCGGTTAATGCCGAATATGCACTATCTCTTGCCGAAAAGGCGGATAAGGAAATAGCAGAAGGCAAAAGTGGGGCATTGCTTGGGGTACCGGTTATTGTAAAAGATAACCTATCTACCACTGAGTTCGATACCACCTGTGCATCAAAGATGCTAGAAGGATATAGAGCGCCATACAACGCAACGGTTGTGCAAAAACTTTTGGACGCGGGTGCGGTAATTTTAGGTAAGGCAAACATGGATGAATTTGCTATGGGTGGTTCCGGTGAAAATAGTGCCTTTGGCAAAACGCTCAACCCATTAGATCCTTCTAGAGTTCCTGGTGGTTCGTCCAGCGGTAGTGCATGTGCCGTTGCTAGCAAACAGTGCTATGCATCGCTTGGCAGTGATACCGGCGGCTCCATTCGTCAGCCATCTAGTTTTTGTGGGGTGGTTGGTTTAAAGCCTACCTATGGCAGAGTTAGTCGTTATGGGCTGGTTGCGTTTGCGTCTTCGCTAGACCAAGTTGGGCCAATTACCAAATGTGTAAAAGATAGTGCAATTATGCTAGAAGCAATTTGTGGCTACGACAAGCACGATGGCACCACCGTAGACGGAAAAGACGTTAAGTTTGTAGACAAAATTAGAAATAGCGTAAGGGGTCTAAAAATTGGCGTTGCAAAAGAATACTTTGATATGATCAATAACAAAGAAGTAAAAAAAGCAATAGAAGACGCCGTAGAGTTTTATCGCGAGAATGGTGCGGAAATTGTAAATATATCTTTGCCTAGCGTTGACAAAGCCCTTGCCGATTATTACATTCTGTCTTCGGCTGAAGCATCTAGCAATTTGGCTAGATATGACGGTATCAAATATGGCAAACGCGCAAAAGATGCTGAAAATTTGCTAGATATATATTATAACACTCGCACCAAATATTTTGGCAAAGAGGTTAAACGTCGTATTATGCTTGGTAACTATTGCTTGTCGGCGGGCTACCATGATCAATATTACAACAAGGCACAAGAAGTGCGAAATGCATTAAAGCAAGAATTTGCAATTGCGCTAAAAAAGTGCGATGCAATTATTTCGCCAACCGCGCCAACAACTGCGTTTAAGTTTGGCGAAAAGGCAACGCCGCTAGATATGTATCTTGCAGATATCTTTACCGTGCCTGCAAACCTAACGGGCTTGCCTGCAATTAGTTTTAAGGTGGGCAAAGATGAAAATGGCATGCCAATTGGTTGCCAACTTATTGCTAACTATTTTGAAGAAGGAACACTATTTAATTTGGCAAACTACTATGAAGTTACAAAGGAGCTAAAATAATGGAATTTGACGTTGTTATAGGGCTAGAAGTTCATGTAGAACTAAACACAAAAACCAAAGTGTTTTGTGCTTGCAAAAACGTATTTGGCGGCGAACCAAACACCCATTGTTGCCCCGTTTGCATTGGTTTGCCGGGGGCGCTTCCACGCCTAAATAAAGAGGCTGTTAACAAAACTATTATTGCGGGCATTTCAACCAATTGTACCATATCAAACAAATTTGGGTTTGCGCGCAAAAACTACTACTATCCAGATTTGCCAAAAGCTTATCAAATTTCGCAAGACGAAACACCTATTTGCAGAAATGGTTTTATAGAAATTGAGGGTGATGACGGCAAACCTAAAAAAATACGCATCAATCGTATTCATCTTGAAGAAGACGCGGGCAAACTTACACACAGCAATCTTGGCGAGAGTTATGTAGATTACAATCGTTGTGGCGTTCCGCTAATAGAAACTGTTAGCGAACCGGATATATCTTCGGCAAAAGAGGCCATTGCGTACTTAAACCAATTAAAAGATTTATACAAGAGTATTGGCGTTTCAGACTGCAAAATGGAACAAGGCTCACTTAGATGCGATGTAAATATTTCGTTAAAGCCAAAAGGCTCAATCAAACTTGGCAACCGAACCGAAATGAAAAACATCAACTCTTTTAAAGCCATAGAACGCGCAATTAACTATGAAGTTGCAAGGCAAAAATCTGTGCTAGAAAATGGGGGCAAAATTGAGGCTTGCACAATGCGTTGGGATGACGAGAAAAATGAGAATTTTGTAATGCGCTCCAAAGAAGGCGCCAACGATTATCGTTTTTTCCCTGAGCCAGATATTTATGCAACCGAAATTTCGGCGTCTGAAATATCTGCACTAAAGTCGCAAATTCCAGTACTGCCTAATGATGTGAAAAATCGTTTGATTAACGAGTTTGGCCTTGGCGACTATGATGCAAAACTTATTTCGAGAGATAAGAGCATTTGGAACCTATTTTTTGATAGTTATAAACTTTTACCAAATGCAAAAGTTATCGCAAACTGGATTACTAGCGAAGTAAACAAAAAACTTAACAGTGACCTCGAAGAGGAAATTATCGTAAAAATATCGGCAAAAGAACTTACCGATATTATAAAATTTTACACCGAAAACAAAATTAGCCAACAAAGCGCGCGCGACCTCATTGAACTTATTTGGAATGGTGACAAAAGTGGGGTAGATAACTTGGTTGCCACTCACAATATGCAAATTGTCAGTGACACGGGTGCAGTTGAAAAATTGGTGGATGAAGTACTGACAAACAACCCAAAGGCAGTAGCTGACTACAAGGCAGGTAACACCAAAGTTATGGCATTTTTGGTAGGACAAGCCATGAAAGCAAGCAAAGGCAAAGCCGATAGCAAACTGGTGAACAGTTTGTTGCTTGAAAAATTAAAGTAGGTACAAACAAATGCAAAGTATGACGGGATATGGCAAAGGCGCTATCGCTCTCAGCCAAAATTATGTGATAGAACTAAAATCGGTAAATGGCAGATTTTTGGATATAAACGTTAAAGCCGGCAAACAATTTTTGCCCTATGAAAACGAAATAAAAAGATATCTGCAATCTAGGCTTAGTCGTGGCACAGTGGATGTGATTATTAGTCGCGCTGGAAGCGCGGAAGAAGCAAGTGGATTAAATGTTGTTATAAACACCGACCTTGCTCAAAAAATTGCTGAGCAAAACAAGTTGCTAGCCGACGCATTAAACATTCCCGAAAATATGACAGCAAAGGACCTATTAAGGTTTGAAAAGGTTATGTCGGTAGAAACAGTCGAAGAAGATCCCGACGCGCTAAAAAAGGCGCTTTTTGAGGGTTTGATGGCTGCCACTGATGCTTTGCTTGTTGAAAGGCAAAAAGAAGGCAAAAATCTTAAAGCCGATCTAAAAGAACATTTGGATGAAATGGAAAGTTTGACCAATTTTGCAAAGCAAAAAGCGCCGCAAGTGGTGGAAGAATATGCTCAAAAACTAGAAGCGCGTCTTAACGAAATTTTGAGTGCAAAAATGGTGGAACTTGACCAGACTTTACTTTTAAACGAAGTTGCAATTTTTGCCGATAAAGCGGACGTAAATGAAGAAATTTCTAGACTATTTAGCCACTTAAAACGTTTTAATGAACTTTTGGTGGTAAATAGACCAATAGGTAAAGAAATTGAATTTTTATCGCAAGAAATGACGCGTGAAATAAACACGCTGGGCTCAAAAGCAAACAATATTGAGCTCACAAATTGTGTACTAAAACTTAAATGTGAAAACGAAAAAATTAAAGAACAATTACGCAATGTGGAATAACGGTCTATCTTGGCATATCTATAATTGTCTTATGTCCTTAACTTAATATATAAATGTTGACAAAAAGGGCTTTGTGTGGTAAATATATATTCACATATAATCCCTTTTGACCATTCCGGATTTATATTACGGGGAAAATCTTTTCAAGATCTTCTTATGAATGGCAATAAAACAAACAAAATTATTTGGCTGTTTTTATTGTTTATTCTTAGGAAGATTTTTTTATTGCAGCCGACAAAAAGGAGAAAAATTATGAAAGTATTGATTGGAACAAAAAATCCGGGAAAAATTGAAGGAGCAAGAAGAGCGCTAAGCCACTATTTTAAAGATTTTAAGATAGAAGGCGTTAAGGTAAACTCAAATGTAAGCGACGAGCCGGTGGGCGTCGAAACTTATGCAGGGGCAAACAATAGGGTAGACAACCTTATTAAGTATGCCAAAGAGCAAAAAATAAACGCTGACCTATTTATGGCGGTTGAGTCTGGCATAACAAGAGATTTGGGCTTTTGGGTAATAACCAACGTAGCAGTCATCAAAGACGGCAAAGGCGGAGAAGGCAAGGGTACAAGTGCTAGTTTTCCAGTACCCGACAAATACATTGAACCTATAATAAAAGAAACGCTTGGTACCGTTATGGATAGAATATTTAACGAAAGTGACCTTAGAAGTTCAACGGGCGGGGTTGGACTTTTAACCCACAATATTATCACGCGTATTGATCTTAACGAACAAGCGTTTGTTATGGCGTTAACTCAATTTGTTAACGAGGACGTTTGGGAAAATTAAAAGCCTATCGCAAAAATTAGTTTAATAATGGAACTTTGCATTTTTGGCAAAGTTCCTTTTTTTGCATTAAAATGGCTGCAAATTGACTACAATTTGTATATAAAAAATTTATAAAATTTTTTTAAATATGCCTCAATTTTTGTTTGTAAAGCCACAATCGATTGTGGTATAATACAATAAGTTAGGGAGAAAAGTATGTCACTTAATTATCCATCAATCGACAAATTGGTAGAACTTACCGGCAACAAATATGCGCTTTCGGTTTTAGTCGCAAAAAAGGCAAAAGAACTTGCAATTTCTAGAGCTGACTATTTTAGCGAAAACCGCCAACGTAAACCTGTTACCGTTGCAGCGGAAGAATTATTTTTAGGAAAATATCATAAATCATAATTTGGTTTATGAATTTTTTGTTGCAGTTTTTTGGTTGGCGTGGGGAACTCCTTGCACCAACTTTTGTTTTTAAGGAAAAATATGTACGCCAAAATAATTGTAGATATAGCCAGCAGTAATGTAGATAAAATTTTTGAGTATGTCGCAGACGATACCATATCGGTCGGCGACCGTGTTTTGGTTCCGTTTGGACCACGCAAAATTGAAGGTTATGTCGTGGGTCTTTCGAACGAAAGTGAATTCGATCCCAAAAAACTAAAACCAATCTTTTGTAAACTAGATGATATGCCTGTTTTAACCAATGAACAACTAAAACTTGCTGAGTTTATGAAAAAGACCTTTTATATTGGTTTTGCAGATTGCATTAGACTTTTTTTGCCACCCGAACTTAGAAGTGGAAAGGTAAAAGAGCTTTTCAAAACTTGGATTTATATCACTGATGAAAACAGAGCAAAAGAGTTTTTGGCTGGCGCCAAAGTAAACGCAAAAAATCAAATTGGCATTATTGAGTACTTATTAAAAAATGGCAAAACCAGTCAAGTAGAAATAAACAAATTGTTTTCATCGGCAACCACCAAAAAACTCTTAAATGAAGGCATTTTGACAGCCGAAAAAGAAGCGTTTGCTCGCGCACCTTACAAAGATTTGGGCGCGGGAGAAGACAAAAAAATTTGTTTAACCCCCTCTCAGCAAAAAGTCGTGGACACTATAAATGGTACCCCAAATCATCGTTATTTGTTGCATGGCGTAACAGGAAGTGGCAAAACCGAAGTTTATATGCATCTAATTGCGGACTGCTTAAAACGGGGTAAAACGGCAATTTGTTTGGAACCTGAAATATCACTCACACCGCAACTTATGATGAATTTTAGACAGCGTTTTGGCGACACGGTGGCACTTTTGCATAGCGGGCTATCGGCGGGTGAACGCTTTGATGAATGGAAGCGAATATTGCGTGGTGACGCAAAAATTATTGTTGGCGCTCGTTCGGCAATTTTTGCACCCGCAAAAAATATTGGAATAATTATTATGGACGAAGAACACGAAAGTTCTTATGTTAGTGAGAGCCACCCTCGTTTTGTTACCTCCACTATTGCAGAATTTAGACAACAATACAACGAGTGCACTTTGCTACTTGGCAGTGCCACACCATCGATGAACAGTTATCATAAGGCAATAACGGGAGAATATAGTTTGCTTAGTTTGCCAGAGCGGGTAAACGGCAAAAAAATGCCACCGATAAACATCGTAGATATGGGGCTGGAACTTGCGCTTGGAAACCCAGGAATTTTTTCAAACGCGCTTATTTCCGCGCTAGAAAAATGTATAAAAGAAAACAATCAAGCTATATTGTTTATAAACAGGCGTGGGTTTGCCTCTTTTGTGCAATGCAGGGAGTGCGGTTTTGTGGCAAAATGTCCCGATTGTGATGTTCCGCTTGCTCTTCACAAAGAAGACCACCAACTAAAATGTCATTATTGTGGCAGTAGGTTTAAGGTATTTACCGAATGCCCAGAATGTCATAGCACCAACTTAAAAATGGGCGCAATTGGCACCGAAAAAGTGGTTGAAGAATTGCATAAACTTTTTCCGGACGTAAAGGTTTTGCGTATGGATAACGACACCACCAAAACCAAAGACGCCACCGTTAAAATTTTGGATAGTTTTAGAAAAAAAGAGGCGCAAATTTTAGTTGGGACGCAAATGGTTGCCAAAGGGCATGATTTTCCAGCTGTAACGCTTGTTGGAATTTTGGAACCCGATTTGAGTTTGTTTCAAACTTCCTATTTGTCTACCGAGCGCACTTTTGCGCTAGTAACGCAGGTTGCTGGTAGGGCAGGGCGTGCAAACTTTGACGGTACGGTAATTTTGCAAACCTATTCGCCAAAACATTATGTGTACCGAATGGCAAGTTGTTATGATTACCTAGCCTTTTATCGCAAGGAAATAAACCTAAGAGAAGTTACCAAGTTTCCGCCATTTTCGGTTATTGTTCGAGTACTGTTTACCAGTTTGGACGAAGACCTTGCAAAATCGGCACTACTGGAGTATTATATAGAAGTTGAAAAACTAAGAGCAAGTCGACCTAATGATTTTATTTATATAAACAAAATGAAGTCACCTATAAACAAGATTATGAAAAAGTTTAGGTGCCAAATTTTGCTAAGACTAAGGCCTTCTGGCGCTGATGAAATTATTAAAAGTTTGTTTAGTATTTTGGATCAAAAAAAGCAAAATAGCAAAGTGCAAGTGTTTATAGAAGTAAACGCACAAGATTTGAGGTAACTATGGCATATAGAAAAATTTACAAAGTAACGGATAAATTTGAAAATGAGTTTTTGCATAAAAAATCAAAAGATGTTACAGTATTTGATGATCGTTTAAAAACTTTAATCAAAGATATGAAAGACACCGTAAAAAAAGCCAACGGTGCCGGACTTTCGGCCGTGCAAGTTGGCGTACTGCTTAGAGTTTTTATTGTTGACCAGGGCGACGGAGATTTTAAGGAATTTGTTAACCCAACTATCCTTTCTATCTCGGGCAACAACAAAATTTTAGAAGAAGGGTGCCTATCCGTGCCAAACGCCTATGCCAAAGTTAATAGGCCAAACAAGGTAAAAATTAAGGCCTATGACGAAAACGGAGAAGAGTTTTTTGGCGAAGCGACTGGCTTTACCGCCAAAGCAATTTGTCATGAGTACGACCACCTAGACGGTATTATTTACACCGAAAAGGCTTTGCCAAACACCTACACCCAAATTAAGGAGTAATTATGAGAATTATATTTTTAGGTACACCGGAATTTGCTATTCCAAGTTTGAAAAAAATTTTAGCATCAAATCATGAACTTATTGCTATTGTAAGTCAACCGGACAAACAAAATGACCGTGGCAACAAAACAGTCTTTTCGCCAGTTAAAAAATTTGCAATAGAAAACAATATTCCGCTTTATCAATTTGCCAAAATTTCACGCGATGGTGTGGAAGACTTAAAGGCGCTTAATCCGGATATTATGATAACTGCTAGTTATGGACAAATTCTATCGCAACAAGTTATAGATATTCCAAAATACGGCATAATAAATGTGCACGCTTCCTTGCTACCAGAACTTAGAGGAGCATCACCAATTCAAACGGCAATTATTCGCGGCGAAGAACGCACCGGTATTACCATTATGAAAACCGAGGCTGGGCTAGACACAGGTGACATAATACTAGCAAAGGCAACGCCAATTGGCGAAGACGAAACCGCGGGCGAACTCTCGGCAAGATTGGCTGTAATTGGCGCCGACTTGCTTATGGAAGCGCTTGAACAAATTGAAAACGGACTAGCAACATATACCCAACAAGGACATGTGGATAGTGATGTTACCAGACGCATAACCAAAGAACAAGGCAAAATTATGTGGGCAAAAAGCGCAAAACAAATTAAGTGCCAAATTTTGGGGCAAAACCCATCACCAATTGCATTTAGTTATTTAAATGGTGAACCGGTAAAAATTTACCGTGCGCGTGAAGCCAAAGAAATAAAATCTTCTACCAAAATTGTTGGCACTGTTTTGCCAGAGTCTTCAGCCAAAACAGGTTTGTTTGTGTCATGTGGACAAGGCGCGATTGAAATAACCGAACTACAATTTCCTGGCAAAAAGGTTATGCACGGCGTTGACGCCATAAATGGCAGAAAAATTAAGGTGGGTGACCGTTTTGAAGAACTGGAAGCCACTGAAAATGTAAAGCCAATTGAAATAAAAGGATAACTTATGAAAAGTATTTTACTAAATTACTCCGAAGATGAATTAAAAGAACTTTTGGTGACCAATCATAACTTCAAAAAATTTAGAGCCAAACAAGTGTATGAATGGCTAACTAGCTATGTAGATTTTGACCAAATGAGCAATATAAGCCTAGAAGAACGCAAACTGCTGGCAGAAAATTATATTGCAAAACCAATTGAAATTTTTAAAACTTTTGAGTCTAATGACGGTACAATTAAGTTTTTGTTTAAACTAGTGCAGACCAACGATTTAATAGAAGGTGTGTTATTAAAGTACAAATATGGCTACACTTTGTGCGTGAGTTCGCAAGTTGGTTGCAGAATGGGCTGCAAGTTTTGTGCGTCTGGTCTAGATGGACTAAAACGCCACCTAGAAGCCGGAGAGATTATGGCGGAAGTACTGGCAGTTAATGCCTATCTTGGCGGCAGCGCTAGTGATCGAAAAGTGACCAATATTGTGCTTATGGGCAGTGGGGAACCACTAGACAACTTTGATAATGTTGTTAAATTTGTTAAGTTAATTGAGTCGCCAAACAGCTTGAATATTTCGCCTCGCAAAATTTCGCTTTCTACCTGTGGGCTTGCAAATAAAATTTATGAACTAACCGATCTCGATTTAAAACTTACCCTAACTATTTCTTTGCACTCAACCATAGATGAGGTGCGCAAAAAAATAATGAAGGTTGCAAATGTGTTTTCGCTTGATGAACTTTTAAAGAGTTTGCAATATTACTATCAAAAAACAAACAAGCGCATTATTTTTGAATACATTTTGTTGGACCTTAATACTACCGACCAAGACATAAAAAATATGGTAAAAATTTCTAAAATGTTTGATTGTCATTTCAATTTTATTAAGTATAATTATGTGCCAGAAAGCGGACTAACCGGTCTAACGGACAAGCAAACACAAGAATTTTTTAACAAAGTAAAAGCGGCTGGCGTGTCGGCAACCATTCGCCGAACCTTAGGCGACGATTTAGAAGGCGCTTGCGGGCAGTTGCGTCGTAGATATTTGGATAAAGTTTAGGAGAAACTATGTTAAACAAAATAAAAATTTCGCCTAGCATCATTGCAAGCGATTATAAAAACCGAGAACATTTGATTGCAACCCTAAAAGAATTGGAAGATTCGCCCGCATCATTTGTTCATTTGGATGTTATGGACGGCAAGTTTGTAAAGGATGTAACCTTTGACGAAAGGTTGGTGGAATTTGTAAAAAACAACACTACTTTGCTTTTGGATGTGCATTTAATGGTTTATAAGCCTGAAGAGGTGGTGGAAAAATACCTAAAGGTTGGCGCAAACATTGTTTCGTTTCATATAGAATCTACCGACAAGCCTGAGCAAATTGCTAAAATTATCAAATCTTATGGCGCGCTTGCGGGAATTGCAATAAACCCATCAACGCCAGTGTCAAAAATTGATACACTATTAAAAACGGGTATGTTTGATCTAGTTTTGGTTATGAGTGTGGAACCGGGTAAGTGCGGGCAAGCCTTTTTAGATGGCTCCGCCGAAAAAGTGGCGCTAATTAAAAGACTTTTTAAGGTAGATGTTGAAGTTGATGGCGGCATAACGCTAGAAACTGCCGAACTTGCGCGTAAGGCCGGCGCCAATATTTTGGTGTCAGGTAGCACCATTTTTAAGGCAAAAAACAAAAAGGATATGATAAAAAAATTAGCCTGTGGGCGATAGTTAACCTAATTTCCCCAAGCTTCATAATATAAGTTAGGAAGCAAAATAGGGGGATAGTTATGACAATTGTTTGTTATAAGGCGCCAAAGTGGCTGGCTGGAATTTTAAAAATTTTTAAAAAAGACACTAAGGGGAAATAATTTAATAGTAAAAGAGCCACCCAGTCGGGTGGCTCTTTTGTAGGTTATTTATAAAGAAAAGATTACTTTGCGGTTTTTGTACCTTTCATACATTTTGTGCAAACATATGCCTTTTCTTTCTTGCCGTTAATCTCCAAATCTACTTTGTGTAGGTTAGGTTTAGAAACGCGTTTTGTTTTTACGTTTGAATGACTAACATTGTTACCTGTCATTTTTTGCTTACCGCAAATAGAACATACTTGGCTCATAATATCTCTCCTTTGAAAATTTTATCTTACAAATGCATATATTAGCATATTTTTCTTATTTTTGCAACACTTTTTGGATAAAATTTGGACTATGAATAAAAAAAGAACAAAAAACCCTTGAACTTTGCAGGCAAATGTAGTAAAATAATTATCGGCAAGAGAGTAACTATTGCTTTTTTGCCAAGTAGGAGATAAATCTGTGGCAGTTTCTACCGAAAACTCTTATGGAAATATTACAATAACCGACCAAGCAATTGCCTTGGTGGTTGGTCATACCACGCTCGAATGTTACGGCGTGGTTGATTTGGTATCCAAAAATTTATGGGACAACATTAAACAACTGTTTAAGCGTGACCCAAAATCGAGAGGCATTAAGGTTTTAACCATCGGCGACCGCATACACATCGACATTGACCTTATTTTAAAGTATGGCGTTTCAATTAACGCTATCGCCGAAGCGGTAAGAAAATCGGTTAAATATAATGTAGAACAATTTACCGGGATGATTGTTGACGCAGTCAACATAAACGTCCTTGGCGTAAAAATATAAGAAACTTAACCACCACTTTGGGAGTAAAAACAAATGGCAAAAACAATATCCGGCGCCACTTTTCGCAAGATGCTGATAAATGGCGCTAGTTATCTTGAACAAAACAAAGAGTACGTTAACTCATTAAACGTCTTTCCTGTACCAGATGGCGACACCGGTACCAATATGTCTTTAACTATGCGTTCTGCAATTAAAGAAATAAATATGGTTACCGATAACAACCTTGACACTCTTTCAAATGCTCTTGCAAAAGGCGCTTTGCGTGGCGCAAGAGGCAACTCGGGTGTTATTCTTTCTCAAATCTTAAAAGGCTTTTCTTCGGTAATTTTGCACGAAAAGTCTATCAATACCAAAATTTTTGCAAAAGCCTTAAAAGAGGGTGCATCCATTGCCTATGGCGCGGTTACCAAACCACGTGAAGGTACTATGCTTACCGTTATTAGGCTTATGAGTGATGAGGCGCTTAATATTGCCAAACGTACGCCCGAAATGACTGAATTTTTAACTCAAACCATCGCGTTTGGTGAGGAAGTCTTAAAACAAACACCAGAAATGTTGCCAGTTTTGAAAAAGGCAGGGGTGGTTGATGCCGGTGGTAGAGGCCTATTAGTTATTATGACCGGCTTTTTGAAATACCTAAATGGTGACCAAAGCGAAATTAACCTAGAATTTGAAAACGATACCGTAAAAAAGGAAGAAAATCCTTTTGAAAATGCTGAAGTTGATTACAACGACTTAGCAGATATTGAATTTGCTTATTGTACTGAATTTTTTATAATTAACATACACAAAAAGACAACTGAGGCCGACATTGACAAATTGCGTGAAAAACTTATGGAAATAGGTGATAGTGTTATTTGTATTGGCGATCTAAACCTAATAAAAATCCACGTTCACACCAACGAACCTGGTATCGCCATAACCAACGCTTTAAAACTTGGCGAAGTAAATGGCGTAAAAATTGAAAATATGCTAGAACAAAACCGCGCGCTAAAAAATCAACAAAAACCAGAAGAATTAAAACCAATTGGAATGGTTTCTGTTTGTGCCGGTGAGGGACTAGCAAGCATCTTTAAAGACTTAAACGTAGATTATGTTATTGAGGGCGGTCAAACAATGAACCCAAGTGCCGAAGATATTGCTGCAGCAGCAGACAAGGTTTTGGCAGAAACGGTATTTGTTTTGCCAAACAACAAAAACATCATTATGGCAGCGCAACTTGCAAAAGACTTATCTCGTCGCAACATCGTTGTTGTTCCTACAACAACCGTGCCTCAAGGTATTACCGCTGCAATAAACCTTAACCCAGAAGATTCGGTTGAAACCAACCTTGCAAATATGACAACCAGCATTGACACCGTTCAAACAGGTTCGGTAACTTATGCTGTTCGTACCACACATATTGATGGCTTTAAGTTAAAAGAAGGCGACATAATTGGTTTAGACAACAAAAACATTATCTCAAAAGGTGAAGATATTGGAATTGTTGCTACTGAAGTTATTGACAAACTAATGAATGACGAAGTTATGAACATCTCCATTTTCTATGGTGCCGATGTTCAAGAGGCCGAAGCACTTTTGCTAACTGAAAACATCAGTAAAAAATATCCAAATGTAGAAGTTGACTGTCACTTTGGTGGACAACCACTTTACTACTATATGATATCACTTGAATAAAACACTTACAAAGCCAGAGTTGATTCTGGCTTTGTTTATAGGAAAATATGGAACTTGAAGAATTGAAAGGAGTGGGCAAAAAACGGATATCTGCTTTAAACGAAGCAGGTATTTTCACTTGCACAGATTTTTTAAATTTTTACCCGATAAAATACTATAATTTTAATGAAAGTGAACCGTTTGATGCAACAAAAGAAGAAAATTATTTAATTTGTGCCACCACCAGTGGAGATGCAAAAGCGGTATTTTTCAAGGGGCATAGTTACACTTTGGCGCCTTTTGAGGACGAAAAAAGCCAAAAATCGTTTAAAGCGATATGGTACAATCAGCCTTTTATGAAAAACAACTTAGTAAATGGTCAAAAATACCTATTGTACGGCAAACCAAACTCAAAAAAACAGTTTGTAGTGCAAAAAAGTTTTAGGGCGCCCTCAAATGGCGCACTAATTATCCCAATATACAAGTCCATTGCGGGGTTTTCACAAAACCTAATTTGTCAGTGCATTAAGCAAATTTTGGATAACACTCTTGAAAGCAGCCTTGTGCCAGAATCAATTGTGGCTTTGCCCTTGCTTAGCGCCTACAAGGGGGTGCATTGTCCTCAAAAAGTTGAGGATATAGAAGAATGCAAGAACCGCTTGTCACTAGAAGATTTGCTGCTATTTGCCGGTTTGGATAGTCAAAAAATGGACGATAAGAAGGAAAGAACCTATCAAGATTTGTCGGTTCAAGTTTTTCAAAAAGTTAGTCCATTTGTTTTGTCGCCTTCGCAAAAAACAGCAATTGCTGAAATATTTGCTGATTTAAAATCGCCTAATGTAATGAATCGCGTTTTGTTTGGAGATGTAGGCTCAGGCAAAACTTTGGTTGCCTTTGCTTGTTGCTGGCTTGCAATAAAGTCGCGCGCACAGGCCTGCATTGTGGTGCCAACCGAGATTTTGGCGAACCAACATTTTGCAAGCGCACAAAAGATGTTTGAAAATTTTAAAGTTGCTTTTTTACATTCAAAATTATCTACCAAAGAGCGCAGAAATTTACTAGAAGATTTGCGTTTGGGAAACATAGACTTGCTTATTGCGACCCATTCGGTGTTTAATAGTGAGGTACAATTTAAAGATTTGGCAATTTGTATTACCGATGAACAACACCGATTTGGCGTGGCTCAACGCGCAAGTTTGCAAAACAAAAACACAGCAATTGACCAATTATTTTTGAGCGCAACGCCAATTCCTCGTAGCTTGGCGCTGGTGCTATTTGGTGGATTAAAAACTAGCAGGCTTGAGCGCCGTGAGGACGCATTATGCAACATAAAAACTTCACTCGTGGGCACGGACAGAATTGCAAGTATGTGGCAATATATTTTAAATAGCACGCGCACAAATGGCCGTAAATGTTTTGTAATTGTGCCAAGAATTGACGAAAACGACGCGGACGGCTTATCGCCACTAGCAAGCATTCAAAGCGCAAAAGATGCGCTTTTAGCGGCTGGAGCCACCGCCAATGAAATAGCCATAATAAATGGCAAACAAAGCAAAGAAGTTCAACAAGCCGAAATGGAAAATTTTGCCAAAGGCGATAAACGTTTTTTGGTTGCAACAACGGTGGTTGAAGTTGGGGTAGATGTTCCTAGCGCCAGTTATATGGTTATTTTTAATGCCGACCGCTTTGGGCTTGCCACTCTTCATCAACTTAGAGGCAGAATAGGACGCGATGGCGCAGAAAGTTATTGTTTTTGCCTAACCGATTCCGCCAGTGATTTTGCCTTAAAGCGTCTAAAACTATTTAAAAGCACGCTAGATGGCGCCAAAATTGCCGAAGAAGACCTGCGACTTAGAGGCAGTGGCACGATGTATGGCACCAAACAGCACGGAATGAATGAAGTCTTTTCTAATATGAACTTTTCTATTGAACTATTTGAAAGAGCAAAGGATATTTTTGCCAAACTTACACCAGAAAACCAAGCAAAAGTGGTAGAAAAGGCAAAACAAAAGTATGCCAAACTTTTTGAGCAAGTGGTGCTAAATTAAAAGATTATTAAATTTAATTAGATATAAAAAATCCAAACCTAAAAATGGTTTGGATTTTTTGGCAGGTGACGAGGGACTCGAACCCCCAACCGACGGTTTTGGAGACCGCTACGCTACCAATTGCGCCAGTCACCTATCAACCCAAATATTGTAGCATAAAAAAAAGCGTGTGTCAATAAAACATACGCTTTTTTGTTAAATTGTTAAACATTATACCGCTTGCTTTTAAATAGCATGGTGTAAACAACCGAACTTAATATAATGGTTAGCGCGCACACGCTAGGAAGTACCCAATACAGGTGGTTGTAGTCTAGTTGTTTGAAACTATAAAAACCAAATGGCAAGTTGATTGCATAAATTATTACTAAACATTGAATAAAGAACAAAATTGCAAAAATTAAGGATATGTTTGGTGAATATTTTGAAATTGCCTTTTTTGTTGGATTTATTACATAAATTAAAGTATAAATTAGAGGTATTGCAAGCAAAAAGGCAAAAGCAAACAAAAAGTATACATACGCAGGCAAGGCAGATGACAAATATTTAAAGTTTAGGTATCCAACCTTGCTACAAATGAGGTAGGTAAGTGCCAAAAGCCCCGACATAAACAAAAACACAATCCAAGATGAAATCATCTTAATTTTGTTCACTAGCAAATATTTCTTTAGTTCAACCGGCTCTGGTTCCGGTCTTATATAAGGTCTTACACTAACGCCTTCACTATTTAGTTTGTTAGTTAAATTTTCAAAATTGCCGTCGCCTTCAAAGTAGTTTACCGGTTTGGTATTTTGGTTGGTATTTACTGCACCTAAGTTGTCGAGGTTATCCAAAAGTTCGCGATATTCACTTTCGGTAAAACGTGGGGTATATAGGCGATAATTTTCTACCTTGTCCGACAACTCTGCATTATCTTTTTTTGTGTCTGTAGCAATTTGCTCAATTGTGTCGGTTACATCTTTTACGCACTCGCTTTTTTGTTCTTGCGCCATTGCGCTGTCTTCGGGTTTGCTAGTGTCATCTTCGGCCGAAAAATTGTTATTATTAAAGGAGGAATGGTAGGTGTCGTCGTCTTCATCGTCATAATTGACGTTAAATAATTTTTCATCCTCGGTGTCTTCGCTATCTTGTGAAAATTCCGGGTCAATTTCCTCTGGCTCATCTGTTTCGACACTTTCACCAAGCAAATTTAAATTATTTTCTGCTTTTTTGATAGTAGTATAGTCTTTGTCTTCTAAATACGCTTCATCATTTTTTGCCGCAGCGGAATAACTCGAGTCGTTGTTTTCAAAAAAGTTTTCAAGATTAAAACGCTCTTCAGCATCATTGTCTGCAACTGTTCCAAATTTATGCTCAGGGTTATAATCTTCAACCAAATAAGGTGGGATGGAAGACAAGTCTTTGTGCTCAACGCATTTGCCCTCGTCATATTTTTCAAAGGAGGCGTCCATTTCTTCTCCAATCTGCGCCTCGGTTAGTTCTTTAAACTCTTCGTTTTCTTCTTCGGTTAAATAACTTTTGTGGTCAGGATTTCCGTCTTCTGCATCTAGATCTATTTCTTCAATATCTTCGTCGTTATAAGCAAAAGTTGGCGCGCCCGCCATAGTTTGAGGTCTTTCCTCGCCATCTGCATCCAAATCTACAACTTCAATTTCTTCATCATTAAATGGCAAATCTTCGTCAAGCGCTGGTTGTTCAGACAACTTTTCAAAGTTCTCGTCTTGTTCGTTTGAAGTGGTAGATAAGTAATCTACTTCACCTAGCGTGCTAGCGCTTACAAAAGTCGTATTATCGGTTTTAGGTTGGGAAGTAGGCTCTTGCGCTTCCTTATTTTCACTGGTAGGTGTTTCGCTAGCAGCGGTAACAATTTCTTCGGGCTCGCCATTTTGCTGCAAGGTAACTTCAGTGGCATTACCTTGTCCTTCACTGGTTTCTGTTTCAGCGTTACCTGCGATGTTATCAAACAAGTTTATTTGGTTTTCGTCCACGTTATAGTATTCACTAACAATATCCAAGCTCTCTGGGTCAACTGACGAAGAATATTCGTCCATATTCGGCTCAGCATCGGCATCAATGTTTGTTTGGACTGATTGTGAAGAGGGATCTACTTCCGTTTGGTCAAAACTCATTTGCCCGTCCAAAACATCGGCAGAGTTTGCGGGTTTTGTTTCGGCGGCATTTGTATCCAACTCGTTGTTTTCTTCGTCTGCCTGCAATTTAGCCGTCGCTTCATTGTCATCTTCATAAACCATTGGGTCTTCGCTTGCAACTGCGCTCAAATTTGCATCGCTAACGTCTTCGTCGGGGAGCAGAATACGACTACTGCTACCCGTGGTTTTGCCAGCCAAATTGCCAGAAATTAGGTTGTCTATTATGGCTCTTGAACTTAGCCATTCGTCCATACTGCGATCCAAAAAAGCCTTGCCTTCATCGGTAAGTTTGTAGTAGTGGCGCTTTCCGCCTATATCGCTATTCAGCCAATAAGAATCTATAAGCCCTTGGGTTTCCAAACGCTTTAAGCAACTATATAGGGTGGGCTGTTTTAATTCATACGTGCCACCACTTTTAATTTCAATGTCCTTAATTATTTCATAGCCATACTTGTCACCCGAGGTTAGGGTTCGCAAAATTATGGTGTCTACGTTACCACGAATTAAGTCGGAATCAATACTCATAGATTGTCTCCTTGATTGGATTACAATATTACACCTTTAGTATATAACTATTTTTAAGCAATTGTCAAACAAAAAGGGCGCGTTATGGCTTTTTGCAAAAGAATTGTTTTTACAAAATCTGGAGAAAAAACTGCAAAAATAAATTGCAAAGCGTCCGTGCAATGAATATAATTATTTTTATGAACAATGTTGATGCAAATAGTTATCCTACAAAAATTTTGTGGTCAAATAGACGTTCGCTCAGTTTGTCTGTTTTACAAAGCGGGGAAGTCGTTATAAAGGCACCTGTGGGGCTTCCTATGACGGAAATTGAGAAATTTGTTAAACAAAAAGAACGTTGGATACAATCTAAACTTGACAGAGTTAACCGCGTAAATTTACAAAATCAAGATATAATAAACTATCAAAAAATTCTTGTTTTTGGCGAAAAATATAGTGGCTATCGCACACAAAAAGTAAAAAGAATTACACTCACGTCCAAAGCGCTTTTGGTGCCAGAAAAAATTAGCGACGAACAATTGCTTGCAAAAATTAAATCATGGTATAAATTGTACGCAAAAAAAGTACTTGGAGATAGGTTATTAGAGGTTTCACAGCATACTCATCTAACTGTCGCGAAATTCTGCATAGGGGACACGCGTGGGCGCTGGGGCGCTTGTTATGCAGCCGGGAAAATATCGCTGAATTGGCGTGTGATTATGCTTCCACCAAACCTTATTGATTATGTAATTGTGCATGAACTAATGCATTTAAAGGAAATGAATCACAGTCCAGCCTTTTGGGAAAATGTGGGTAAGGTATTACCGGAATATAAATCATTAAGACAACAAATTAAAAGTTTTGGCTATTTGCTACAACTTTTTTAAAAAATATTTGACAAATTAAAAAATTATGTGTTATTATATATGTGTAACTTATACCATACCAAATTCAAATAGGTTACTAAAATAAAAGGCAACAATTTGTTGTCTTTGGGAGCGAAAGCTCTCCAGTAAGTGAGATTACCGTAATGGTAGTCTCTTTTTTTATTTAAGCAATTAAAAAGATTGAAATTATGTTTGCGTGTATGTTATTATAAATATATGAGGTATTTACTATGGACAAAAAATACAGAGTTGGGCTAGATATCGGCATTGGAAGTGTAGGCTTTGCTGTTATCGAAAATGATCCACAAACAGAGGAACCGGTTAGAATAATTGAACTAGGAGCACGCACTTTTGATACCAACGAAGTTCAAAAGACCGGGGCAAGTACAGCATTAGATAGAAGAATTGCGCGAGGTGTTAGGCGTAGGAAGCGCAGAAAACAATTTAGATTTGAACGCGCAAAAAAATTGCTTTGCGCTACTTTTGGTGATGATCTTTTAAAGCAAGTTGATGCACTAAAAAATGCTGATGTATACGAAATAAGAAGCAGGGCAATCGACGAAAAAGTTACGAATGCCGAACTTGCAAAAGCAATTTTAAATTTGCTTGCGCGTCGCGGCTTTAAAAGTAATCGTAAAAATATTTCGAATAAAGAAGATGGAGAACTAAAAGCAGCCATTGCAGAAAATCAAAGATTTTTGCAAGATAAAGGCTATCGAACAATTGGTGAAGCTATCTTTAAAGATGCACGTTACAAAATTGAAGTAGCAGGGAACCTAGTTTACAACGTACGCAATCACGGTGGTGATTATCGCAATTCGTTTATGCGGTCTGATTTAAAAAATGAGTTAGAACGCATTTTACAAAAACAAGCACAACTAGGGAATGAAGCTGTTACGCCTGAGTTTTGCGAGCGAATTATTGACATTTTTGACAGTCAACGCAACTTTGACATTGGCCCAGGTCAAGGAAGCCCTTATAGTGCGAAATTTAAAATCGGCACCTGCACTTTTATAGAAGGTGAACCACGCGCTCCAAAAGCTTCGTATACTTTTGAATTTTTTAACGCCATATCAAAAATTAACAATCTTAAAATTGATGGCGAACCGCTAAGCCTAAAAGAAAAACAATCGCTATACGAATTAGCAAAAGAAAACAAAGAAATAACCTTTAAACAAGTTAGAAAACTTATCAATTTGCCATTTGGCAAATACTTTAATCTTTGCAATTACACCGAAAGCAAGAAAAAGAAAGATGAAGAACAAACTTTGTCACAAGAAGAATTTACCTTAAAATGTGAGGAAAAGGCACTAGCCAAACTAGACAAGAGCTATTCAATAAAAAAGGCGTTAAACTTGGTTTCCTCTTTTGACAATGCAGACCTAATAAACCGCGTGGCTTTAATGCTCACGACCTGCAAAAGTGACAACACAATAGACGAGTTTGCTAAAAATGATAGTTTGTTAAGAAATTTGACGCCCGAACAATTGGATGCCGTAAAAAAATTAGATTTTAAGCAAGTTGGTTCTCTTTCAATAAAGGCTATGAATTTAATTATTCCATACCTTTTGCAAGGCGAACGCTATGATGTTGCTTGCAAAAGTGCGGGATACAATCATAGTAGTTTTGAAACTGAAAAATTTAAGTATTTAAAAGGTGAGAAATTAGAACAGTCTTTGCAAGATATTACAAACAACGTTGTTAAGCGTTCTGTAAACCAAACTTTGCGCGTTCTTAATAAGATTATTGAAAAATACGGTTCACCACAATTTGTAACCATCGAACTAGCGCGAGAACTTGCAAAAACAAAACAAGAGCGCAACAAAATAGATAGTATGCAAACCGAAAATATGCAACGCAATGAAGATATCGCAAAACATATTATGGAAACATACAAAATGGGTTCTGTTAGTGGTTTGGATATTTTAAAATTCCGCTTATACGAAGAGCAAAACGGCAAATGTATGTATAGTGGACATCGAATTGAGGAAGATCGCTTGTTTGAACCAAATTATACCCAAATTGACCACATTTTGCCTTTTAGCAAAAGCTTTAATGATAGTTACAACAACAAAGTACTTGTTATTGCTGACGAAAACCAAAATAAAGGCAATCGCACTCCGTTTGAATACTTTGGAAACTACGAGAAAAAATGGGTCTCATTTGTAGCAAGAGTTATGGGGACTACCGGCTTAAGTAAAGCAAAGCGAAAAAATCTTTTAAAAGAACATATTACGGAAAGTGAGCAAAAAGATTTTATTGACCGAAATATAAACGACACGCGTTATTTGTCCAAACTTTTAAGAGAAATTATGGACAAATATCTATTGCTTAACGAAAGCAAAACTTCCAAAAAACAAGTACGATGCATAAATGGCGGAATTACTTATTACTTGCGTAAATGTTGGGGTATTAACAAAGTTCGCGAAGATGGCGATACTCACCATGCCGTAGATGCAGCCGTTATTGCACTTGCAACCGACAAACAAGTAAAACGAATTAGCGTGTTTAATAAATTTAAAGAAAAGTTTTATGTGCGCGAAAATGGCACTATAATCAATCGCGAAACTGGTGAGGTTATTTCCAAAGAAGAACTAGAGCGCTTAAAAGATGAACAAATTGAGCCATTAAAATCAAAATTGCCATACCCTTATGATGGTTTCTTTAAGGAACTTGAAATAAGGAGTAAATCACACTACTTTGACCAAAGTTTTTCAAATGATGAAAAATTGGAACTTGCAAAATTGGGGTATAGTGAAGAAGAAATAGACCAAGCAAAACCTATCTTCGTAAGCCGTATGAAAACAGTTAAACTCACCGGTGCCATTCATGAACAAACCATAATGAGCACAAGGGAATATAAGGAAACCAAACGCCTGATTAAAAGTGTGGCGCTAGATAAACTGAAACTTAAAAGCATCGCGGAAAAAACACCATTGAAAGACGATAAACATCCAGATTACTCTATAGAAAATTATTACAAACCTGAATCTGACCGCTTGCTTTACCTAAAACTAAAGGAAATTATGTTTCAAAATGGCGGCTCGGTACCTAAAAACACAATTATTTACAAACCTTGCAAAGACGGTACCGATGGTCCTATTGTAAGAAAGGTTAAAACATATCTTTTTTCTAATAAGTGTGTGATGTTGCCAAACGGCGCTGCATCAAACGATAGAATGCACCGCGTTGATGTGTTTGAAAAAGACGGCAAGTTTTATTTGTGCCCAGTATATTTTAGCGATGTGTACGCAAAAAGATTACCCAACAAATTGATTGTACCAGAAAAAGATTGGCTAACAATTGACAAAACATATAACTTTAAATTTAGTTTATATAAAAACGATTTAGTTAAAATTGTAAGTAAAAGAGATATTGTACTAACAAAGAACTTTAAAGATGAAAAATCTAAAAAACCGGATAAGATTTCTAGTAAAGAATTTTTGCTGTATTACAACGGAACAAATATACATACTGCAAGCGCAGAATTCTTTACAAATGATAAATGTTATTCAAAAGAAGGAGTAGGAGTAAAAACCTTAAAATCAATTGAAAAATACTATGTGGATATTACCGGAAAAATTTACAAAGCGCCACCAGAAAAAAGGAAACATTTTTAATGGGATACATCAATATTTTTGCGTCAAACGATGTTTATGTAAGCGTCAAAAACAATCAACTTACTGTAAAAGGGGAAAATAAGTCGCAAGATTTTCCCCTTGAAGATATAAACAGCATTATGCTAGAAGGTTTGCAGAGCACGATAACTACCTACACCTTGTCTCAACTTGCAGAAAGGGGAATTATTGTTTTTGTGTGCAACAACTCACATTTGCCAAATGGTGTTGTTCTGCCATTTATGAATTACTACCAGACATTGTCGCAATATCAAAATCAGGCCAACTTGTCTAAGCCATTACAAAAACAACTTTGGCAAACAATAATAAAAAACAAAATCACAAATCAAAATGAAGTTTTGAATATTTGCGGCAAGCGCGATGTTTTAAAAGAACTAATAGCCAGTGTTCTTAGTGGAGATAGTTCAAATAATGAAGCAAAAGCGAGTTTAATTTATTTCAAAAAGCTTTTTGGCAAAAATTTTACCCGACGCGATGATGAGCAACCTGTTAACGCCTTTTTAAACTATGGTTATTCGGTTGTACGAGGCTTTGTCGAAGTATCGTGACTCATGGTTTAATGCCGTTTTTGGGCGTTTTTCACGCAAATATGTATAATGCATATAACTTGGCAGATGATCTATTAGAAGTTTTTAGACCGGCAGTAGATTTGTTTGTAAAAACTAATTTTAGTGAAAACGACGAGTTGAATAGTGCCAATAAATCAATGCTATACAATTTAATTAACTACGATTTACTAGTTGATGGGCAAAAACAAACCATAAGTAATTGCATAGACATTTTGGTAGAGAGCTATGCAAAAAGTTTAAAAGAAAATAAAAACCTGCTAAAACAAATTTATATTAGCAGATTAGAAATACACAAATATGAGTAGATTTATGCGATTGATGGTCTTTTTTGATTTGCCGGTGAAAACAAAAAGCGAACGCGCAGAAGCAACAAAATTTAGAAATTACTTAATTAAAGATGGCTTTTATATGATTCAGTTTAGTTTGTATGGCAGACTTTGCAACACTTACGAATCAGCACTAATGCATGAGGGCAGGGTGGCTCAAAAGGCACCAAAACGCGGCTCAGTTAGATCAATGATTGTTACCGAAAAACAATATGGTTCAATAAATATTTTAGCTGGCACGAAAAAGAAAAAAGAACACAAAATTAAGTACGAGCAACTTTCATTTTTCTAAAAAACTCTAAAAACAATTGAATTTATAGCTTATTTTGATTTAATTTTATAAAAAACAACAAGGCTCAACCCCTTAAAAAAAAGGGATTGAGCCTTGTTTTTTAGCAACCTATTATACCATACCAAATTTAAATAGGGAACTAAAACGTTGGCCTTGGGCTTTTTGTAATAAGAAAAATTATACCATACCAAATTTAAATAGGGAACTAAAACCTAAAATGGGAAGGTGTGTTTGCCGGTTTGATTATACCATACCAAATTTAAATAGGGAACTAAAACGAATTGGCGACGCGCTGGACATCAAAACCAATTATACCATACCAAATTTAAATAGGGAACTAAAACTATGCATTGCTGGCATCGTCTTCAAAATAAATTATACCATACCAAATTTAAATAGGGAACTAAAACTGGCGTTTTCGCAACTCTTTCTTGGTTATTATTATACCATACCAAATTTAAATAGGGAACTAAAACTTCTGCCAGCGAGCAAGGTTTCTTTAAAGAATTATACCATACCAAATTTAAATAGGGAACTAAAACTTTTTTGTGGCGTTTCCAAAATTTTTTCAAATTATACCATACCAAATTTAAATAGGGAACTAAAACATTTGAGTGTTCCTCCTTTGTCTTTTTCGTATTATACCATACCAAATTTAAATAGGGAACTAAAACATGAAAACCTAATGAACTTTACAGATTTCGATTATACCATACCAAATTTAAATAGGGAACTAAAACTCGCGTTGTTCTTCTTGCTTAAAACGGTGCATTATACCATA
>CAKVHE010000003.1 GCA_934747885.1 uncultured Clostridia bacterium
GGAACTAAAACTATTTCTATTGCTTTTCGGTGTTTACCAAAATTATACCATACCAAATTTAAATAGGGAACTAAAACTCGCGTTGTTCTTCTTGCTTAAAACGGTGCATTATACCATACCAAATTTAAATAGGGAACTAAAACCTACTGGTACTGGCGAAGCTGCCACAACAGATTATACCATACCAAATTTAAATAGGGAACTAAAACTAAATCAATTTTACACAAAAGACAACCGACATTATACCATACCAAATTTAAATAGGGAACTAAAACTATTTCTATTGCTTTTCGGTGTTTACCAAAATTATACCATACCAAATTTAAATAGGGAACTAAAACCTTGCCCTTTCTCTTGATAGATTTATCGTCATTATACCATACCAAATTTAAATAGGGAACTAAAACTATGCATTGCTAGCATCGTCTTCAAAATAAATTATACCATACCAAATTTAAATAGGGAACTAAAACCCAATTTCTTAAAGATTGTTTTTTTCTTTTCATTATACCATACCAAATTTAAATTAAGAAAGCAAAATATTATCCAAAGAGTGTTTATTACTCATTACGAATTGGCAAAAATTATTCGCAGTATAAACTGAGCATGGTGGGGAAATGGCCTTTTCGGGCAAATCATTACCATTTTCAACTGTTCGCAAAATGCAAGCTTTGCGCATAGTTTGGTGTTTAAATGCATAAAAACTAGGGTGTTTTGCAGATTTTTTGATATTTTTCTGCAAATTTAGACATTTGCGATATTTTTAACTGTGTAAAAATGTTTAAAATTTTTGTGTGGTTCTTTTTGTTATTTTTCCAATTTTTTGCCACGCGTTTACTCAGAAGCCTTGGCTTTTCGCTTGGCCGAAATCTGATAAACATTTATCTTATAATTTACGCCAGACTGTTATGCACCGCATAGCATTGCGCCTAAATTTGTACAGAATTTGCATGAATACTTGTTCATTAAAATTGGCATATTCTGTCTGAGCGCGTCTAAATTGCCCCCAATTTTTGCCTTAATTTTAATTACAAATATGAGAAAATTTTATATCAAATTGGACCGTAAAAAATCTATCAAACTGTCTCACAGCGCGCCAGAGCAAATATCACGGCGCGGTATCCAGCTATAACTAAAATCAGCCGGAAATTTCATACAATTACAGCGTACAACTTATCACACAAATCAGCAAGTTTTTTCTGCTAGCAAATAGATACCAATTCTGCGAGAAAGCGTGACAAACTTTGCGCAAAATACTAAAATTCGTTTGCAATTATTTTTTATAGGTGATATAATTTAATTATGGAAAAATCAAATGTAACTGCGCCAACCAGACCAAAGCGCATTGTAAAAGATTATTTTGTTGACCGTGACCGTGAGTCTGCCATAAAATTGCAAGTTTTGCTTAAGGACTTGCCAGATTTTTGCGCAGATTTTTTTGTCGGCATAGAGTTAACCACTTCCCCACTCACCAGGCTAAATTATGCGTACGATTTGCGCGTATTTTTTAATTATTTAATTGAAAATACTCACATTTTTAAGCGTAAAACTGTGCAAGATTTGGTTGTGGAAGATCTAGAACGCATCAAAGCTAACCATATTGAGCGTTTTTTGTCATTTATCTCCAATTACGAGACGGACGAGAACCGCCGCGTTTCCAATGGTGAACAAGGTAAAGCGCGTAAATTGTCCACCCTAAAGACTTTCTTTAAGTACTATTTTAAAAAAGATTTAATAAGTTCTAATGTTGTGAGCAAAGTTGACAGTATGAAACTGCACGAAAAACCAATAATTCGCCTAGAAACTGACGAAGTGGCACGCTTTTTGGACTGTGTGGATGACGGCTCTTGCCTAACTAAGCGCCAAAAAGATTATCACTTAATAACCAGAATGCGTGATATGGCAATTATAACACTTATGCTTGGCACCGGCATTCGTGTGTCGGAATGCGTTGGGCTTAATATTAAAGATGTGGACTTTAATGTAAATGGCCTTAGCATCACTCGTAAAGGCGGAAACAAAGATATTGTATATTTTTCAGACGAAGTAAAAGAAGCGCTAGTAAATTACATGGACGAACGCATGGAAAATCCCGATGCGCAAGATGACCCAGCTTTGTTCTTGTCCCTTCAAAACAAACGTATTTCTGTGCGCGCTGTAGAAATTTTGGTAAAAAAATATGCGGCTATTTCCACCCCGCTTAAACATATCACGCCCCACAAACTGCGTAGTACATACGGTACTGCCCTTTACCACGAAACCCAAGATATCTATGTAGTTGCCAACGTTTTGGGTCATAAAGATGTAAATACAACGCGAAAACACTACGCTGCAATGGCTGAGGACATCAAGCGTTCGGTTGCTTCAAAAGTAAAACTACGTGATGACTAACCCCCAAAAATCAAATTGCATTAAAAAAGAGCCAGCTTATTAGCTGACTCATTTTTTTTGCGAATTATTCTTCGTCTTTATCCAAACCATACATGTGGTAAAGATCGTCTAGAGTGACACCTTCAACGCTAACACCATCAATTCCAATTGAAGCATAACCCTTTTCATCTACGTTGACAAATTCAAGACATTGTCCACAGTTGTCACAAATTTTTGTTGGGTCCAAATCACAAGTATCGTCACCGCAATCGTAGTCGTCACAGTCACAATCTTGTGCATGATGAGCGTTTTCGTGGCAACCACATTCGCAGTCATCGTCACACTCGCAGTCACATTCTGCACCGTCATGACAACCGCATTCGCAGTCATCGTCGCACTCGCAGTCACATTCTGCACCGTCATGACAACCGCATTCGCAGTCATCGTCACACTCGCAGTCAAATTCTGCACCGTCATGACAACCACATTCGCAATCGTCATCACAGTTATTATGTTTTGGCGCACCTAAGTCGCCGGTATATAAATCTTTAAATTTACGGTCTTTCATATTCCCTCCTATCGGCAGATATTTTAGCACCGAAAGCAAAAAAAATCAATGAAAATTTTAAAAAAATTGCAAACATATGTTTACAAATTAAAACATATGTGCTATAATGTCTAAAAAGATTTTAAAGAGGTTTTTTACTATGCCAAAACGCAGCGGAGATAAATTGCAAAAAGTTCTAGATTTTATCATCACATTTAGTGACGAAAATGGCTATCCGCCAACGGTGCGTGAAATTTGCCAAGAAATTAACGTTAGTTCTTCGGCAACCGCACAATACTACTTGAACAAACTAGAAGAAAAAGGTTTTATCAAACGCAAAGGCTCAAAAAACCGCGCTATAGAAATTGTAGGCGTAACACGTTCTAGCATTATCGGTGCAAAAAACAACGCACCTGCCCAAACCATCAACCTTGACAATATTGTTGAAGTTCCGGTGGTGGGCAAAGTTGCTGCCGGCGTACCAATTTTGGCCACGGAAAACATTGAAGAATCTATTTGTCTTCCCCGCAACTACTTTTCTAATGATGACTTGTTTATATTAAAAGTTGCTGGTGATTCAATGATAAATTCAGGTATTTTGGATGGCGACAAAATTATTGTAAAAAAGCAAAACACTGCACAAAATGGTGAAATTGTTGTTGCTTTGCTTGAAGATAGCGCAACAGTAAAACGCTTTTTTAAAGAAGCAAACCAAATTCGCTTGCAACCCGAAAACGATTTTTTAAGCCCAATTTATTGCGACACTTGCGACATCTTGGGCGTGGTTGTTGGTTTAATTCGCAAGTTTTAACCACAATTTATTCTATATAAACATCAAAAACTCCACAATGAATTGTGGAGTTTTTTGTTGGGTAGATTTTATTTTTGCTTATTGCAAGCGTTCTATTGTCTTTTACATACTTTATATCTTTGTTGGAGCGCCCCCGCTAAGCCAAATCAAATTCTTTGAAAACTTTTAAAATGATATCGGCGGCTTCATCCATAAGTTCTTTGGTGTGAGTTGCGGTATATGAAGTACGAATTAAGCATTCGCCAACTGGAGTTGCTGGTGGCAAAACTGGGTTAACATATACGCCTTCTTCAAATAAGCGTTTGCATACTGCAAGAGTAACTTCTGGATCGTAGGTATAAATTGCAATAATTGGTGTTTTTGCATCCTTAATACGAATACCGCGAGCGCGCAAGTTTTCACGCATATATTCCGTAATTTCCAATAGATTTTTACGGCGTTCTGGTTCGCGCTTTATAATTTCAAGAGATTTGCGAACAGCTGCTACTGCCGTTGGAGGAATAGATGCCGAAAAAATAAACGGACGACTGTTGTGACGGATATAATCAATTGCTTCGTGAGTACCAACGCAGTAACCACCAAGCGAAGCCAAAGATTTTGAGAAGGTGCCCGCAATAAGGTCAACATCATCTTCTAGTCCAAAGTATTCAGCCGTACCTCGGCCCTTTTCGCCCAAGATGCCAAGCGCATGAGCATCATCAACCATAAGTCTTGCGCCGTACTTTTTCTTTAATTCAACGAGTTTTGGCAAATTGCAGATGTCACCACTCATTGAAAATACGCCATCGGTAACAATCAAAATACCCTTATCGGCTGGGATATTTTTTAACTTTTCTTCTAAATCTTCCATATCGTTGTGCTTATATCTAATCATATCAGCATACGAAAGTTTGATTGCGTCATAAATTGATGCGTGATTTTCTTTGTCACACACAACAACATCATGTCTGCCAGCAATTGCGCTAATTACACCAAGGTTGGTTTGAAAACCGGTGCTCATGGTGATGCAATCTTCTTTGCCCATAAATTCGGCAAGTTCTTTTTCCATTTCTAAGTGCATTGCAAGAGTACCATTTAAAAAACGGCTACCGCTACAACCGGTACCATACTTTTTAACTGCTTCTACAACGGCTTCTATAACTTCTGGATTGGATGTTAAGCCAAGATAGTTGTTTGAGCCAATCATAATTTCACGTTTGCCTTCCATTTCAACCACAATATCTTGCTTGGTGTCCAATGCGTGAAAGTATGGATAAATGCCTTTTTCTTTATACTCGTTTGCTGTAGTAAATTCTCTACATTTTTTAAATAAATCCATTTTACTCTCCTAAACTTCTAGTTTTGTTCTATAATAACATATTTTTTAAAGTTTTTACAACTTTTTTTAACCCATTTGAGTAATTTTTGTTGTAAATGACGACACAAACGGTTATTATTAAAGTAAATAAAGAAAAAGCGGTACAAAAATGAAAATAAAACGTCGTCACAAAATTGTAAATATAATTGCTTCCCCAATTATCAATTTATACTTGGACATTAAATTTAGATATAAGTGCAAAAAAGTAAAAATCAAGCCACCCTTTTTGGTGCTATGCAATCACACTCTAGACTTTGACCCATTTTTTGTTGCAAAAGCCTTTTCATGCCCAATATATTTTGTTATGAGTGATCATGTTTCTAGCTTAAAGGTAGGCAAACTAATAAAACATTTAGTGGCACCTATTCCCATTACCAAATCTAGCGTTGATGCCGAAACCACACGAAACATTTTTGAAGTAATTCATCAAGGTGGCGCGGTTGGTATGTTCCCCGAAGGCAACAAATCTTTTGCGGGTGAAAATTCTTGGATAAAGCCCTCAACCGCAAAACTCTGCAAAAAACTGGGCGTGCCCGTTGTTTTGTTCAACATTAAGGGTGGGTACTTGTCTTCTCCACGATGGTCAAAAATTAAACGCAGAGGCAAAATTTGGGGCGAGCCAAGCAAAATTTTGAGCGTGGAAGACTTAAACCGCCTAAGTGTAGACGAAATATACGCGGAAATTGTAAACGGGCTAAGAGTAAATGCTTATGAGATACAAAAGCAAAAGAAAATAAAATACAAAGCACCTGCCCGCGCAGAAACCATAGAAAGTTTGCTTTATGCTTGCCCAAACTGCGGAAGTTTTTGTACTGTTTATGGTAAAAATAACGACGTTATGTGCTCAAATTGCGACTTGCATGCCCACTATGATGAGTTTGGATATTTGCAAAATTGTGCGCTAAAAACGCTAACAGAATGTGACCACCACCAAAAACAATTATTACTAAAAGTTGACGCGCACAAATATGATACTTCCCCAGTTTTTGAAGACAAAAACTGGGAAGTGCAACTAAAAAAAGATAAGTATTATAGCGAGATTTTAGGCAAATTTAACCTAAGTGCCTATTCTACCAAACTAGTGCTTGAACCTGCCAGCAACAACCGTGAGCCTATTGTTTTGCCAATTCAAGACATAATTGGTTCGGCAGTTGAAGGCGCATGCAGTTTGCAACTTTGGATGCGTGGCGGCGCCGTTTACCGATTAAAAAACACAAACGGCATAAATGGACTAAAATATATAAATTGGATAGACAAAATTAACGGTAGACTTCCCTATCGCTTTTAAGGACAACTATGGAAAAATTGGAAACTGTAGCAAACAATGCAATAAATTTAATTGACTTAATGCAACTAAACGGCTTTGGCTATGCAAAAGCAAATGAAATAATTAAGCAAAAAGACATTAGAGTTAACGGTGAAAAAGTTAACACAAACATAGCGCTTAAACCGGGCGACAAAGTACTTATTTATACCAAAACCTTGCCGGCGCCAAAGTATACTACCGTTTTTGAAGACGAAAACATCTTGGTGGTAAACAAGGCAAGTGGTATTGAAATTACGGGCGTACTTGGGCTTGAAGGGCTTATTGGAAATGTTATTCCGGTGCATAGATTGGATCGCAACACCAAAGGCTTGGTAATTTTTGCCAAAAACAAGCAAAGCGAACAAAGCCTGCTTGCCTCATTTAAAGATGGCGGCATTACCAAAAAATATATGGCAAGAGTTGTGGGTATTCCCGCTAATTTTGATGGCAGAGTTTTTACCGCCAACTTGGTAAAAGACGCAAAATCTGCCTTGGTTAAAATTTATGACAAACCAACAAAAAACAGCGTGACAATAAAAACAAGTTTCAAACTTGTTAGCACGGACAAAAAAACAAGCACTTCACTGGTAGAGGTAGGTCTTTTTACGGGCAAAACGCACCAAATTAGGGCGCATTTGGCGCATTTAGGGTTTCCTATTGTGGGCGACGGCAAATACGGCTTAAATAAGGCGAATTCCGCGTTAAAGGAAAATACACAGAATTTGTGTTGCTATTACCTAAAACTAAACAACCTACCTACCCCTTTAACTTATCTTAACGGCAAAGAGTTTTTAATTGATGTAAAATTTTAAAGAAAAAGCACTCCAAACGGAGTGCTTTTGTTTTATAAGGTTTTATTTTTGCTTAGCGGTAGCCATTAACTGTTCAACATATTCATGCAAACTACTAAATCTTGTATCGCCGGTATTTGCCTTGTCGGTAAATAGTTGTTCAGACAAACGCAAGCCATAATAATACTCGTCTGGAACACCTAAGTAATCTTTTCTACTTGCAAGCGTTCTATTGTCTTTTACATACTTCATATCTTTTATTTCGTACAAATTATTTAATCTGCAAGAAGTTAATATGCCATTTGCGAAGCAGTTAAAGTGATAGTAAGTAATTAGGTTTGCAAATTCTACTTGCTCTTCTCTATTAGTTAATTTTGTTATTGTTACAACCTCGCCTTTGCTATTAAAGGTACGAGTGCCAACTTTTGTATTTATGCCAATGTATTCAAAAGTTCCGGTATCCACATTAAAGATACGATGGCGTTTGGTTTCGTCTGGACCAACAAACTTAACGCTGGTGCCATCACTAAATTCTACCACCGTGTAAGATGTTGCCTTTTTGGTGTTGCTTATCCATAGTGGTTTTGCTAGGTCAAAGTCGCCTTTGTCAAAGTTCCATACCAAAATTAGGTCGCTGTAAGTAATATCTTTTAATTTTTTGTTTACATATTTTTTCTTCTTTTCGTCGTATACGGTTATTTCGGTATTAACTTCAAGACAAGGTGCATAAAAAAATGTTATAGTTGTATTTTCTGTAAAAGTGATATTTAAATTAGTTCCTTTGTCCCAATATTTAGAATAAAAACCATCAAAGTATGATGCCGTAATGTTACCATGTCCAGATTCCAATGTTAAGCTATAATTTGCCAAAATCTGTTTTAGTGTTAAGCCACTTTCCACTTCCAATGACGTTATTTCAGTACCATTTTGAGTAACTCTGTTAATTCCCCCCCCACTTAGGGTATGCTCCTCCATACACCTAAACGTCAAGGTAATTAGTTTTGGAACAACAAGCGTATACTTCACCGCCACTCTGCTTCCGGCAATTTCCACACCACTTGCGTTCTTTGGCAAAACCGTTATCAAATAAGCACCACTATTCAATCCAGCAAGTGCCGACTTTAAATCAAGGCTTGTGGTATCTTTATTCAAAATTTTCTTTAATATGCCAAGAGTGGCATCAGTATCACCTACCACGCTTGTTTGCGCCAAAAGTGATGCACCACTTGTGGTGGTTTCTTTTGCCCATACTTCATAGGTTTCGGCACCAGATACAGCATTAAAGGTTAACATGTTACCTTTTAGTGTATATTGGCTAATACGAAAATTGAGAGTAAAATTCCAATTCGCATTTTCTATTTTTACTGATTTGCTCAAATCTACTTTTGCTTCGGCTTTAATAAATAAGTGTTCACCACCGGCTACTTGTACCGTTTCTCCGTTTGTTAGCACTGTTCCGCTCGTAAAGTCCGGCAAAGTTGCCCCCGTGCCTTTTACATACGAATAAGTAACCGCAACATTGCTATCTGCCACTGCTGGCGCCGTTAATACGACATCGTTAGATACTGCGTTGGTTGGCAAGGTATAGTAAAAATAGTAAGTTATTGCTATGCTGGTTGTGCCGGCATTAACTTTTGCTTTTATTGCGTCGTTTGAAATAAAGTCTACCTTTTCTTGTATGCTGGTCAGTGCGTCATTTTGCACACCTTCAGTGGTGGTGCCGTCATACACTTTTAGCCAATCAGTAGCCGTACTGCTTTCACTAAGTACCTTGCTGGTGGTACGGTCAGTGCCTGCTACATCACCCAAACGAGTTGCATATAGCGTGCCTTCTACCGCATCAAACTTTAAGCTAAGCTGGTTGGCAATCGCCACTTGAAAATTTGTAAGTGTTGCAAACACACCCACTGCAAGCAAACATAATGCACTTACTATAGAAATTATGGTGGCAATTAACTTTGTTTTTGCTGTGTTTCTCTTCATAAGTTTCTCCTTGTCTGTTTATTTCTTTGCTATTACCTATTCACTCTCGCTCAAAGCGTGAACTGAGTAGGCGCTAGCCTTTTGCATAAGCCTTTTGGGCTTATTGCGTTGCAAAACGCAGGCAATGGGAAATGGGCAACTAAAATCACTTTTGGTTACCTTTATTTAAGTCAAAAATACCGCAAATTTGGGCGTTGGACCGTTGCCTCAGCTTTGCTATCTTCTAGTACGCTTTTAGCGACTAAATGGCGCCCCCCCCCCCATGAAACTGTAGGAATTATAAGGCTTTTAGCCACTTTTACATTACTTACTATTGCCATTATAATTTCCTCCTTTTCATTAGTTTTGGGTGGTGTTAGTTTGCTACTAACAATTTTATTTTATAATAAAAACAAAAAGCTGTCAAACAAATTAACGGCTTTTTATAAAATTTTATATAACTAATATTTCTTTCCAACTCCAAACTTGCTCACTAGCAATTTGATGATTTTAACAAAAATTTTTTTAACTGAGCAGTATCATTTCTCCAGCGTGTTGGCATACGCCTCGGCAAAGGCTTTTATTTGGTAGTACGAAATTCCGCCTTGGAAATAGGCAGTAAATGGTGCACGCAGTGGTCCATCGGCGCTCATTTCCATAGACGAGCCTTGCACGAAACACCCCGCTGCCATAATAACTGGATCATCATAGCCGGGCATATCGCTTGGCTCCGGCACTGCGTAAGCATCTACCGGCGAATATTTTTGCACGCACTGAATAAATTTTATCATTTTTTTGCGGTCTTTAAATTCAATGCGTCTAATTAAGTCAAGTGGCAACTTGTCGGTTGTTGGATAGGACGCAATGCCCATTTTTTCAAGCACTTTGCCGACCAAAAGTTGACCTTTTAGCGCGCCAGCCACAACACTTGGCGCCATAAAAAAGCCTTGAAATAATTCTCGGTATCCAGCGCTATATGCCCCAACTTCGGCGCCCAAACCAACACCATATAGTCTATGTGCAATTTTTTCAATAAGTTCTTTGTTTCCGGCAACATAACCGCCGTTGGAAACAATGCCTCCACCAGGGTTTTTGTTAAGCGAATCAACAATAATGTCGGCGCCCACTTCTAGCGGTGATTTTTCTTCAGTAAATGTACCATAACAAAAATCTACAAAAACTTTTACTTTTGGATCTACTGACTTTACAAATTTACAAATTTTTTCTATGTCTTTGTTGCTCAAACAGTCACGATTGGCATATCCGCTAGAGCGTTGCAAATAAATTAGTTTTGGTTTTTTTGCTAGCATTTCAGCTTTAATTTTATCGTAATTAAAGTCGCCATCAGCCTGCAAGTCAACGTAATAAAAGTTTATGCCGTATTCCTTTAAACTTCCAATACCATCGCCATCAATGGCATTTTGCAAACTATCATACACTCCGCCGGTTACCGAAAGAACGCAATCGCCCGTGCGCAAAATACCAAACAGTGCCGTAGAAAGCGTGTGAGTTCCACAAGTAAAATATGGCGAAACTATAGCGTCTTCGGCGCCAAGCGCGCTAGAATAAACGCCTGCCAATTTTTCTTTGCCAAGATCGCTATAACCATAGCCCGAAGAACCATTAAAATGCTCGAGGCCAACCTTGTTTTCTTCAAAGGCCTTTAAAATGCGTTTTTGATTTTTAAACGCAATATCATCAATTTTTTCAAACATTAGCGCAAGATCACGCTCAATTTCTTCTATTTTTTGCATAAATGCTCCTTACAAATTTGTTCTATCTTTTCCGTTTCAGTCGAACTAAACCACTCCACGCCTTTTAAATGATTAAACCACGTGTATTGACGCTTTACATAATTGCGTGAGTGCTGTTTTATTAGTTCCACTAGACGAGCTTTGCCATATTTTCCGCGTTTGTAGTCAAAAAATTCGCGGTAGCCAATTGCCAAACCTTGTTGAGTATTTTCTTTTAGCCCTGCCTTGACAAGCGCGTCAAACTCTTCTTCTAGCCCACCATCTAGCATTTTATCCACTCTTTCGTTAACTCTTTTATAAAGTTCTTCGCGCGGGGAAGTTAAACCAATAATTAGCGCATCATACACAAAGTTTTTGTCTTTGTCTAGTACTTGAAACTCTCCGCCACTTTTTAGCACACAAATGGCACGAATTATCGCTTTATGCTTTGTTTTTGGCACCAAATTTGCCACATTTTTGTCCAGTCCGTTTAGGATATCCCACAAATAATCCTCGCCTTTTTCAGCCAAAATTTGCTCATATTTTGCGCGATCACTTTCGCTTGTTTGCTCGCCTGCAAAATTGTAGTCATAAAGCAAACTGTTAAAGTATAGTCCGGTGCCACCAACCACAATTGGGACTTTACCCTTTTGCGTAATTTCGTCAATTGCTTTTTTTGCGCCAGTTAGCCAATCTGCAGTAGTAAATTTTTCGTTTAAATCCGCCACATTTAACATATAGTGTGGAATGCCTTGCATTTCGCTTTCAGTAACCTTTGCGGTGCCAATGTCCATACCCTTATATACTTGCATTGAATCAGCAGAAACAATTTCGCCGTCAAACTTTTTTGCAAGCGTTATTGCAAGCGCCGATTTTCCCACGCCCGTTGCGCCAAGCACGCAAATTATTTTTTGCACTATACTATTCTCCTAAACCATTTTTCGATTTCCGAACGCTCAATTATGGTAATAATTGGCCTGCCATGAGGGCAAAGTAACACGGTTTTGTGCTTATCAAATTCAGCAAGTAAGGCATGTATTTCGTCCGTGGATAGTTCATCACCGCCTTTTACCGCAGACTTGCAAGCGTGAGTGGCAATACGATGTCGAATAAAGTCCAAAGTCTTTTGTTGACGTAAAACTTTTATGTCGCCAAGAATTTGGTCAAAAAAGTCTTTCAAGTTGAGTTCTGCCAGTGCAAAAGGTACCTCTGTTACTCTAAAACTTTCTTTGCCAAATTCTTCTACCGTAAAGCCTAGCGCTTGCAGGTTTTGCAAGTTTTCACGCAGAAATTCCGCTTCCAAAGTGTTGGTATTTAATAAATATGGCACAAGTAGTTGTTGAGTGGCAATTTTGCCCTCATTAAATTCTTTAGAAAACTTATCAAAAAGCAAACGCTCATGCCCAGCATGCTGGTCTAGCATAAACATTTTGTTTTGATGTTCCAAAATTATGTAAGTATTAAATATTGTGCCCACAATGCGTGGAACTTCGGTTGCCGTAAACGAGCCCTGAGTTAAATCGTCCTCGGTTACTGGTTTGCCGGCAACGGTTTCAAGATTTTTTAGCAAAGTACTACCAAAGTTAACGTTTGAACGAAAAGCGTCACTTTCTTGATGCAAATATTTTAGGCTATCGAAAAGTTGACGGCGTTTTTGCTCCAATTCCTCCGGCTTGACCGCATTAACCTCCGGCGAAAGTTCTTCACTTTGCTCGGCACTGGCCGAATTGTCCGCCGCGGTATACAAATTGGTTATAATTGGGTTAATTGGTACTGCTTGCACATCAAACGAATTATTTTCACCCAATATGGTTGGTTTGGCTTCGCTTAGTTGCGCATCGCTGGCTAATTCAATAACCTTATCACCACCCTCATCTTCGGGCAATATTTCGGTTTTTTTTATTTGTGGCTTAATTAAGTTATCTGTCGCTGATGCAAAATAGGTCGCACCATTTAATGCGCGGTTAATGGTTTCAAAAATTTTGTAGTAAATCTTGCCCGATTCTTCAAACCTAACATCAAGCTTGTTTGGATGCACATTTACATCCACCTTAGAAAAGTCCATATCAATATATAAAACATAAAATGGGAATTGACGCTTCATTAAGTATTCACCATAAGCATTATGAATGGCGCTTGCTATGGTGGAGTTTATTACATAACGATGATTTAACGCTATGGTTTGATATGACCTATTTGGTTTGGTAAAGGTCGGTTTGCCTATGTAGCCATAAATTTTCATATCGTCAAAATCTTTTTCTACATACATGGTGCCTTCTACCGCACCCTTGCCATACACACAATACATAGCATCTTGAATGCCCTTGCCCGTGCTTTGATACACCACCTTGCCGTCCGCCACATACTTAAACGCCAAACATGGGTTGCACAAAATAAAGCGCTCCATAAGATTGGTTATTTCCGCTTCTTCGGTACGCTCCTTTTTTAAAAACTTTGCTCTAGCTGGCAAATTGAAAAATAGGTTTTCCGAACATATAGTAGTGCCGTTTGATGCACTAGCAACTTCTGGCGCGCTTACCACGCCCCCTACTGCCGAAATAGTTCCCGCAGTTTCGGCGTCTGCCGGCTTGCTGGTTATGGTAACTTCAGCCACGGCACCAATAGATGCAAGCGCCTCGCCTCTAAACCCAAGAGTGTGAATGGCAACCAAATCGTCAGCGGTCTTTATTTTTGACGTTGCGTGTGGCATAAACGCCTTTGGTAAATCTTCCATAGCAATGCCGCACCCATTATCCGTAACACGAATACACTTTATCCCGCCGCCAACAATTTCTACTGTTATTGCCGAACTTTTTGCATCTATGCTATTCTCTACAAGCTCTTTTACTATGCTTGATGGTCTTTCTACAACCTCACCCGCAGCAATTAGGTTATAGACCTTTGGCTCTAATACATTGATTGCCATATTTTCTCCTTATTGTTTCTTAACTTTATCCACTAAATTTTGAAGCGTTGCAAACGCCACTAGCGGAGTTATGTTGTCCATATCTACATCACCTAAGATGTTTAGCACTTCGGTAATGTTAACATTTTGTTTGGTCTTTGATGATGCGACCGGCTCACTATCAAACGAAACCTTGGTCGCATTCTCATTGGCTGCTTCTTGAATGGCAAGTATTGTTTTAGCTCGCTCTATAATCTCTTTTGGTATACCAGCCAAACTTGCAACCTCAATACCAAAACTCTTGTTTGCACTGCCTCTTGCAATTTTGTGCAAAAATACAATTGAGTTTGGTAATTCACGTATTAGCACGCGGTAATTCTTTACACCTGCAATTTTGCCCTCTAGGTCACATAGTTCGTGATAGTGAGTTGCAAACAAAGTTTTTGCCGGAATAGTCTTGGACAAATACTCAACCACTGCCCACGCAATAGATAGTCCATCATAGGTGCTGGTGCCTCGACCTATTTCATCTAGTAGTATCAAACTATTGGCTGTTGCATTATGCAAGATATTTGATACTTCCGTCATTTCCACCATAAAGGTACTTTGTCCATAAGCAAGATCGTCACTGGCGCCAATACGCGTAAATATTCTATCCGTTATAGAGATAGTTGCTTTATCCGCTGGAACAAACGAACCAATATGCGCAAGTAATGTTATTACTGCCACTTGACGCATAAAGGTGCTTTTGCCCGCCATATTTGGGCCGGTAATAATGCTTATGCGATCCTCGGCACTATCTAGCAAGCAATCGTTGGCTACAAATTGATTTTGCCCAAGCATCTGCTCAATTACCGGGTGTCTGCCGTTTATTATTTCAATTTTGTTTACTTTGGCATTTATGGTTGGGCGCACATAGTTGTTTTCTTGCGCAACCGTAGCAAGTGATGCCAAACAATCAATGCAAGCCACACTTTCGGCAATGCTTTGAAAATCTTTTAAGTAATTTAGCGTGCGTTGCTTTAAGGCTGTATAAAGTTCGGCTTCGAGCCTTAACGCATCGACTTCACTTGTAAGAATTTTTTGTTCCATCTCTTTTAGGTCAGCGGTTATAAACCTTTCACCGTTAACGGTGGTTTGTTTGCGAACCCAATCTATCGGAACCATATTTAATTGAGATTTTGAAACTTCGATGTAATAACCAAAAATACGATTGTATGCCACACGCAAGTTCTTTATACCCGTGCTGTCTTTTAGAGTTTGTTCAAATTGGTTAATCCATTTGCCGCCCACATCTTTTATGTTGCGCAAATCGTCCAGTTGTTGATTGTAGCCAGCCTTTATAAAGCCGCCATCTTTGGTGGACATTGGTGGGTTTTCAATAATACATTCTTTTATTTCTTTTGCCACTGCGGATAAGTCTTTTATGGCCGTTGCTTCACTAACTAATAGTTTTGCCGAGTAATTTGCCAGAATGTATTGTTTTAGTTCAAGCGCTTTTACGGTGCTGCCGGCAAGTGATTCAAAATCTCTTGGCGTGATAGAACCAAAAGCCAGTTTGCCAATTATGCGTTCTATATCTGCAATGTGAGATAGCAAACTTTTTACATCATCAAGTTTTATGGCGCTAGACATCAAGTCTTCCACGCCATCTAGGCGGTCATTTATTTTTATTTCGTCTTGCAATGGATAGTCTAGATATTTTTTGAGCAAGCGTCCACCCATAGCCGTTTTGGTTTTGTCAAGCAAACCAATGAGCGAACCGACCTTCTTTTTGGTGGTCATATTTTCAAAAAGTTCTAGGTGGCGCTTTACCGAATTGTCTAGTTGCATAAATTGGTTGGATTTTATCAACTCAACCTTATTTATGCTAGAAAGCACACGCTTTTGTGTTTCTTCTATGTACGCAAGCAGCCCGCCAATCGCCGAAACTAGCACGCGATTGTCTTCTGGGATATCAAACACCGAAAGACTCTGCACTCCATATTGCTTTTTGGCGCGTGCCTTGGCTTTGTCGTAGGCGTAACAATACCCGCTGGTTTCATAAAACCTTGGAAGCAAGCCAAGTTTAAACGATGCCATATTTTTTTCAAATTCTTTGGCGTTTGAGTTGCAAATAATTTCCGCCGGTTTTATTTTTAGCAAATCGTCTTCTAGTTTTTTAAGGTCAGTTTCTTTGGCATACATTTCACCAGTGGTGACATCAGCAAAAGCAATTGCCGATTTTTCACCCTGAACAAAAACCGCCAGAACAAAGTTGTTGGCTTTTTCTTCTAGGTTTTCGGTAACCGTTCCTGGTGTAACAATACGCACAATTTCTCGCTTAACCAGTTCTTTGCCCGGAAGCGTTGTTTGCGAACATATTGCAACCTTAAAGCCGTTAGATATAAGCCTTGAAACATAGTTATCCACCGCGTGCATAGGTATGCCACACATTGGCGCACGCTCGTCCAGTCCACATTCTTTGCCCGTTAGGGTTAGTTCTAGTACCTTTGAAACAATTAACGCATCGTCAAAAAACATCTCATAAAAGTCACCAACTTGATACATCAAAATGCTGTCTAGGTTGTTGTCTTTTACTTGAACATATTGGCGCATCATTGGCGCTAACTTGTTTCGGTCAATTTGATCAATCATTCTCATTGATAATTTCTCCATAAAGCACCGTTAGTTTGGAACTCTTTATTTTTACTTTTAGAAACTTGCCAAAGTAACTATCAAATTCCGCACCCGCCGGTGCCGTTATATGTACATTTTTGTTTTGGTCGGTGGTTCCAACCCATTTTCCTTTGTTTGTGCCTTCTATCAAAACTTCTACGGTTTTGCCAACATAAGAGGCAGATATGTCGCTTGCAATTTCGCACTCTTTTTCTATCAAACGTGCCAAGCGCTCTTTTTTGATACTTAGCGGAATTTGCCCGTCAAACTTGTCTGCAACCGTGCCTTTGCGCCTTGAGTAAATAAAGCCAAATATTTGTTGATACCTAACCTCTTTAATTAGTGACATGGTTTGGGCAAAATCTTCCTCAGTTTCGCCAGCAAACCCAACAATAATATCTGTGGTTAGTTCTACATCGGTTATTTTTGCTTTTATGCGCTTAACAAGGTTTAAATATTGCTCGCGCGTGTACTTGCGATTCATTTTTTCAAGCACCTTAGTGCTACCGCTTTGAACCGGCAAATGCAAGCCGTGACAAATATGTTTGCTGTTTGCTATAACTTCAATAACCTCGTCCGTTAAGTCTTTTGGGTGCGGAGTCATAAAGCGCAACCTAAACTTGCCGTCTAGCGCGTCTATTTGTTTTAGCAAATTTGCAAAGCAAACCTCGGGCGACTGAATATCGTTCCCGTACGAATTTACATTTTGCCCCAATAGCGTAATTTGTTTGTAACCATCTGCAAGCAAACCCTTTATCTCGTCCAAAATGTCCGCCATAGGTCTAGAAATTTCTCTACCACGAACATATGGCACAATACAATAAGTGCAAAAGTTGTTGCACCCATGCATAATGTTTACCCATGCGTTTACACCACTGGTGCGAGTTGCCATAGATAAGTCGCGGCCGTCGCGCTGCTCCACAACTTCAATTACCGACTTTTTTTGATGCAAAGCCTTTTCAAGCATTTTATCAAAGTCTACTAGGTTGTGTGTGCCAAAAATAATATCCAAAAATGGAAATTTTTGGTGCAAGTCTACCGCTCTGCCGTTTTGTTGAGTCATACAACCGCCCACCGCAACAATATGCAAACTGCCCGCCTTTTTTAGGGCGTTTAGGTTACCGATAAAACTCTCTATCTTTTTTTCGGCATTTTCACGTATAGCGCAAGTGTTAATAACCACCACTTGTGCTTCGCTTAGGTTGTCCGTTTTAGTTAGACCTCGATTTTCTAGCACGCCAGCCACTTTTTCGCTTTCGTGCACATTCATTTGACATCCAAAAGTTTGGATGAAATATTTCCAATTTTTGACAATATTTTCCATAACACAGATTATAGCGCAATTTTAAAATAAATTCAACATAAAATTCCAAACTCGCATAAAATATTACAAATGTTACATACTAGAAATATGCAAAAATCGACAAAATTCAAAAAATTTTGCAAAGTGCTTTTTTCAGCGCTATCGGTAGTGCTTATTCTTAGTCTAAGTATTTGTTTGGTTGGCTTTATGACTATAACTGCCGACGCACAACTAGATAAAACCAGTTTGGTACTTAAGTCGGGTGCAGTAAACTTTTATTCGCTAGACGGCAAAAAATTGCTCTTTAGTCAAGAAAAAATCACCATAAGCACGCTACACGATTACACTACAAACGCCTTCATTGCCAAAGAAGACAAACGCTTTTGGAAGCATAACGGCTACGACGTTATTCGTATGTTTGGCGCCCTAAAAAGCAACATTAAAAATGGCAAAATTGTTGAAGGTGGTTCCACCATTTCGCAGCAACTAATAAAAAACACTCACACGGGTGCGGATAGAACCCTAAACCGCAAACTAACCGAACTAAAACTTGCCACCGACCTTGAAAAGGAATATACCAAAGAAGAAATTTTGGAACTATACCTAAACACCATATATTTTGGCAACGGCTGCTATGGGCTAGCTTCCGCCAGTGACTATTATTTTAATAAACCGGCTAGTGATTTAACTCTCGGCGAAAGTGCAATGCTTGCCGGGTTAATTTCGGCGCCTAGCGAATTTAACCCAATAAACAATTTGTCACTTAATCGCAAAAAAGCAAAAATTGTGCTCTCACTGATGTGCAAGCAAAAATATATTACCGAAGAACAAAAAACCGACGCGGAAGCCGAGGTTGACGCCAAGGAGCCTAGCAAAAATGAACAGATTGGCAAAAAATATTTGTCCTTTGCCTCGCGTGAAGCGCTAAGTTTGCTAGGGCTTGAGAACTTTCCAAGTAACAAGCAAATAGAAATTTATACTTTTATGGACGAAGATATGCAACGCATAGCCGAGAATGAATTGAATAGCGAAGCGACTACCAAAAGTAAAAACGGAATAATGCCAGACAGTGCCATTATTGCGCTAGATAACACAAGTGGCGGTATATTGGTTTACGCCGGAAACTCTGCCAGTGATTTACTCACCCTTCGCCGTCAACCGGCTTCGTGCATCAAGCCAATTTTGGTGTATGCTCCTGCCATAGAAAAAGGCATAATTTCGCCCGCAAGTTTGGTTTTGGATGAACCAATTAACATTGATGGCTATCAGCCACAAAACGCCACAAAAATGAATTATGGGTATGTTTCGGTGCGGGAAGCAATTGAAAAGAGTTTAAATATTCCAGCCGTAAAAATACTAAGCGAAACGGGCGTGGAATATAGCAAAAAATTTGCAAGCCTATTTGGCATAAAATTTAATGAACAAGACAACAATTTGGCGCTTGCACTTGGTGGTTTTACCGATGGCGTTACCCCACTAGAACTTGCAACGGCATATATGACCTTTGGAAGTAACGGCAACTACAAACAAGCCCGATTTGTTAAAGAAATTGTAATAGACGGCAACAGCGTTTATCGTAATGTTCCGCTAGAAGCCAAAGTGGTTAGCGACAGCACCAACTACTTAATTACGGATATGTTAAAAACTACCGCCACCGTAGGCACCGCCAGAAGACTCAATGGCCTTGGTATACACATTGCCGCAAAAACGGGAACCAACTCGGTAAACGGCGAACAAAAAGACCTATGGACAGTGGCATACACCACTGAACATACCTATCTTGGTTGGATTGGTGCAACCGGTGGTAACGATGGCGGCTTGCACTCTTCGCTGACCAGTTCGGTAACCACCACAACTATGCTCAAACCGATTATTACTGAGTGTTATCGCACTGGCAACCCTGCCGATTTTGAGCGTCCACCTACCGTAACACTTGAAAACTTGGACGCGGACACCTACTATAACGACCACAAACTACTGCTGGCCGATGAGCAAAGTACCAGCCAAATTAGCGAACTCTTTTGTGTAAACAATTTGCCCGAGCGGCGCCAAGAAGAACATAACGACGACCTCGCCACTTTGTTTGCTCAAATGAACTTTGTGCCATATTTTAGAAGATAAAAAAATTCCTACAAGCCAAAAGTTTGTAGGAATTTTTGGAGATTGGTTATAAGGTGATGGTTAATGCCGGACGCACGCCGAGGGTGGTAGCAGACACACTGTTGAAGTAGCTCAAGCTGCCGACATTGCTAACAAGACATGCACGATTAGCAGCGTTGCCCGCCGAGCGGAGCCAATAGTACCCGCGGCCATTGGAAAACATAGTCACATTATTAACAACCGCAAAATCAGTAGGTGTCGCTGCGCGACTTTTTTTGTTTAGATAAGCGTTTGCGCCATAATATGTATTAACTGCTTCATAATAGCTTATTAGCCATACATTGTCTTCGGTCGTGTTGCCACCTGTTGTTACGGTATAGTCGTCTTTGGTAGCATGCTCGCTTGTTCCAAAATATCTTGTAATGTTTTTACTAATGTAACCTTTATCACTGGCACTGAAAGCACTCGTGTAAAATGAATTGTTGAGCCAGTCGCGGATGTTGCTTGTGTTCCATGGGTTAGTGTCTGCGTCAAACATTACATTTGCTGTTAATAATTGTTCACTAATTACTCTTAAATTAGTTGTTGAACCAGTATATGCAGTTTTTGTCGTTGAATATGCTTCTAGTAAAAACCATTTTATTGGTTCTACCTTAAACCAATATGTGTTGCCTTTTGTTGGTGCTGTGCCGCTAGCAAATCTTGAGTCTTTGCCACTAGCAAATTTTGAGCCGCTATGAACTACCGCACTTGCTACTTTTACATATTTTGCACCATTGTAGGTATATTCCACATGCGCGGTTTGCGCACTATCGTCACTTGCACCTACAGTAAAGGTTCTACCTGTTTTGGCGCTATCACCTAGGGCGTTTAGTGCAGATACGGTCGCTGTGTCTTCCACCGCTGTTTGTGGGTATTCGCCTAGTTCTACATAATAATAGTAGTTGCCATTTATTGGCTCAGCTGTTGTATACACCCCATTATCTGCTTTTATTGGTTGTGGCGCTATACCAAAGTTTAAGGTGTAATTCCAATCAACAGTTTCTATCTTTACAGATTTGCTTAAATCTACTTTTGCTTCTGCCTTTATGAACAAGTGTTCCCCGCCATTTACGGTTACACTTCCACCGTCAGTTAGTGAGGTTACGCTATCAAATGTTGGGAGAGTGGCGTTTGTCGCTTTGGTGTATGAATAACTAACAACCACATTTTTATCAGTTACTGCCGGTGCCGTTAGGGTTACATTATTAGATGTCGAACCCTCTGGCAATACATAGTAAAAGTAATAAGTTATTGCAACATAAGTTCTACCACCATTTACTATTTCTTTAATTTTATCGTTAGAGATAAAATCCACCTTTTCTTGAATGCTGGTCAGTGCGTCATTTTGCACACCTTTGGTGGTTGTGCCGTCGTACACTTTTAGCCAATCGGTTGCGGTGGTACTTTCACTCAGTACTTTGCTGGTGGTACGGTCAGTGCCTGCAACATCACCAACTCGCGTTGCATAAAGCGTACCTTCTACCGCATCAAACTTTAAATTAAGTTGGTTGGCAATTGCCACTTGAAAATTTGTAAGTGTTGCAAACACACCCACTGCAAGCAAACATAATGCACTTACCATAGAAACAATAGTTGTCACCAACTTTGTTGTGTTTCTATTTTTCATTTTTCCTGTCCTTTCGTTTTGTTTTATCCGTCCCACTTGCGCGTTAGCACAAATTGCATTGCGTCAGCAATTTTATAGCAAACGCAAAAGAGATAAGCAAAGAATTTGCTTACCTTGTATAACGCGCAAAAACGCCCTTTATTCGGCTGTTTTGTTCTGTCCTTAAACTAGCGTTTGCCCAGTCGCTTTTAGCGACTAAATGGCGCCCCCCCCCCCCAGAAAAATGCTGAAATTATAAGGCTTTCAGCCACTTTTGCATTACTTAATATTGCCATTACAATTTCCTCCTTTTGGGGTTTTGGGTAGTGTTAGTTTGCTACTAACAATCTTATTTTATAACAAAATTAAAAAGCCGTCAAATAAATTAACGGCTTTTTATAAAATTTATATAACTATTTTTTTTTAACTCTAAACCCGCTCGTCAGCAATTTTGCTTGGATTTTTGAATTAAAATGCCCAAAACAGGTTGCCCATAGTATTGTTACATGGGCGTTCTGTTTCGGGCATTTTAAACAAAAAGGCTGCAAAAGTGCGTCTACTAGTGCCGACCGCGCGAGCGGGCGGAACCATTTATATTTCAAAAACAGCCAAACCAGTAATTAAAAGAAGAATGAAAAACTAATAAATAAAAAAGAAAAGTACTCTTATAGTTTTTAAGTTGCAAAGCAACGCATCCTTCACCTCTTCACTATTAACTATTACTTCTAACTTAAAATCGGCTAGCAATTTTAGTGAAGAGTTAAGAGTGAAAAGTGAAAAGTGAATAAGTAAAAATCGGCAAGTACCCTACGATACTTGCCGATTTTTGGTGGCTCACCCGGGGCTCGAACCCGGGACCCCAAGATTAAAAGTCTTGTGCTCTACCAACTGAGCTAGTGAACCATATTTAGTTTTAAAAATGTGGGGTGAGTAGTGGGAGTCGAACCCACGACCTCTGGTGCCACAAACCAGCGCTCTAACCAACTGAGCTACACCCACCATATTTTACTAACGAAACCCCGTTTGGGTGGTGTGCCTGAAGGGATTCGAACCCCTGACCTACGCCTTAGAAGGGCGTTGCTCTATCCAGCTGCGCTACAGGCACATGTTTAACTGGAATCATTAGTTATAGACTAAAGGAACTTGGTTGGGGCGGAAGGATTTGAACCCTCGAATGTGGGAGTCAGAGTCCCATGCCTTACCACTTGGCGACACCCCATTGTTTGGGTTATGTCGATTTGGCTGGGGTGGCTGGATTTGAACCAACGAATGCGAGAGTCAAAGTCTCGTGCCTTACCGCTTGGCGACACCCCATTATATCTTAAGTATCCTACAAAAAGATTTTTTGGAGCGGGTGATGGGAATCGAACCCACGTAGTCAGCTTGGAAGGCTGAAATTCTACCATTGAAATACACCCGCATCACGCAAAACGATTTCGCAGGGTAGCCCTTTAAAAGTCGACTTGCTAAGTATACTACACATCTTTTTTTTTGTCAATAAAATTTTCGATTTATTTTATCATTTTTTCAAATTTTAATACAAATTTAGTCCACCATCAACAAAAATCGTCTGCCCGTTGATATAAGTATTGTCCTTTGAACCAAGAAAATAAACAATTTTTGCCACCTCAGCAGGACTCCCCATTCTCTTTACCCCACTGCGCGCAAAAAACTCTTTTTGCTCTTTTTTATTAAAATCTGCATTCATTTTTGTATCAATTGCGCCCGGTGCGACGTTGTTTACCAAAATATTGGCATCACTAAGTTCGCTAGCCAGTGCCGATGTAAAACCAGTAAAAGCACTTTTGCTTGCCGAATAAACCGATTCAAAACTTCCACCAAAGCGAGCATAAATGGACGAAATGTTTACAATTCGCCCCTCACGATTGGATATCATTTGAGGTAAAGCCAATTTAGTTAAGTAAATTGGCGCAACCGTGTTGGTTTTTAGCGTATCTAAAATAGAATCGTAGTCCTCGTCAAAAATTAAGCCTTTTTTGTCCTTTCCAGCATTGTTGACAAGTACATCTACCCCACCAAAGTCTTTGCCGATTTTTGACATCATTTTGTCAATTTCTGTATGGCTACCAAAATCTGCTTTATACGCAACAACTTTAACATTATATTTTGCCAGCAGCGCAATCAAGCTGGTTATAGATTTTTCGTCACTGTTATAGTGTAATGCCAAATTGTAGCCATGACTTGCATACTCTATGGCAATTGCCTTGCCGATATCGCCCGATGCGCCCGTAATCAGCGCTACTAAATTTTTGTTTGTGTTCTTCATAATTTTATTATATCACATTTTTTAAAAAAACAATAAAAAATTATTGCAATTTTGCAAATTTATGTTATAATGTTTTTTGTACTTTGTATGGGTTATTAGCTCAGCTGGTAGAGCAGCAGACTCTTAATCTGTTTGTCCGGGGTTCGAATCCCCGATGACCCACCAAAAAATATACCACCGAAACATCGGTGGTATATTTTTTGTATGAGGTTTGTTGGGGATTCGAACCCCGAGGGGGCGCAAGGCGTTAAAAAATACTCCTGCGGAGTGTTTTTAGACTTGCGGAGTGGAGCGCCACAGCGCGACGCTCGCGACAGCTTCGCTGGCGCTAACCCGATGACCCACCA